>JBBQXC010000010.1:0-49813 GCA_038210005.1 Gemmatimonadales bacterium
GCACGAAGTGTCGATCGCGCGCGTGAAGCAGGGTGTGTCGCTCGACTCGTTGCTGCGGCTCGAGTTGAACGGCGCCGACATCACGGGCCTGTACGACCCCGGTGAAGGATTGCTCTACACCGACGTCGGCGAGACAGTGGACGCCGAGTTGCTCGTCACGCTCGAGCGCGGCCGCGACTATGTGCTGATCTGCACGCTCGACGAGAAGGGAAAGCCGCACTCGATGCTGGGCATGGTGCGTGGGCTTCGCGTCACGGCGCGGTAAGTCGCGTACATGAAATCTCGCGATTGTCGACCGCGTTCAGCGTTCCGCCAAGGCCTCGGCGACGGCCCGGCGTAATCCGTCGGCCTTGAAGGGCTTCGCGAGCAGGCGGCCGCCCGTCTGTTCGATCCGACTGCGGTCCTCGGCGGAGGCGATATAGCCGCTCATCAGGATGGTCCGGAGGTTCGGCTTCAGCTGCGACAATCGCTCCAGTAACTCGAGTCCCGACATGCCCCCGGGCATCACCATATCGCTGACCACCAAGTCGATCTGCCCATCGTAGTCGGCCCATTGTCGGAGCGCCTCGGGGCCGTCGTCGGCGAGGATAATTTCGTACCCGACTCCTGCGAGGCTTCGCGACAACGTTCGACGCACGGTGGCATCATCCTCCACCAGCAACACGCGGGCCGGTGTCGCCGCCCGCGTCGAGACATGGCTTTCGACGGCGCTCCCGCTCGGACGGGCTGACGCCATGGGAAGCACAACGGTGAAGGTCGCGCCGCCGCCCGCCGGGCTCGCGATCTCGATCCACCCGCGGTGTTGTTGGGCAATGCCGAAGGCCGTGGCGAGACCAAGACCGGTACCCTTCCCAGCTTCCTCGGTGGTAAAAAACGGTTTAAAGACGTGCGCGGCGAGGTCGGGACCAACCCCATGGCCTTCGTCCGCCACCTCGAACGCGACGAAGCGACCCGCTCTCGCGTCGGGGTCCCGTGGTGGGGCGCTATCCTCAATCGTGAGCGCCGAGGTGCGCACCACAATCCGTCCGCCGCGTGGCATGGCGTCGCGAGCATTCACGATCAGGTTGGTAACGACCTGCTCGATCATGCCGGCATCACCGTCAAACCAAAGATCCTCCGCACTCGCGTGGAGCTCGAGTGTCACGTCTTCGCCAATGAGACGGCGCAGCATGCGGGCCAGGTCGGCGATCAGTCCGTTGAGTTCCAAAGGGTGGACCTGCAAGACCTGTCGGCGGCTGAACAGCAACAGCTGGCGGGTGAGACTGGCCGCCCGATCCGCAGCGATCTGCAAGGCACGCAGTCCGTCGCCGAGATGCTCCGGCCGTGCCGGCTCGTTCAACAGCTCCTGAATCTCGATCAGCATTGCGGTCAGGATGTTGTTGAAGTCGTGCGCGATGCCACCGGCGAGCTGGCCCACGGCCTCCATCTTCTGCGCACGCACGAGGGCCAGTTCAAGACGACGGTTCTCGTCCTCGGCGATCTTGCGTTCGCTCACATCGATCACAATGCCTTGGAGTCCGACGAGCGCACCGGTGTGATCGATGAGCGGCTCTCCCCGCGACACGATCCAGCGCACACGCGAGCGCTCGGGCATCATTTCGAGATCGAGCTGGAACGGTTGACGGGTCGACAAGGTGTGCGCCACGGCTGCCGTGAGTCGCGCTCAGCTCTCCGGCGTGTAGTAGGGGGCATGCTGGGCGAAGGACGGCACGGTCGCGTCGGCAGCCAGACCGAAGATCTCCAGCAGCGACGACGACCACACCACCGCGTCCGTGGCCGCGCTCCATTCCCAGCGCCCCATCCGTGCGATCCGCTGTGCCTCCAGCAACTTTGCCTCGCTCCGGGAAAGACCGAGCTCGGCATTCTTCCGGTCCGTGATATCGAGCGTGGCGCCGCGAAGCTTGACGATCGCGCCGTTCGCATCACGGACCGCCTCGGCGCTGCCGAATACCCACGTGTCGGTCCCGTCGTGGCGTCTGAACGTGGTATCCATCGCATACGGCTCCCTCGAGACCAACGCGCGCTCCACGAAGGCCTGCAGTTTCTGCATGTCCTCGGCCCGGTGATAGGGCGCCAGCTCCTCGTACGAGGGCGCCCCCACCTCCGGATCGCGATCGTAAATCCGGTACATCTCCGCGGACCATTGCGTGACGTTCGTGCGCGGGTCCCACGCCCAGCTGCCGATGCCGGCCAGTCGTTGTGCGGCTTCGAGTTCGTCCTTGCGCGTCGCTTCGGCGTGCTCGGCGGAAACACGGGAAGTCACGTCGGCACTGACCACGGCGACGCCGGCAATGGCCCCGGACGCATCGTAGATCGGCGAAAACACGTTCTCCAACACGACCTCGAGGTGGTCCAACACGACATCGGTTCGTTCGATGAATCGGTCGCCAGCCAGCGCCCGCCGGTAGAAGCCGCGCCACTGCGCTTGCATCGCTTCGGGAAGCGTCGGCAGAATCGCGAAGTCGCCTGCATCAAGGCGCCGGCCTACGGTCTGTAACACCGCCGGCTGGAGCGCGGCGTTGGAGCTGCGCAGCCGCAGGTCACGATCGACGGCCCAGATCAGTGAGGTCGTGCCGTCGAGCATGGTGTACAGGCGTCGGCGCTCCTCCGTGAGCGCACCGATCAAGCGTTGGAAGACTCCTGCGGGGATTGGTTCTGCCGTCGACGGAGGCGTTGGTGCGATGGCCGCGCGCCGTGCCTTCCGCGCCCCAAGGTCAATGACTTAGCTCGTCCACTGACCGGGCATGTCCAGCTTCAAGGCGCAGCACACAAGCACGGGAACGCGTGAGCCATCCGGTCGAACGAACTCCTTGCGGAACGGGGCCGCGTGGCCGTCGGCACCGGCGCTCAGCGCCTCCCCCAAGCCGGCGTCTTCAAGCCGGAGGTACTCGAGCGGCGTCATCTCTCGCCAGTTGAGGCGGCCGGCGCTGAGGTCGGCACGATCGCAGTCGACCATCGCCAAAAACGCGTCGTCAGCACGCGTAATGGTGTCGCCAACTCCCTCGATGATTCCAACGACTCCGCGCGGCATCTGTGTTGCTCCGAGTTGCTCAGCTTTCGAAAAACGGAATGACGGTTCCCACACCCGATCACTTCGTAGGGAGACGAGACCGGCATATTCCGCGTGAGCAGGAGCATCGGTAACCCCGCGATAAGCTGCGGTCGGTGAGCGGAGCGAGCAAGTCCGTCGTCCTGGCGACGTCCTCTTGCTCGCCGTCGCGGTAGCCTCCAAGATCCAACTGGCCGATTGCGGCGGGTTCAGCTTCCCACTTCTCCTCCGAGCACATTGTGCGGCACCTTCCCGAATTGCCGACTGCCATGGTGCCGCTCGTTCCGCTGGATGGCGCCGGCGAGTTTCCGTTGCCGGGCTCGACTCAGGAGCGTGAACGATTCGGCGAACTTCAGCGACGACTGCCGCAGCTCTTCACACGGGTCTTCCTCGACAAGCATGCGCCGCAAACCGTCGTGGTGATTCCGAGCCTGACGCTCGATCTTCACGAATTGCGCAAGCTCGAGGGCGCCGCGCACTACGAGGAGCGGCTGTTGTGTCTCCTCATGCTTCTCCGCTTTCCGCGCGCTAATCTGGTGTATGTCACCAGTGCACCGATCGCCCCTTCAATTGTCGACTACTACCTGCATTTACTGCCGGGCGTTCCGCCCGGGCACGCGTTGCCTCGACTCACGCTGCTCGACTGCGGCGATGACTCCGCCGATTCACTGACGGCCAAGATCCTCGCCCGAGAGGTGTTGGTGGATCGCATTCGCGCCGACATCCCCGATGTGATGTCGGCGCACATGACCTGCTTCAACGTCACACCGCTCGAGCGAACCCTCGCCGTGCGCCTCGGGATACCGATCTACGGATGCGATCCCGAGCTGGTGCACTTTGGCTCGAAGAGCGGCAGCCGTGAAGTCTTTCGCCGCGCCGGCGTACCGCTGCCCTACGGTCACGAACAGCTGCGCGACAGCAACGATGTCGCGCACGCACTGGCCGACCTGAAACGTCGTGATCCGTTGCTGCGTCGTGCTATGGTGAAGCTGAACGACGGTTTCTCCGGGGAAGGCAACGCGGTGTTCACGTATGATGGAGTGCCGGCATCCGCCGTACGAGCGGAATCCATGGATCCGATGGTGCGTTGGATCCAGCACGTGACGCCGACCAATCTGCAGTGTGTAGCGCCGAGTGAAACATGCGACAGCTTTGCCACCAAGCTGACACAGATGGGTGGCATCGTCGAATGCTTCGTGACCGGTGACGAGCTTTGCTCCCCATCGGTCCAGTGTCGTGTCGATCCGTTGGGCCATAGTCGTGTGGTCGCCACGCACGATCAGCTGCTTGGTGGGAGATCGGGGCAGGTGTACCAAGGCTGCACGTTTCCGGCCAACGCGGAATACTGTCCGGACCTGCATCGCTATGGCCTGCAGGTGGCGCAGGTGCTTGCCGCGGAGGGCGTGCTGGCCCGCTTTGCCGTGGACTTCATGACCGTCAAGCGAGCGGGGACGTGGGAGACAACGGCCATCGAGATCAACCTGCGCAAGGGCGGCACCACGCATCCGTTTCTCATGCTGCAGTTCCTCACGGATGGCGAGTACGATACCGACACGTCCACGTTTCGCTCGCTCACCGGGAATCCGTGCTTTTACCACGCTACGGACAACTTGCAGCAGCCATCGTACGTGGGGCTGACGCCCGAGCGGTTGATCGATATTGCCGTGAACCACGACCTGCACTTCGATGCCGCCACGCAGGAAGGCGTCATGTTTCACCTCATGGGTGCGCTCCCCGAGTTCGGCAAAATCGGCACTCTCTGCGTGGGGCGGACCCGAGCCACCGCCGAGCGGTTCTATCACGACACGGTGGCCGTAATGGAGCGGGAGTGTCGGAATCCGGCGTACCGCCGGGAGAGCATGGCGTGAGAGACAGATCGCGAACAACTGGAACACGGACAGCGCGGAGTGCACGGAAACGGCCACCGATACGCGGCGTGGGATGCCCACACTGCTGCGAACAGCACGCAATTCACAACGGCGAGGGATGGTGGCACATTTCTGACGCGCCACGAATCTGATCGTCGCCCATCGCAGCGCGCCAAAGCCCATTCTCTCACCCCGATCAAGCCGTGAAACTCGAACGCCTGCTCCGCGGAAAACATCTCGACGTCTGGGAGGCCTTTGCCAAGGAGATCGGCGGGTCATGGAATCCGTCGTCCTCTGGCGACGAACCGCGCATTGACATCCCGCACGCTCGTGGGCCGCTCAGTATCACTGGGAACGTGACCCTGATCCTCCTGGGAAGCGTGCTCGTACCAGTGCTTTCCACGACGTTCTCGGCGATGATGCCCGCCACCCGCTGGCAGCGCTTCTCCGTGTCACGCGCGTCGTTCGCCACTGCGGTCGCGGCGTGGTTCGGAGCGCTCGACATTCATGTGGACGACGAGGCGTTCGATCGGGCCTTTGTCCTCAAGGGGGAAACCCCTGACCTCGTGCGCGCCCTGTTCGCCAGCGCGCCGCTGCGCGAACGCTACCTGCGCGACTTCGAAGGGCAGATGCATCGTCGCGATGACCGCACGACGTTCAGCGACCGCACGCCCGATGCCGATCCGTTCGAGCTGTCGGTGCCGGGCTACGTGGATACGCCGGAGCGGCTGCGCGCGCTGTGGGAACTGTTCACGGAAACGCTGGACCGACTTCCTGATGGTGCGAATGGAGTACGGAGTCGGGAGTAGGGAGTCGGGAGTGAGACGCGTGCGCCCATCGTAAAGGCCCCGCCGTGCCCCTGATGGCGTGGCCCTGTGGTTGGCTGTTTCCTTCGCCGTGGTGGCGTCGGTTGGCGGGTTTGTTCGCTGCAGCCACGCGGCCTCCGTGGCGCGCTGACTCGCTTGGAGACGTTCCACCTCGCACGCCATCTCGGCGATCGTCTGCTCGACGTGCTGCCATCGCTCGGCCAGCATTGGCGGCGCGGTCATTCGGCGCCGTGCCCGACGCACGGCCGTGGTCGCCATCACCACCACGAGCACTACCAGCACACCGCCACCAAGCAGGCTCGGGATCACAGCGGTGGAGCCATCTCGGCTCGGTACTGGAGATGGTCGCACGCTGCGCCCGAGCCGCCTCGAAATCGCGCACCGCGCGGTCATAGGAGCGCTCGAGGTTCGACAGAATGACCCTCAACTCTTCGCGCGAAGAGTTTGGGCGCGCACTCGCGAGCTGCGCACGCGCATAGTCCGTTTGCCCGCGCAGGTTGTACAGGCGCTCGAGCGCGTTGTGCTCGCGCTGTAGTGCGGACACCGGGGCGGGTACGCCCGAGTAGGAGGCGGGTTGGGCAGCGGGTCGGGTCATGGTCATTGTTGAGCATTCGGTCGCTGTTCACGCATCCGACACTCCTTCGTAGGTCACGTTGCAGAAGTTGGAGTGGCGCTGCGTCGTGGGCGCGTTGTGCAGCGCGGTACTCTCAATCATCTACGTTGGCCTCGACGTTCACAAGTTCTCGGTTCACGTCGCGGTCCAGCATATGGGCCACGTCGCAACCCAGTTCTCCAGGTGGTGCCCGGATCGCCCGCGCCACCACCCTCGCTACACTCCGGGGTTCACTACATATTCCCACGAAACCAATCGAAAAGTTCTCACCTGCATGGAGGACATGATGCGCTCCGTGCCAACGTTCCCGATCGACCAGTCGTGCACGTCGCGCTTTCTTCGCACGGCCGTGCTCGACGCGCCCATCGCTCGCTTTCGGTAGAGCCGTGCCGACACACAGCGATCGAACCGAACGCGGCACCCTTCCGCGTGTGAAAGCAGCGTCGCTTGGCATGTTTCGGCGAGCGATCGAGATCCTGCGCAACGAAGGACCGCTCACGTTGGTGTTCCGTGTGCTGGGCGAAACGGTGTATCGGCGGATGCTGGTCAGCGAAACCGACCTGACCCGCACCGTCTTCGAACCGGATGCGCGCTGTCGATGGCTGCGCGTCGACGAAGCGGCTGGCTACGTTCGGTTTCACGACGCACTGACCGAGAACGAAGTGCGGCGGCGCTACGGTGCAGGGCAGCGCTGTTGGGTGCTGACGTTGCCCGACGGATCGATCGCGTGCGGTGTCTGGGCCTCCGTGGGACGGGCATGGCTCGAGTATCTCGACATGGAAATGCCGCTGCGCGCCACGGAGGCGTACGTGTTTCAGTCCTTTACCAGCCCGGCCCACCGCGGGAAGCAGTTCGCCACCGTTGGGGCTCGGTCGGTGAAACATGCGCTCGCCGCCGAGGGCGTTGTCGCGACGTATTCGTGCATTCAACCCGATCGCGCCATCGTGTACCCGCCCGTGTTTCGCGCCGGATCGCACCCATGCGCGTACATCGGATGGATCCGTCTTGGTCCGTGGCGTTGGACGTTCCGCCGTGCGACCGATCACCTCCCGTTCTATGCGCCCAAGCCTCGCGCCCACACGTCGGTCGCGACGTGATGGCGCACCTGCCGTCACGGATCGTGTGCTCGGCGTACACCTACGCCCATGCGCGACGGGAATCGCGCATCCCCTGGCAGCCGGTCGATCAGTTGCTGGCGGTGCAGCGTCGCCGCCTTCAGCAGATGGTGCGATACGCACACCGACACGTACCGTTCTACCGTGACGCGATGGCCGAGCGCCGGCTGCGCCCCGAGGACTTCCGCCACGCCGACGATCTGGCACAGCTGCCGCTCATCGACGGGGTGATGTATGACGAGGATCCAGCGCGCTTCCAGTCGACGGATCAGCGACTGGGCGACATCCTGAGTCTCCGCAGCAGCGGGACCACCGGGCGCACGAAGACGTTTCGCTATGACGGCCGCGCGCTCTTCCTCTCGCTCGCGCATGGGCATCGGCAGCGGCACGTGTTGGCGCACTTCACCGGGCGCCTGTCCGCATACCGCGAACTCAACCTGCTGCGCGATGGAGCCGTGTCCACGCAGATCCGCAACTACTACGAGACGAACCTGTGGACGCCGCGTCGCGTCGACCTCACGCGCGCAACCATCACGCCTGGCACGATGCCGCTTGCCGATGAAGTTGCGCGCATCAACGCGTTTTGCCCGGATGTCATCATCGGCTACGGCTCGTACCTTGGCGCGCTCTTTCGCTCGGCGGCAGCGCACGGCCTCATGCTGCATCGCCCCAAGGCACTGGTTTACGGCGCCGATGGTATGCCCGACGCCGATCGGCGCCACATTGAAGAGCAGCACGGCGTCCCCGTGCTCTCCCACTATCAGTCCACGGAATCCCTGCGCATCGGCTTTCAGTGCGAGTTGCGCCGCGGGCTGCATCTAAGTATCGACGCCGTCGCGGTCCGCATCGTGGACGGTAGCGGAGCGTCCGTGGCGCCCGGCACGTCTGGACAGGTTGTGCTTTCCAATCTCACCAATCGCGCCACCGTGCTGTTGAACTATCGGCTCGGTGACATGGCCGTGAGTGGCAACGCTCCGTGCGCGTGCGGTCGCACCCTGCCGGTGCTGGAGTCGCTGTCGGGTCGCGCCGATGATCTCATCCGACTACAGGATGGACGCACGCTGCATGCCCTACAGGTCATGCGGCGGTTGCGCGACGCGTCGAGTGAGGATCGAATGCAGGTGATTCAGGAGGCGCCGTTCACGTTTCATGTGCGCATCATCAACGACAGCGGTCGCGACCGTGACACCATTGCCGTGCGGTTGCAGGCCGCGGTGAACGAATTGGTCGGTGCGACCTGCGACGTGCGTGTCGAATGGCTCGAAGCGATTCCCACGGAGGCGAACGGGAAAACGCGTGTCGTGATCTCCAAGGTACCTCAGTGATCGCGCAGGCCGACTGGACACGCATGGCAGGGAACGATTCGCCTTCCTGGTACCTGCATCCGCTGGTGGCCCGGCAGAAGCGCGACGTGCACCTGGAGTGGGTCCGTCGATACCTTCCCGCTGCGACGACTGGGCCGATGCTCAAGACCGACCTGTTCGAAGATGCGTTTGGCGACGACACCCTGCTGCCGCCGTTGCTCGCCGATGGCAGGCGGATCGTCGGCATCGATTGGCTGCCGCACGTGGTGCATCGGGCCGCGATGCGCTTCCGTGACACCGCGCTCATCCCCCTCGCGGCCGACTGCCGCGCACTTCCGCTGCAATCGGGAACGGTGGCGAGCGTACTCTCGCCGTCCACGCTGGATCACTTCGCCACGCGCGCAGAGTTCGACACCGCTATCACCGAGCTCACACGCGTGTTGGCGCCGGGTGGTATACTCCTCATCACGCTCGACAATCCGCGAAACCCGCTGTACTGGGGGCTCCGATTGCTCGGCCGCCTCGGATGGACGCCCTTCCCGATGGGCTACACTCCGAGCCCGTCTGCGCTCGAGGCCCGGTTGCGCGAGGCGGGATACGACGTGTTCGGGCGCGAGTGGCTGATCCACAACCCGCGGCTCGTGGGCACGGCGCTGTTCCTGCTGGTCGAGCGAGTGCTTGGCCGTCGTGGCGACGGCCTCGTGTCGCGCCTGCTGGGGGCCTTCGGGTTGCTCGCGATGCTCCCGACGCGGACGATCACGGCCTGCTTCGTGGCGACCTGTGCGCGCAAGCGCGAGCCCCAGACTGAAACTGCCGCGACGTAGCGCCGTAGCGGTACACAGCGGCGCACGGTGTTCGCCGGCATTGGCCTCACAATTCGTACGGGGAATGGCACGCGTGCTTGATCGATACTCTCAGTACGAACGGTGGTCGCCGCCGCTCATTCGGATGACCGTGGTGTCCCTCGCGCTCCTGCTGCTCGCACTGATCGGTTTGGTGGTCGACGATCGTGTCATCCTGGGAGCACCGGCCATGCTCAAACCGGCCAAGTTCGGCGCGTCGGGCGCGGTGTATCTGGTCACCTTGGCGTACATGATCCGCGACCTCCCGACGTCGCGCACCATCCGATTCTCGGCGACGGTGATCGGGTGGATCATCGTGCTCGAGACGGTGCTGATCTTCGTGCAGGCGGGCCGTGGCGTGAGCAGTCACTTCAACGCCGACACGCCACTCGATGGTGCGATCTTCAGCGCGATGGGCTTCGGTATCGCGACGGTGTGGATCCTGTCGATGCTGCTGCTCATCCTGCACCTGCGCACGCCCGCCGTCGATCGGGCCATGGGCACGGCGCTGCGCACCGGCTTGGCGCTCAACATCGTCGGTGCCGGGGTGGGCTGGCGTATGACGCAGCCCAGCGCGGCGCAGATCGCGTCGATGTCGCGCAGCGAGCGGCCGTTCGTCCTTGGCGCACACACCGTCGGTGGCCCGGACGGCGCGGTCGGCATGCCGATTACGCATTGGAGTCTGTCGCACGGCGACCTCCGCATCCCCCACTTCCTGGGCATGCACGCACTCCAACTCCTGCCACTCCTGCTGCTCGGCATTCGTCGCGTGCGGCAGCCCCGAAACGACGGTGCGGAGCACGCGCTGGTGCTCGTGAGTGCGGCGCTCTGCGTGGCCGTGTTTGGGGCCGCGCTCGTTCAGGCGCTGAACGGCCATCCGCTGATTCCCTCTTCTGGCACAACATGATGAGCGACGCCCAACTGTTCCAGTACGCCAACTCCGCCGCGCTCTTGAGCTGGATCGCGTTGGCACTGCAACCGAAGCGCGTCGCGCCGGTGCTGCGGTTTGTGCTGCCAGCGGCGTTCGCGCTGTTGTACATCTGGGCGCTCGCGACGGCACCCCACAACCCGGATGGCGGATTCGGGTCGCTCGAGCAAGTGAAAGCGCTCTTCTCATCTGATCGCGCCGTACTCGCTGGGTGGGTGCACTACCTCGCCTTCGATCTGTTCATCGGATGCTGGGAGGCGATGGATGCGCGGGAGCGCAACATCCCACACTGGCTCGTGATCCCGTGTCTCGCGCTCACGTTCATGTTCGGACCGGTGGGGTTACTCACGTACTTCGCCCTGCGCGCGGCAATGGGCCGGCGGCGCGCGGCGTTCGACAAGCAGCCTCCTTCGTTCCCGATCATCACGCCATGAGCGACCTCTCCACCCGTTCCACACCCACGCTGCACAGCATCAAGGCCCGACTGACGACCTGGATCGTCTACGTCGCCGCCGTCGACTTCCTCGTGCTCGCCGTACTGGTCTACCTGTTCACGAGTGGACCACTGGAGCGGGTGATGCCACTGGTGCCCATCTTCACGATACCGACCATCGCGATCGTGCTGATCCTGCGCCGAGTGCGTGCCGTCACGCAGGAGCTGGCGCGACGCGGCGAGTAGGGTTGCGCCGCGCAGTAGCGACGAAACGATGTTATTTTCTTGGTCATATGAATCCGACTTCCCCGTCGCGCATGCCTGACGCGCCGCCTCTCGCGCCCGCCCTTCGCGATCTCTTCGACATTATTCGACCGCTCGGCGTTGGTGGGATGGGAGCCGTGTGGTTGGTGCGCGACCGTTTCCTCGATCGATCGGTCGCGCTCAAGGTGCTTCGTGACGATCAGGCCGCACCCGACGAGCAGGAGCGGTTTCTCCGCGAAGCGCGCACGAGCGCCAAACTCGAGCATCCGCATATCATCGATGTGTATCGCGCCGATGAGACCGACGGCATCGTGTGGTTCACCATGCGCTACATCGATGGCGAGTCGCTCGGTGATCGACTGCTCGACCGCAACACCCTGCCGGTCACCGACACGGTACGCGTGCTCCGAGAGGCGGCGTGGGGATTGGCGTATGCGCATGCGCGCGGCGTCGTGCATCGCGACATCAAGCCCGACAACATCCTGCTCGATCGCGCCTCTGGTCGAGCGGTGGTGACGGACTTCGGCATCGCACGTGATCGCGGGAACGAGGCGAGTGGACTGACGATCGATGGACACGTGCTGGGGTCGGTGCACTACATGAGTCCGGAGCAAGCGTCTGGTGAAGCGGTTGATGGACGGACCGACATCTATGCCCTTGGTGTGGTCGGGTTTCGCGCGCTGACCGGTGCGCTGCCCTTCGATGGATCGCCGCAGAGTGTGCTGGTGGCGCATGTCACACGACCGGTGCCCTCGATCGCCACGGCGGCACCGCACGTGCCGGCCAGCGTCGTGGCTGTGATCGAGCGCTGCCTGCGTAAACGCCCTGAAGAACGGTATGGCACAGCCGACGAACTGGCGAACGCGCTCGACGCGGCCATGCGCGACGCCGAGGCCGCCGAGAACACTGTTGCCGACGCAGCACCGGGCGGCGTGCTGTCGGAACCGGAGGCGTTGGCGGTCTGGCAGCGCGCGGCGCAGCTGCAAGCTGAAGCCGCGCATCGCTTGGAGCGCACCGCGAAGCTTCAGGCACCGTCAACCACTGCGCACGCCGATGGCTCGAGTGGGAGTTATCGCGTGCGCGATGTGGAAGCGGCCGCCGTCGAAGCGGGCATTTCACGCCAGTATGTCGCGCTGGCACTGGCGGAACGTCGCACGCAGGCGTCGGGCGAACTGGTCCCGGTCGTGAGCGAGCGGCTCGACCGTCAGTTCACCAGCATGCTGGGTACCGCAGATCGGGCGATCAGTGTTTCACGGCTGATCAGCGCCTCGCCCAAGGCGACGCTGGCGGCGATCGACACGGTGTTCACCGCCGCGCCGTACAAGCTCAAGTTCAATGACGCCGTCAACGGCCATCCACTCGACGGGGGCATTCTTCGTTTTTCGATGCCACGGCTGACGACCAGCGGTATCGCGAACTTCTTGAGCATGACATCCAAGGCCAACCGCCTCGCGTACCGATTGGAGCAGTTGGAACTGTTCGATTTGCATGTGACGCTGCACGCGCGCGGGACGGCTGAACGGCCGACCTGTGAAGTCGTGATTACCGGTGATCTCCGAAAAGGCTTGCGTCGAAACCTGTACACCGACTGGGGGATGATGGTATTCCACTCGGCGATCGCGGGCACGTACGGTACGACGATACTGGCGGGCGTCGTTGGGTCAGCGGCACTCGCGGCCATTCCGGGTGTCGCCTTGGGCGGTATGGCGGCGGTGGCCACGATGATCTGGTACAAGTGGCTGTATCGCCAAGTCCTCGAGAAGACCGTCGTGGAGCTGCAGGATCTCATGGCCGCTATCGAACGTCACCTCGCGCGAGAACAGCTGTTTCGTGCGGAGCCTGAAGCGGCGTTGACGAACGGGAGATAAGCGATGTTGCCGAGACACGGGACGCATCGCACCGGCTGACTCTCCTGTTGGCGCCGGAGCGCATTGCGTCGCAGATTGGCGTATGCGACCCTTTCTTCTCTGCTCGCTGGCGCTGGTCCTGACCGGTGCGCGCCTCTCCGCACAGGTGGCAGCCACGCCCGATCCATCGCGTATGCCGCCCCCTGGCTGGGTGTCGTCACCCAAGCAGTTTGACGCGATCAAGGTCGCGACCGACTTCTTGATGCCAACGCGTGATGGCAAGCGCATGGCCACCGATATCTACCGCCCGGGTCGCAATGGCGTTCCCGTGGACGAACGCTTCCCGGTCCTCCTGAACCGCACGCCGTACAACAAAACATCGCTGGCTGAGCTCGCCGCGTTCTACGCCGAGCGTGGTTATGTCGTCGCGCTCCAGGATACGCGAGGGCGCTACAAGTCGGAGGGCGTGTTTTCGAAGGTGCAGCCGATCGACGCGACCGACGGGTACGACGCGATCGAATGGTTGGCGAAGCAACCCTACAGCAGCGGTAAGGTGGGCATGTGGGGCACCTCGTTTGCGGCGCACATGCAGGCAGGCGCCGCGCAATACAATCCGCCGTCGTTGAAATCGCTGGTGCTCAACATGGGTGGTATGTCGAACGGCTGGGACCATGGTGTGCGCTATCGCGGCACGTACGAAATGGGACGGCAGCTCACGTGGGCGTGGACGCAGCTGCTGGCCGACGCGCGCACCGACGACGTGAAAGCGCTCATGACGAAAGAGAAAGCGGAAGACTGGTACAGCGTGCAGCCGATGCGCCGTGGGCTCAACCCGTTGTCCGTCGACTCGCAGTATGAGGGCTGGTATTTCGACTTCTTCGAGCACGCCGATTACGACGCGTATTGGAAAGATCCGATGCTGGCGTGGGACGAGCACTATCCGCAAACCGCCGACATCGCGATGATGCAGGTGGGCGGCTGGTACGACATCTTCCTCGCCGGCACGTTCAAGAATTTCTCGGAACTCCGCCGGTTGAAAAAGTCGCCGCAGTACGTGATGGTCGGCCCTTGGAAGCACGGCGGCAACAATCTGCCGTACGCCGGCGATGTGGCGTTCGGCGACAGTGCGGCCATTCAGGATTTCCTCACGGATTTTCACATACGGTGGTTCGACTACCACTTGAAGGGCCTCAGGAACGCGGTCGAGTCACTCGCGCCGGTGCGGCTCTTCGTCATGGGAACCGGCGACGGTCGCAAAGACAAGAACGGGCGCTTGATGCACGGCGGTTACTGGCGCGGTGCCGATCAGTGGCCGCTCGCCGGGACCACGCTCGTGCCCTACTACTTTCACGGCGACGGTTCACTGTCGCCGACCAAGCCGGCGGGCGTGAGCGCCACCACGACGTACACCTTTGATCCGCGCCATCCGGTGCCCACGATCGGCGGAGGGGCGTCGGCCCGTTTGAAGGACGGGGCCTTCAACCAGCGCGAAGATCTGCGTTTCCCGCCATCGCGGGCGCCCTGGCTGCCGCTGCGATCGCGCGCCGATGTCGTCGTGTTCCAAACTGAGCCGCTGAAAGAAGACATGACCATCATCGGACCGATCACGGTGAAGCTCTACGCCTCAGCGACAACCGTGGATGCCGACTTCACCGCGAAGCTGGTGGACGTGTATCCCTCGAGCAGCGACTGGCCGGGCGGCTTCGACATGAATCTCACCGATGCCATCGTGCGCGGTCGATACCGGGCCACGCGCGACCACGCCGTGTTGCTCACGCCGCGCAAAGTGTACGCGTTCACGATTGAACCGTTTCCCACGGCGAACGTGTTCAAGAAGGGGCACCGCATACGCGTCGATGTCTCCAGCAGCAACTTCCCGCGCTTCGATGTGAATCCGAATACCGGAGAACCGTTGGGACGTAACCGACGCATGATCACCACCGACATCACGATTCAGCACAATGCGACCTATCCGTCGCACATCGTGCTGCCGTTGGCGCCTGTGCGTCCGTAGGACGCGCCATGCTCACGTTCCTGGCGTATGCCATGGTGCTCGTCTTCATGACGCTCATCATGACGAAACGACTCTCGCCGTTGACCGCGCTGATTCTCATCCCGATCGCGTTCGGCGTGGCCGGTGGATTTGTGTCGTCGTTGGGCGACATGATGGTCAGCGGCATCACGAAGCTCGCCCCGACGGGCGTCATGTTGATGTTCGCGATCCTGTACTTTGCCGTGATGATCGACGCGGGGCTGTTCGAGCCGTTCGTGCAGCGCCTCGTGGCACTTGTGCACGGCGATCCGGTGAAGGTCGTGCTTGGCACGGCAGCGCTTGCGTTGCTGGTCTCGCTCGATGGCGATGGCTCCACGACGTACATGATCACGACCGCGGCGATGCTACCGCTGTACCGAAAACTGGGCATGCGGCCGCTGATCCTGGCCTGCGTCACCATGCTCGCCGGCGGTGTCATGAACATCCTGCCGTGGGGCGGTCCGACTGCGCGCGCGGCGAGCGCCCTCTCCATCGATGTGAGCACCGTGTTTGTCCCGCTGATTCCCGCGATGGTGGGCGGTGCACTCTGGGTGTTCTTCGTTGCGTACCGACTCGGGCTGCGTGAGCGCGCGCGACTTACCGTGACGCCACACGCGTTGGCTGATAGTGAAGGTGTCGACTCCGTGATGAATGAAGAACTGGCCAACCCGCAGTTTCACGAGGACACGTCGCACCGGCGGCCGGATCGGTTGGTCATCAACGCGCTCCTCACGTTCGCACTGCTTGCGGCGCTCATCATGGCGGTGCTGCCGCTGCCGGTCCTGTTCATGATCGGTTTTGCGATCGCCCTGATGCTGAACTATCCCGGCATCGACCAACAGAAGGCGCTGATTGCCCGTCACGCGGGCAACGTGTTGTCCGTGGTCGGGCTGATCTTCGCCGCCGGCGTGTTCACGGGAATTCTGTCCGGCACGAAGATGGTGGACGCCATGGCCGACAGTGTGATTGAACTCGTGCCGACCGCACTCGGGCCATATCTCGCCATCGTAACGGGCGTGCTCAGCGTGCCGTTCACGTTTCTCATCTCGAACGACGCGTTCTACTTCGGCGTGCTGCCGATTCTCGCCAAGGCCGGCGAAGCGTACGGCATTTCAGCGGCGGAGATGGCGCGAGCGGCACTGGTCGGGCAGCCGGTGCATCTGCTCAGCCCACTCGTGCCCTCGACGTTCCTGCTGGTCGGTCTGGCCGGTGTCGACTTCGATGATCATCAGCGCTTCACGTTGAAGTGGGCGCTCGGCTCGACACTCGTGCTGCTCGCGATCGGGCTGGTGACGATGGTGATCCCGTTCGTGGGGCGCGCGGGGTGACGCTGGGCGTCGCGTTGTCGGCGAGCCGTCTCGAGGTGTTGCTGCTCATGGACCTCTCGCCAACCGGCGCGCGCCTGATGGCTGCCTTTCCGAACGCTGCGCCCCGCAACCCGGGTACGCAGTGGGTAGACTCGATCGACTTCAAGTTGCTGGACGGCACCAACGCGCTCATCCGCGACCTCGGCAACCTCCCGTATGTGACGCTCCAGCAACAAAGCGCGAAGTCGCACACGCAGCCGTGGTTATCGTCCATCGCCGTAACGGCGGGCAGCGCACAGCACTTGTACTTTGGTTTCGGCGACCGATACGCCATTCGCATCTACTCGCCGAACGGACAGCTGCAGAGCATCGTGCGGCGCGCCTGGACACCCATCCCTGTCACCGCTGCCGACTGGGAAGATTGGGCGGTGGAATGGTCCAAACTCTGGATCACGTCCACCGGCGACTCCGCCAAGAAGGAAATACAGGAGCTCCGCGAGTCACCATATGCGCGTACCATGCCCGCCTTCTCGCAATTCATTCCCGATCGCACCGGGCGGTTGTGGGTGCGCGAGGCGCACTATCAAGATGCGATCAGTGCGGGTTCACTCACCGACCCACCGGTGGTGCCGAGCCGGTGGTCGGTGTTCGACGCGAAGGGTGCGTGGCTCGGTGACGTCACGATGCCCAAAGACTTCCAGCCCTACGACATCGGCGCCGACTACGTCCTCGGCAAGCAGCGCATCGACGGGGTGTCGAAGGTGGTGCAGTATGCGCTGATTGCCGGAACGTGACTCTGTCAGCCCCCGAGATTCGGATTCGCCAGCCGCTCGGCGTCTGGCAACGGCCAGCAGCGCTGATCTCCATACACGCCGCCCTTCACGTACTGCACGCCCACCGCCGGCGTTTGCGCGAGGTTGAATCGCTTCATGTCGAACCAGCGGTTGCCTTGCAGGAATAGTTCACGCCGACGCTCTTCGGACAAGGCCGCGTCGAAGTTGGCGGATTCACCCGCCGTGAGCGCTGGGAGACCAATGCCGGCGCGGCCCCGGAGGGTATTGAGAATCGCGAGACCGTCGGATCCGCCGCGGGCCTCGGCGAGAATGAGTTGCGCCTCGAGTCCGCTGGCGATCGGGTACGTCGCGGTGAGCGAGGTGAACTTGTTCTGCGTCCACAACTGGTTCACTTGATCCGATGCCAGCCGATTCGCGTTCGTGGAGACGACGCGCGGGTCCGGCGCGCCGTTCCATGTCAGCGCGCGATACGTGGTCGCGACCGAGACGGAGAACGACTGGTTGTTCTGCTGAAACACCCGGTTGTTGCGTCGTCCGATCGTCGCGTCGGCCGTCGCATTGTACACGAACGACACCGGCACCAGTGCCGCGTCGGACGCCGCGCCGGTCTTCAGTCCGCGATTGATGCGTGATCGCGCCCGACCAACGTACGCGAGGTTGAGCAGGTTGGCATCACTCGCGGCCGTGGCGGCGGCAATGGCTTTGGTGAACCGTACCTCCGCCGAATCGAACAGCTGCGCGGGCGTGAGTGACCTCCCCACGTTGATCGCACCTTCGCAGAAGCCTTCACCCAGCAGCAGGAGACTGAATCCGGCCATCGCCGAGTTCACGGAGATCAACCGCTGCCGGTTCGGCACCTGCGCGTCGGTCCATCCTTCGATGGCTTGCACTGCTTGATCATTGGTATAGCGGGCGGTGTTGATCGGTGTGTAGACACCAATGCCTTCGCAGCCCGCGGTGGCGTAGGTGGCATCCACGGCGAGGGTATTGCGACGATCGTACGACCACCGCGCCGCGGTCTGCGTTGTTTCCACGAGTTCACCGGCGGCGAGTCCGCTGGCCACCGCGTATCCGCCAAGTGCACACTCGTAGTCGGACACTGCCGACGCCGAGATGAGCGCGGCGTTCGCCGGCACCAGATAGGACGATTCCGCCAAGCGACTCGGTGTCTTGACCGAGAGCAGTCGATCGAAATTGCAGGCAGTCGTTGCGCCAAGCGCCAGCGCCGCCACCAGAACCTTCAGCATCGTTGAGCGCATGATGATTAGAAGTTGAGAGTGACGGTCGTGACGAACTGACGGAGCTGCGGCAGGACACTCTGTTCCCATTGTCCGAAGGCACCGCCCCGCGTACCACCGTTGAATGATGCCTCGGGTTCGATACCGGGGAAATTCGTCCACAGGCCGAGGTTGCGACCGGCTACAGTGATCGACGAGCGGCTGGCACCGAAGCGACTCGCGAGTCGCGACGGCAGCGTGTAGGTGGCCGACAGCTCGCGGAAGCGCATGAAGCTCGCGTCGGAGATCAGGTGATGCGTGTAGGCGGTACCGGCCTGCACGGCGCCGAGCAGGGCCTTGTCCTGTACTTCATCGGGGTAGTACAGCTCACGGCACAACACGAAGGCACCGCACCGCACGCGGTAGTTGCCGTCGAGCTTCTTGTAACCACCACGCCAGTCGACGAACGCGTTCACGCGCAGGTTCTGGAAGAGCGTGAGCCCTGCCGCGACCGAGCCTTCACTGCGCGGTACGCTGTTGCCCAAGAAGACACGCGGCGCCGTGGCGCAGGCGACCGTCCCACCCGCGCCGTCGTCGCAACGCAGGTTGGTGGCGCGCTTGGTCGTGGCATCGTAGTCGGCCGACACCACGCGACGGTCCCACCACGCACCCGGCGCATAGCCGACCACGTGCTGGATGTTGTTGGACAGCGACACCACTTTGTTGGCACCGAGGGACGCGATCTCGTACGTGTTCACACTGCCACTGAGCGTGAGGTCGAACGAGACATTGTCGCGCTTCAGCGGCGTCGTGCGCACCATCCATTCGAAGCCGTTGCGATTCACGAGACCGGCGTTGAACAGCTGAAATCCCGGGAACCCGGCCGACGGCGGCGCCTGCCGCGAGAGAATCGCGTCTTTCGTCTTGCCGTTGAAGTACGTGAATTCCACGCCGACGCGATCGTTCCACAGTCCAGCGTCGATGCCGAGTTCCAGCTCGGTGCTCGTCTCCGGGCCGAGATCGGGATTGCCGGCCGACGACGGCGTGAGGAAGCCGCCACTGGCCGAGTAGGTGCGGATCGCGTCGAAAGCGCCGGGCTGCAGACCGCTGGCACCGTACGCCGTGCGCACACGCAGCTGATTGACGAACGATGGAATCGGCAACGCGGGCTCTTCGCTGAGTACGTACGACGCGCTCAGCTTGGGGTACGTAATGGCGTCGAAGTTGGTGCCGAACGCCGAGTTGTCATCGGTGCGAATGGCGCCGGTGACGAAGAGGCGATTGTTCCAGGCGAACTGCTGCTGGATGAAGGCGCCGACGGTGTTGTTCTCGAACACGTCGTCTGAAGACACGTTGCGGATGGTGGCCGACGCAATCGACGTGAGACCGGCGGCGGGGAACGTGGAGCCCGAGAAGCCACGGAATCGCGAGCGACGCAGGTACACCTGCCCGCCCGCCGACGTCACGCTGCGTAGCGACGACGTGATCCCGAACTCGGCGTTCGCCAGATAGTCCATCGTGGTGTACGTCACATCGCGGGTCGAGGCCGAGATGCTGCCAGCCGTCGGCAACCCACTGCCCGAGAACGAAGCGTACGTGGCACCGATAAGATCGTTGCGCGGCGTGCGGTCTTCGTTGTTCTCGGCCAAGCGGTCGACGCCGAGAATGAAGCGATGATTGAAGAATGTCGCCGGGCGATTGGTGAACTGGAAGCTGCCCGTGAAGCGGTCCGCATCCTGGAAGACATCGTAGGCTTCGTAGTACGCGTTCGGCGGACCCGAGCGGAAGCCCAATTGCGGATTGTTCGTATTGCGCGACGGGACGCTCACGCCGCCGTAGAGGAAGCTGGGCGATGCGAAGACCGTCGCCCACATGGCACCGCCACCGCCCGATTCATAGGGGAGATAGGTGCGGCCGGTGGTGTATCCGAGAGAGGTGGTCACATCGAGCTTCGGACTCGGGTTCGCCGTCACATTGACCCGCAGATTGGAGCGGTTGAGGCGATTCACGCGCTCGGCGCCGCGATTCTCCTCGTAGCCACCGCCGACGTAGTAGCGAATGGTGCTGGTGCCGCCGCTGACGGACATTTGCATGTCCTTGAGTTGTCCGTTCGTGAAGATGTCGTTGCCGAATCGCGCGTTCAGCGAATCGTTGAGCTGCCTGGTACTGATACTGACCGTGTCGAGCGCCGTCGCACTGCCGGCCCGGGGCACGGTGCCGTAATTGTCGGGGAAGCGCGTCAGGAAGTCCGGCAGCCAGCTGCTGCCCATGCGTCCCGTGAAGCTCCACACGGGTTTGCCGGCCGCCCCTTTCTTGGTGATGATCTGGATGACGCCGTTGGAGGCCTCCGTGCCGTACAGCGTGGCCGCGGCCGGCCCCTTGATGACTTCGAGACTCTCGATGTCATCCGGGTTGAAGTCATTCCATCGGGAGATCGAGGCGGAGCCGAAGCCCTGATTGGACGGGCCGGACGCCTGCGTATTGTCTACGCGAATACCGTCGACATAGATGAGCGGATCGTTCGAGAGCGACAAACTGGAGGCGCCTCGAATACGAATGCGGGCACCGCTGCCGACCTGACCGCTACTGGCCACGATACTCACGCCGGAGGCGCGGCCGTTGAGCAATTCCTGAAAGGAATTGACCGGCTGGGTGGCGACGATCTCGCTGGCGTTGACCGTGGTCACGGCGTTGCCGATCGCGCGCTTTTCGGCGACGCCGGCCGTGCCGGTGACGACCACTTGTGACAGCTCCATCGCGCGATCGGCCAGTGCGATGCGAACATTGGTCGCGCCGATGGCGGCGGTGACCGTCTTGGGCAGGAAGCCGATACGACGCACGACCAGACGGACGTCACCCGAGCCCGTGAGGGCGATGAGCCGGAATCGACCGGCCGCGTCGGTCGTGGTGCCGACCGTGCGCCCTTCGACGGCGATCTGTGCGTCGCCGATGGGGGCACCATTGCGTTCACTGACGACGGTACCGGCGATGGTACCCGTGCCTTGCGCGGGAAGTGCGCGACTCACGACCAGCGCTCCACACACGCTGACAGTGAGACAGAGCCCCCGCACCCAGTGCGAGGTCCTGCGAACGACGTTCGGCGGCATGCGAATCTCCGGAGGGATGGGACCGATTCGTTACATGCGGCGAAAATACGTACGCGGGCGCGTATGGCAAGCGTATAAACCCTGACGTGCCTTGTCTCGAGCGTCGAGCGATGGGCCAACGATCGCGCTCAGAGGTTTCATGCCAATCAGCGGACGAAGCCCGTCACCGTCGCGACGGGCGCACCAACATCCACGGGCTTCATGAATGATCGCACGTCACTGCGTTCAGTGAACGCCGCCGCGTCGGGCGTGACGGCCCCACCGGTCAGGATGATCAGGCAATCCCGTAAATGCGGCCGCTCGCGCGCCAGCGCCGCTTCAAGATCCATCCCGGTCATGCCGGGCATCATCAAGTCGGAGACGATCGCGTCGTAGCTTCGCTGGCGGCATCGTGCGAGGGCTTCGTTCGCCGAACCGACCGCTTCAACCGTGAGGCCACGTCGCTGGAGCGCGCGACCGAGCGTGCGCAACACCATCGGATCGTCGTCGACGAGCAGCATGATCGCGGCTGAGGCCCCGTCGACGGCCGCCACGATCCCCTATGTGATGAAGAGGCCGAGCCCGGTGCCGCCGCCGCGCGCACGCGTGGTCACGTAGGGCTCGCCGAGACGCTCGCGCACCTCGGGGCGGATCCCGGGCCCATTGTCACTGATCTCGATCTCGGCCGCGCCATCCGGCGTGGTTCGCGTTACGACCTGAATAGTGCCGCGGCCCGACGGAGTGCCGCTCAGTGCTTGCGCGGCGTTCACGAACGGATTCACCACGACCTGCACCAGTCGCGCCTCATCGCCCATCACGATCGGAACCGGGCCAAGCGCGGCCTGCGCCGTCACCGTATGCCGAACCTGTGGCTCGGTGACACGCATAGTGTGGCGGACGACATCGCGTAGGTCCACCGATTGACGTTCTTCCGGCGCCGCGCCCGTGCCATACACGCGAAGCCCTTCCACCACTAGACGAATGCGCTCGACACCATCGCGCGCATCGCTGAGGGCCTCATGGGCCTCCGCCGAAGCCTCTGTGAGATGCAGATGCAGCTCGTCGAGGCTCTGCCCGACATACTGCAGGGGATGGTTCACCTCGTGCCCCACCCCCGCTGCGAGGCGTCCGAGCACAGCGAGACGCTCCTGTTCCCGCAGCGCGAACCGCGCCTGGTCGCGTTCCTGGGTTCGCTCGGTGACCTCGCCGGAGAGTCGGGTGTTCATTCGCTCGAGTTGGGTCGCGTCGTCTATGAAGCGCGTGCCGATCTGCCACGCGACCGGGACCAGGGCGAGAAGGAATCCGATATCAGCGAGGTACGGGAGGCGCAGGACGCCCGACGTTACAAGAAACTCCTCGAGCGCGCACAGCAGGAAGCCGATAAGCCCCGCCGCAATCCAACGCGCGCCGGCCACGCCGACCCATGCGCGACGCACGTAGACGGCGATGTTCAGCACGAGGACCGCGAACGCGAAGAGCGCGATCACGTCTCCGACCGTAGACGTGCGCGGGGCGGTGATGTCGATCCCCAGCTCCGGCATCGACAAGCGCGTGAACGCCCCGGGGAGCGCGACAATGCCGCTCAATGAGATCGGGACGCAGACGAAGGCAAGGAAGAGAATCAGCCACCGCGCCCAAGGTTCCAGACGGCTGAAAGAACCTCGCTCGTCCGAAAACGTGTAGTACGTCCAAGCGGCGACATGCAGACTCGCCAACGATAGATTCAGGCGCAGCACCCACACCAGTGAACTCGGCGGAAGCGGTCGCATCGTTGCCCACACATCCACCATGCTGTACAGCGTCGCCGACAGGGCGACGAAGCCGAAGCCTCGGACACGGCGCCATCCCGGTGCACGGCTCATCACGAACCGTGATCGTCGTGGCCGCATGAACCGAACTGGCGACCAGCGCAAAGGCGGTGGCGAGATTCATCTGTGCTCCTTACTCCCGGAGCGCCTTCACCTGAACCGCCGTCCCATAGCACAGCACCTCGGTTACGCCTTGCATCATTTCCGTCGCATCATAGCGGATTCCGATGACTGCGTCGGCATTCGCCATCTCAGCCTGCACCAGCATGGTGTCGAACGCTTCCTTGCGCGTGCGTTCCGCGAGCGCCGTGAAGAGCGTGATGTTACCGCCGAACAACGACTGGATTCCAGCGCCGACCGTGCCGAACACGGAGCGTGACCGAACGACCACGCCGCGGACAACGCCGACCGTCGCCACGATACGATAACCGGGCAGGTCGAAGCCCGTGGTCGTCATGTTGTACGGAAAATCCGCGGCTTGCGCATGGACGATCGACGTCATGGTCGTTCCTCTGGGAATGAGAATTTCATCACGGTGCCGCAGCTGTCGTTCTGCACCAGATCAGCGGTATTCGCGCGGATGTCGTCAGGAAGTTATCTCTGTACGGTGTACATTCGCGCACTCATTCACCTTCTTGTCACTACGGCGCCGCAGCTGCGCCGCCCGTCTTCGCCGACGGCGTTGGTGGCCCGTGCGTTGCAGCTGCCCCTCGCGCCGGACCGACTTCGCCTGCTGCACGGCACGGTCTGGATCGCCGAGACGCGTCATATCCCGCCGACAATGGAGCCGCGACGCGGCTGAGCGATCGTTTCGCGAAACCACGCCGTCAGTTCGGCATCGCTTCCAGTAGCCGCTGCACGAGCGCAAAGGCGAGGCCGTGATTGGAGTATGCACGACGCGATCACCCACGGCCGCGAAGGCCAGGAGTAACGACTGCGTCAGCATGAGCGAATCGGAAAACGAGCGGGAAGGTCGGATCCCTGACGACGCCACGAGTCAAGAGATTCCGAAGCGACTCCAACTGCCGCCATACTATCGGCGCCGCCAACCGCGGCGCAGACTTGACACCGTGCACGCCACGCGTGAACGTCGCTCGTTATGAGCCCTGTCGATGCGCCCTTACCGCTCCCCGCCAGCTTCGCCAGTACCGTCGACGTGCAGTCGTGGTTGAGCACGCTCGAGCAACGGTTCCTTGCTGCCCGCGATCGGCGCGGCGTATTCGTGACCGCGTATCTCACCATCACGAAGGCCGTGGAAGCACAGTGCGACGCCGGCGGATTTCTGGATCCGGGCTGGGTGCGCACGTACTTGATCGCGTTCGGCACGCTCTACCGCGATGCGTTGCAGCGGGATGCGCTCGCCCGTACAGCGGGCGGGACGGCCTCCGGTGTGCGCGTCCCGAAGTCGTGGCGCGTGTCGTTCGACGCCGCGCGTGCCGGTCGTGGGTGGGTCATCCAGCACCTGATGCTGGGCGTGAATGCGCACATCAATCACGATTTGGCGCTGGCCCTGCTGATGGCCGGCATTGAACGTGATCGCGCTGCGCGCTACGCTGATCATACCGCCGTGAATCTGGTGCTGGAGCGTGCGACACGGACACTCAAGACCGAGGTGGCCACCAAATGGGCACCGGTGCTCGAGCAGCTCGACCACGCGGCGGGCACGCTCGATGACGAGGTCACGGGGTTCAGTATCGCGAAGGCGCGCGATCATGCGTGGGCCATGGCGGTCGCGATCGATGCGACGAACGGCACGCCGGGCGAAGCCTTGCTGCGGGCGACGCTCGATGATCAGGCGGCCGTCCTCGCGCGCCTTATTCTGGCGCCCCCGGTGGAGTCGCCCGTGTTCGCGCGCTCGAAGCGCCTGCTGGAGCGGCTCGACCAGGCAGCTCGTCTGGCCGATCGTGTCGCGACGTTGACCGGGAAGGGCGCGAACGGGCGACCGTCGCAAGGCAGATCGTGATCACTCGCCGGCCTCATCGCTTCGCCGTTGCCGCCAAGTGCCGGCCACGTGCGGCACGGCCACGTGCGGCGCGGCCAACAATAGCTCCGGCCCGATCAGGGGTCCGGCATGAACAGATCGAGTCCTTCGGGCGAGCGGAACCAGTATCCGCCATCGGCCCGTCGGCGCGCCGCGGCTAACCGCGCGGCTTCGGCCGCGTGCGCAGTCGCACGCGTACGACGGTTCGCATCCTGAATCTCGGCGTTCACCCACCCCATGCCCACTCCATGCGGCAGGGGAGCAAGGCGATTCTCGAGCGCAGTGCCCACCTGCCGCCAGTAGCGTTCCCAGCTGTTTCCAGCTGATGCCTGCGCGGCCCGCACGGCGGTCGCATGGCCACGATAGGTGGTTTGCCACAGCTGGTGCACGCGCTCATGTGCCAGCCGACACCCTTCCGACACATCGGTGCGGCAATAACCGCCGCGGCTCGCACGGGCCGTGAGCCGTGCGTGCGGATTGATGTTCGGCAGGTTGAAGATCCACGACGTGAGGATGCCGCTCGTGTCAGCGATGAAGTAGAGCTTCTTGTTGTTCTCATTCACATCGATCGGGACGCGAAAGGTGGCCACCAACACTGCCGCTGCGAGCGCGGCCGGACCCGCCACTTCACCAAAGGCGGACGCGACCACTCCGGCCGACGACATGGCGCCCGCTGCGGGAAACGCGCCGAGCTCGGTGCCCACGGTGACAAGGAATCCAAACGCCGACGCCGCGTCGCCCGCCACGCCAATGAGCGTCACCGCAGCCGTGTGGTAGTCCCCGGCTCGCATCTGACGTATGAGATCGGGGATGACGAACGGCGTCATCACCGGAGGCAGAGAGATCCCACCGCCTTCGAACGCGGCGGTGCGCAGCGCATTGAACATCTGCAGCATGGTGACAGCTGCGCTTTCGTCTGAACCGGTTTCCAGCGGGATCCGCCGTAGCAGCTCCTCGACATCGGTACGTGTCGTCATGGTCGCTAACATGCGAGCGTGCCGACCAGCCGGCAAGCGAAGGGCGCCAACCGCCGTCGTTGCGTCACGTTGCGGTGCTATTCCCGGCGCTCCAGCACCAGCTCAGGGGTCGTCGAATGGCGCGCGCCCGGCATTGACGAAGCCGCCGATGCCTGAGTCGTGAGAGTTTGGCGTTCGACGTTGATCCGGAACTGGGAATGGCAGGCCACACAGTTTTTCATGATGGTCCCCAGCCTGCCGAGCGCTTGTTCAGTCGGTACGCCGCGGCCGACATCCGCCGCCAGCGAATCCCACGCCGCGTGCGTGCTCATCCCGAGACGTAGGAACTCAGGGGGAAGGCGCTGCTGCATGGCCGGATCCAGATCACGTGCCGCCGCCATCCCGGACGCCTGTGCCGCCGCGCGCATCCCGGCCGTGTCACCTCGCGCCGCCGCGTCGACGTATCCCTGAACAGACGTCAGCATGCCGCGCATTTCCGTGAGTACCAGATGTCGCCCTTGCACCGGCAGCACAACGGCAGTCCGAACATCGGGATCCGATGCCATCGGCATAGATGGACTGACGTCGGCACTGCTGCCCTCGGCGGCCATCTCCGGTTTGCCGCCACAGCCCGCCGCCGTGGCGGTAAGTAGCGCGATCAGCACAGTGCGGCGCCGCGATCCGCGTGAAAACTGGTACGCATGTGGTTCAGAATTGAAGGGCGTCGTCATGGAGGACCTCAACTTTGGGTTGTACGCCGCCACATGCGGCCGATGCTCGGAGGAACTGTGACAGCTGTGGAGGGCGCGTACTTCACCGCGCCACGTCGGGTGGGCGGGACACATCAGGATCCCGGGCGAGCCAGAAGACCGCCAGGTAGAGGACCAGCCAGACGACGGTCCGAAGCGTCATCGCGCGGAGGCTGTCCACGGCCACGGCCCTGCCACTCCGGTAGACCAGCACGATCCCTGCGAGCACGAGGAGATTGAGCGCGAAGATCGCACCCGCAGCGTATCGTCCGCGAACGACATTGCGCCACATGGCGACACTGGCCGCGAGATAGGCCACACCCATCATCGTGTTGTATATGAGCAATGGACGGAACACCACGTAACCCGGATCGGAACCCAGCAGCACACGGCCACCGGCGAAGAGCGTCGCGACGCCGAACAGTCCCCCGACCGCGACGACGAGCATCTGCACAACACGTGCAGTCCGTGAGGCGCTCATGTCGCGGCCTGCGCGACGCGACCCGCCGCGATTCGCTTGCCTGTTCGCATCATACTCCTTCCTTGTCGACGAGAGGTTTCGTGAGTGGGAGCTCCGTGGTACCTCCGACGGCCTGGTAGTACAAGACACTGTCGAGGAGTCGCTGAGCGCGGGCAGCGATCACGTTGATGTGCGCCTGTCGCGACTGCTTCCGTGCCGCGAGGACCTGCAGGTAGCCGACCGCACCGCGCGCATACTGCCGTTCCACGGATTCGAGCGTCGCCTGCGACGCGTCGGCGACACTCGCGAGTGCAGAGAGTGTCTGCGCATTGTTGTCCAGTGCACGCAGGATGTCCGCCATATCGCGCAGCGACTCCAGAACGACACCCTGATAGTTCGCAGTCGCCGACTCGAAGGCCGCCAACGCCGCCCGCTTCTCGGCCGGCAGCCCTGAGTTGAGCAACGGTTGGGTCAGTTGCGCGACCAAACTCCAGATCGCGGTTCCGCCGCCGAACAAGGCGCCGGCACTCAACGCTTGCGCGCCGACACTGCTGCTCAGATTGATCTGCGGGTACAGCCTGGCAACGGCCGCGCCGTAGTCGGCGTTGGCGGCGTGCATCAGCGCCTCCGCGGCCTGGACGTCAGGACGGCGCCGCACAAGTTCCGACGGGACGACCAACGGAAGCTCGGTTGGAAGCACGAGATCCGACATCGCAAACGTGGGCAGCCCTGCCGCACCCGGCTCCCGACCCGCGAGCGTGGCCAGCAGGTGCGCGCTCTGCGCGACGAGTTGCCGTTGGCGCGGGAGGCTGCCACGGGTCTGGTCGCGTTGCTGCTGCTGCCCAAGCACCTCATCCGGTGAGGCCGCGCCGAGGCGCAGACGCTCCTGGGCGATCGTGAGCTGCTCCTCGTCAATCCGGAGAATGGCTTCCGTGGCTTCGATCTGTGCGAACAGCTGTGCCTGGGTGACCGCGGTGCCGACGATGGCCGCCGACAGCGAGAGCCGAGCGGCATCCCACTGGTAGCGACGATAGTCGACGCGAGCGGCCAGTGCTTCAAGAGCGCGGCGGTTGCCACCGAACAAGTCGAGTTTGTAGCGTACGCCGATCGAGGCGTTGAACAGTCCGAACTCACGCGGCTCACTGTTCTGGCCCAACGCGGCAGGGTTGAATCGCTGACGCTGGGCGCCGAGCGTCGCATCCGCTTGCGGGTATCGCGTAGCACCGGATTGCGCAGCGAACAGCTCCTGCGACTGTCGTAGCGTTGCTTCCGCCGCCACGGCGGTCGGGCTTTCTGTGAGTGCACGAGCGATCAACGTGTCCAGCGTGGGAGAACCCAGAGCACGCCACCACGGCGTGCTGTCGGCCGACGTTCGAACGAAGCGCTGCGATCCGCCGTGCGCGCCGGGTGCCGAGTCGGTCTGTGTCGGCATGGCGTTGACTGTGTACACGCTGACGGCGGGCGCCGCCGGACGCGTGAACGCGGGTCCGGTGGCGCATCCTGCAAGTGAGGCCGCAATCGAGGCCGCACGTGAGACCGCACGTGAGGCCGCACGCACCACGAGCACGAACGGGCGACGGCGTTTGACGGACCGGTTATCCATGCTCCGCTCCGGTAAGCGCTCGGCCCTCGCCGACTTCCTCGTGAGTCTTTCCATCACGGATGTGGTAGATGCGCTTGAAGGTCGGGATGATTTTCTCGTCATGCGTCACGACGATGATGGCCGTCTCGTACCGGTGCGCCATCTCGTGCAGGATCCCGATAACCGTCAGGGCCCGCACGCTGTCCAGCGGCGCGGTGGGCTCGTCGGCCAGGATCACCGGAGGGCGATTGACCAGTGCGCGGGCGATAGAGACGCGCTGCTGTTCGCCGCCGGAGATCTGGGAGGGCATCGCCTTGGCGCGATGCGCGATGTCGAGCGCACCGAGCAACTCGACGGCGCGTTCGCGCGCGATGCCGTTCGGAACACCGGCCAGCATCGGCAACAGCGCCACGTTGTCGGTGACGTCGAGAAAGGGAATGAGATAGGGCGCCTGGAACACGTAGCCGATCTTGTCGCGGCGGAGTGCACGGAGGTCATGAATCTTCCATCCGTTGTCGTAGATGACCTCGTCGCCCAGGATCATGCGTCCCGAGGTCGGCTCGATCACGGCACCGAGGCACTTGAGGAGCGTCGACTTGCCGGAGCCCGACGGGCCGATGAGACCGACCACCTCGCCGGGGGCCACGTACATGTCCACGCCTTTCAAGGCGTCCACGGCCGTATCTCCCTCGCCGTACCGTTTTTTCAGTCCTTCAATGCGGATGCCGGTTTTCATGGGTTCATCCTCCAATGGCGTCGGCCGGATCGACGCGAAGCGCCGCGCGGATTGCGATCAGGCTGGCCAGCATGCAGATCACGACCACCGCGAAGAACCCCGCGATGGTATCTCGTGGTATCAACAGCACGTATTTGGGAAAGAACGGCGCCCAGAACGACGCGACGATCTTGCCGACGGCGAATCCGATCAGGCCGAGTCCGAGTGCCTGCTGCATGATCATGCTCGCGATCGTGCGGTTTCGCGTGCCGATCAACTTGAGGACGGCGATCTCGCGAATCTTGCCAAGGGTCATCGTGTAAATGATGAAGGCGACGATCGCCGCACTGACGATGGCGAGGATCACGAGGAACATGCCGATCTGCTTGGCCGACGTCGCGATCAACTTGCCAATGAGGATGCCTTCCATCTGCGGCCTCGTGTACACCGTCAGGCGCTGCCAGCGCTCGATGGCCGCGGCGACATCGTTTGCGGCATAGCCGGGCCGGAGCCTCACGAGCACCGCGTTGACGAATGAGTTGCGAGTCTGCGACGTGATCACCGCGTCGAGCAGTCCCGGAACGCCGGCCCGGTTGAAGGCGGGGTTCTCGGACGTGCGTCGCCGGCTCTGCAGCACGGCATCATTGTCCTTCAGAAATTGCGCCTCCTGCGCATCCTTCAACGGGATGAAGACCATGGGGTCACCCCCCGACGACACCATCCGACGGGTGAGTCCCACCACGGTGTAGTCATTACGGCGGATCCGGACGTGATCGCCCAGCGCGAAACCGGTGGCAACGTCGGCCACCGCTTCGTAGTGGCTGCGCGTGAGTTGACGCCCGGCCACGAGGTGGGGCGGCCACCCGGGGGTGCCGGCCTCACCATTCGCGATTCCGACAACCATCGCGCGGACATCCTGTTCGGCGCCGCGAACCTGCATCGTGAGATAGGTGACGTTGGCGGCCTGCGCGACACCCTGCACGGCCAGAATGCTGCGGTAGGCGTCGTCATTGAGACTCGACGGCTCCGCATACGGCCCCAGTGTCTCCTTCTGCACGACCCACAGCTCGGCGCCGCTGTTGTCGAGCAGCGCCCTCCCATCATCCACCATGCCGCGATACACCCCGGCCATGGTCAGCGTCACACCGATCAGCAGCCCCAGCCCGATCCCGGTGAAGACGTACTTGCCCCATTCATGCTGGATGTCTCGACCGGCCAAGCTGATCATGGCGCTACGCCGGGAATCCGGTCGACCACGGTAATGCGACTGCGCCCACTCAACGCTTTGGCGCTGTACACCACGATGCGATCGCCGACTTTGAGCCCGCTGCGCACCTGGACGTTTCCATCGAAATCGGAGGCCCCGAGCGTGACGGGAGTGAACGAGAGGTCACTACCCAAAACCTGCCACACACCGGACTGACCATCCACGCGCTGCACCGCGGCGTTGGGGATCACCGGGGACGGTGGGGTCGCGCGGAGGGCGACCGTCACTTCGGCCAGCTCCCCGATCGGCGGCAACGGGTCGAGCGTGGCGTTGAACACCACCTTGGCCATGGCTTCCTCAGTGACCGCGTCCGCTCGTAGCTCCACACGCGCCACGCGTCCGGGCAGCGGGTCGCCCCGCCTCGACCGTAAGACGATCTTGGTCGGCAATCCGGACTCCAAACCCCGCGTGCTGCTCTGGTCGAAGCGCACGCTGAGCCAGAGACTGCTCGGGTCTACGACCTCCACCACCGTCTGTCCCGCCACGACCGTCGTTCCCGGATCCACGTCGCGCGCGCTCACGAGGCCATCGGCTGGCGCCACAAGGCGAAGATTCGTGCGCTGTGCGACCAGCGCCGCGCGTTCGTCGCCGGCGCGCGCGCGCTCGGCGCGAGTGGCGAGGAGTGCGGCATCCGCGACGTGTCGCTCCTGCTGCTTCGAGGCGACGATCTCCTCGCTCGTGGAGCGCACGGCGAGCAGCTGTTCGTAGCGCTCCGCTTGCGTGTGCGCGAAATCCCGACGGAGTTCCGCCTCGCGCACGGTGGCCTCGCTGCGCCGGTACGCGGCGTCGAGTGCACGAATGCGCTCATCGAGATCGACCGGATCCATCTCTCCCATCAACTGACCGGCCACGACGGTATCTCCGACATCGACCAGCAGTCGCTTGACGCGCCCGGCAACGGTCGGTCCGACCTTGTAACGGTACCGCGACTCGACGATGCCGATCCCGAATACTCCCGGCGCAACGGATCGAGACGCCACCGTCGCGACCGTGACCGCGATCGGCGCCAGTGGACCCGAACGCAGTGCGACGTAGGCGAAGAGCGTGAGTAGCGAAAAGAGTACCGCCACAAACGCCAACGTTCGTCCCGTGAGTGGAAGTCTCTTCATGGCGCCGCCTCGATCCCGCGCCGATAGATGGCGAAGACTCGCGGAGCGTCACGCCGGATCCGGGCGACGTCACCGGCGAGCAACCCCTGCAGCACGAGTCCCTGAATCGTGCCGACGAACAGGATCGCGGCCGCCTCGGTATCGAGCGTGGCGTGTAGCTCCCCGCGCTCCTTGGCATCGGCGAGGAGTTGTGAGACGCGCTCGCCATACCGTCGAAGGAATGCTTGCGCGATGCGCTTGGGTGGTGACGACTCGGCGCGTTGCAGTTCGGACAGCAGGATGCGTGGCACGCCCGGGTGCGAGGCGATGAACTCCACGTGCGCCATGAAGAGCGCTTCGAGCGCGAGGATCGGCGACGCCATCGTCTCGATGGCGGCGTCCACCCGGGACATGAGGCCGGCGGCGACCCACTTCATCACCGCCTGCAGGATCGTGTCCTTCGTCGCGAAGTGCCTGAACACGGCGCCCTGCGTCAGTCCCATCTCGTGCGCGATCGCGGTGGTCGTGATCTCGCTCGGGTTGTGACTCGCCGCCAATGCGACAACGGCCTCGACCGTGGCGCGTCGTCGATCGCTGGCTCGCAGATACTTCGGTTGCTCTAGCACTCGCAGGCCGCCTGAAAAGAAAGTGATTACTTACTAACTTATTGTCGAATTCTGGAATAGCAAGGAGATGCTCGTTTGCGAATTCCAGCGACGCCGCCGAATGCCGGATGGCTACGCTAAGGCGGCGATCGCTGGCGCCCCGTGTGCTTACTTCTGTGGAAGCCCAGCGGCGCCGGAACCTGTCAGCCGGTCTATCACGCGCTTGGCGATCGCGTCGGCCAGTTCGTCACCGGCCAGCGTCGGACCGCCCATGCGACCCAAGATCGGCGGTGGTCCGGCCGGCACCCCTGACTGCCGCCGCTGCGCCAGCGCGTCCGCGGCTTCCTGGCAATCGATGCCCGTGGCAATTTCACGCAATAGCCCTTCGTGAATGTCGTAGACCAGTCCGTGCAGCAGCGGGCGCTTCCCCTTGGCCCACGCATTTTGTACGACGGGCGTCTCGGACAGGTGGTACAGTTGCTCGAGCACGTTGAGCTCCACCACCCGGTCGAAGCGCGCCTGCTCGTCCTTGATCTGATCGAGTTCCGGCTTGTTCCAGCGCACGACGTTGCGAATGGGCTGGAGCCACAGGTCCACCAGCCCGTACTGGATATTCCCCATGGCCGCTTTGACGCCACCGCACCCGTAGTGGCCGGTCACGATCACGTGCTTCACATCCAGCACCTCCACGGCGTACTGCAGCACACTCATGGCGTTCAGGTCACTCGGCAACACGACGTTGGCGATGTTGCGGTGCACGAACAGCTCCCCGGGCTCGGTACCGGTCACGACGTTGGCGGGCACGCGGCTGTCGGAGCAGCCGATGTACAGGAAGTGCGGTTCCTGACGCGTCGCACGCGTTTCGAAGTAGTCTGGGTCGGCCACTTTCATGGCCGCGGCCCACTCGCGGTTGTGCTGGATGATCTTGCGGAAGTTCTCCATCGTCGATTTCCGGGAGGGTCAGTGGGCGGGCGTCAGGTCGGTCTCGGGAATGCCCACGAGCCGATAGTCGATGTTGCGGGAGAGGGCGGTCTCGCGGAACGCCAGCAACTCCTCCAGCGCATCGTAGTCATACCGTCCGGTGCGGCGTCCGTCGATTTCCACGCGACACCCATTCGGCAGCGCTTCCAGCTCGCGCGCGATGCTCGCCTTGCTGAGGAACGTCACCTGGTCGGGCAGCACGTAGCGCGTGAGCACCGACCCGGGCGGACTGACCTTGAAGAGCGCGGGGCGGCGCATGTGCTCGGCAAGGATGAAGCCGATGCCGACCACGAGCCCCACGCCGATCCCCTTCAACAGGTCGGTGAGCAGAATGGCGAGGATCGTGACCGCGAACGGAATGAACTGCGACCAACCCAGATTCCACGCCGACTTCCAGAGCGCGGGCGTGGTGAGCTTAAACCCGGTGACCAAGAGCACGGCGGCCAGTGCCGCCAGCGGAATACGGTTGAGAACCGACGCCATCAACAGGACCGCCGCCACCAGCCAGACCCCGTGGATCATCCCCGAGAGGCGGGTGCGCCCGCCGGCATCCACGTTGGCGGCACTGCGCACGATGACGCCGGTCACTGGCAACCCACCGAAAAAACCGGAGATCACGTTTCCCAGTCCCTGCGCGAACAACTCGCGGTTCGCTGGCGCATCGCGCTTGAGGGGGTCGAGTTTGTTGGTCGCCTCCAAGCTGAGCAGCGACTCGAGGCTAGCGACAATGCCAAGGGTGGCCCCGAGCAACCACACCTGCTGATCGCGGAGCGCGCTCCAGTCCGGGCGGCTCAGCTGAGCCACGATACCGTCGAATCCGGTGGTTGGTAGTGACACCAGATGCGTGCCGCGGATGGCGAAGCTCGGCTCGAGTGCGAGCAGCAGTTCGTTGATCCCCACGCCGATCACCACGACAGCCAGCGGCGCCGGCAACAGCTTGACGTTGGCGAGGGGTGTGCGCCGCCAGAGGACCATGATGGCGACACCGACCAGCGCCACGGTAATCGCCCCGGGCTGGACCTGCTGGAGCGCCGCCCCGATGGCATCGAAGGTGTTCTCACCGGACGGACTGACGAACGCGAAGTCGCCCTCGTAGTCGGCGTCATACCCGACCGCGTGGGGAATCTGCTTGAGAATCAGCGTGAGGCCGATGGCGGCCAGCATCCCCTTGATGACGGCGGAAGGGAAGTAGTAGCCGATGATGCCGGCCCGTGCGGCTCCGAGGATGAGTTGCAGCACACCGCCGAGGATGACGGCGGTGAGGAACCGCGGAAAGCCGCCGACCTGCGCGATCCCCGTAAGCACGATCGCGGTGAGTCCGGCGGCGGGTCCGCTGACCATGAGTTGCGATCCCGACGCGGCGCCGACCACGATTCCGCCGACGATACCGGCTACGACCCCGGACAGCAGCGGAGCACCGGAGGCGAGAGCCACGCCGAGGCACAGTGGTAGGGCCACCAGAAAGACCACCACCGATGCCGGAACGTCGTCGCGCCAATGCGCGAACCAGCTACTCGCGGATGCGACCAATCGGGGAGGCGGATCGGAGGACGGTGCGCGGAGTGGAACCGAAGCAGTTGCCGTCATGCTGAGTCCGAAACGTGGGGGAGGGCGGGGAGACGGGGAATCTAACCTTACCCGTTATTCTTGAAGGCCCAAAAGGTTGCGCCGGCGGTGACGACCTTCGATCGCCGCGAGCTCGTCGGAGGCGACCGGGGCGTTCGAACCATTCATCAAGTGGCGGGATATCACAAGGGCGACGAACCGCACGACACTAGATAACCCAGAGGCGGGCCCGTGAGCATTCACATGTTGCGCGGGGACGCCGTCTTTCGCGCGCTTGACAAGGAATACGGACTGGCGACTGGCGACATCCTTGCATTGGCGCCGGGTGTACGACATGCCGCGAGTTCCGCGCAAGGCTGCACCGTTCTCCTGACTGTGGTGCATAACCCGTCTGCCGGATCACCGGTGCCCGTTGCGTAGTGGGCTTCGACGGGCCCGAGATTGAGGAATACGTGTCCGCCCGGCTGCTCTATCATGAGATCCGCTCTGTCGTTGGCCCACCAGCTCTCCCAGGCGACCCATGTTCACCTACCACGATTATCCGGCGATCGTCTGCGAGGACATTGTGCGCCTCCGGCGCGCCATTGCACGCGCCAACATCCCCGGCAAGAGTACCGACCGCAATCTCATCATCGGCACGTGGAATCTCCGCAAGTTCGGCGCGATTCATCGGTCCTGGGATGAGAACAGCGGCTCCCCCAAGCGCAACTTGCGCGGGCTGGCCTACATCGCCGAAGTGGTGCGTAACTTCGATGTGATCGCCATTCAGGAGGTGCTGCGCGATACCACGGCTGTGCGCATGCTGGTCGATGAGTTCCTCGGCAACGACTGGGGGCTGATTCTCAGCGACGTCAACGCCGGTGACAAAGGGCTCGGGGAGCGGCTCGTGTACCTCTATGATCGTCGCCGCGTGCAGCCGTCAGGGCTCGCGGGCGAGATCGTGTTGCCGCCGCAGAAGAACGTCGGTCAGCAGGAACAGTTCGATCGTTCGCCGTACTTCGTGGGATTTCGGGCGAACAAGGAGCGCTTTGCGCTGCTCACGGCTCACATCCGGTTTGGCAGCGGGCCGGCTGATCGTCGGCCGGAGATCGAACGCCTCGCGCAGTATACCGCCAACGAAATCCGCGATCGCTCACGGTTCGCCGGCGCCGAGGAATCCAACTTGATCGTGCTCGGGGACTTCAATATCGAAGCCCGGCGTGCGGAAGATCCCCTGTTCGCGGCCTTTCTGTCGGCGGGGTTGATGGTTCCGGAGGCGCTGCGCGACGTGCGCACGAACTACGCCCAGGCCGTCAAGCACTACGACCAGATCGCGTGGTTCATGGGCGATCTCACCTTACTCACCAACGGCGGTGCGGGGGTGATCGATCTCCGGGGTACCGTGTTCCGCGAACTGACGGCCCGACAAGTGACTGATCGCGTGTCTGACCACCTTCCGCTCTGGGCTGAGTTCATCATCGATCGCAGCGGCCATGAACTGGCGGACCGACTTGGACTCGACGCGGATGCCCCCGATCCGTTCGTGAGTATTCCTGACTGATGGTGTATGTGACACCTTGTTCCTTGATCGCGACCGTCATCTGTCCTCATAGACCCCACCACATGTCAGACAATACCGAAGAGCCGGCGTTCCCCGACGAAGCGCCCTTCAAGGACAGTGCGTCGTCGTTCGGGATGTTCTACCCGAAGAACTATGTGCTCGCCGTGTTCGCCAACGAGGCCACGGCGAGAAAGGCCGGCGATGGTGCGCGTGCCGCCGGATTCTCCGACGACGACGTGATTGTCGCATCGGGCGCGGAGCTGGTCGCACGTGAACAAGACGTCGCCGAGGAACAGGGAATGTTCGCGAAGATCGGCGAGCAATTGTCAAAGCTGTATACCGACGAGTCGGCAGCGTCACAAGCCCTGGTGAAGCTTGCGGCCGGCGGCGCGGGCTTCGTGTTCGTCCACGCGCCGGAAGACGAGGAGACCACGACCGCGGCCACGGTACTCAGGGAGTTCAGGCCGTCGGTGATGCGCAAGTACGGCACGCTCGCCATCGCGGAATTGCGCGTGTAGCTCCGATCGAGGGAAGCAGCGCGAGGGCAACTCGCGCCTACGCTTGAAACAGCGTTCGCCACGCGTGTCGGACGTGCACTTGCACACCAAGACTCAGGCGCCGGCACGCCTACGACGGAGATACGCCGGCGTTACTGCGCGTTCCACGGCGGCCAAGACAAGATCCACCACCACCGCGAGCGCGGCAGCGGGCAATGCCCCGGAGAGTACCAACCGGGAATCCGCGAGTCCGAGACCCGTGATGATCGGCTCGCCAAGTCCTCCGGCTCCGATAAACGCCGCGAGGGTGGCCGCGCCGACAGTGATCACGGCCGACGTCCGCACCCCCGCGAGCACGGCCGGGGTGGCCAGCGGCAGCTGCACCCACCAGAGCCGCTGCCAAGCGGTCGTGCCCAACGCCTCACTGGCCGCCACGGCGTCAGGATCCGCCGTGGAAACGCCGCTGTACGTGGCACGAGCAATCGGCAGCAGCGCATATAACCACAACGCGACCAATGCCGGGGCGAGCCCGATCCCGAGCACGGGAATCATGAACGCCAGCAGCGCTAGCGATGGAATGGTCTGCACAACGCCAAGCCCCTGCATCACCCACGCCGCCGCCCGGGGCGTGCGCGTGAGCAGTACGCCGAGTGGGACGGCCACCAGGATCGCGGCTGCGAGCGCGATGCTCACCAGCACGAGATGCTCGCGAATCAGCCGTAGCGTCTCGGCGCGTCGTGCCCAGCTGTACGCGAGAAATCCGCGCGTCGTGGTGCGAGGCGTTTCTACCACCGCCGCAGTGCCCACCGCCCGCACCAGCGCGAGCTCGATCAACGCACCGCGCGCCACATCGGCGATCGGCTGTTGCTCCACTTCAATCAACGCGTTCCAACGACGCACATCACCTTCGGTGAGCCGTCCACTGAGGCGCGACAACGCCGCGACGACATCGGCACGCTCGGCGCTCACGCGCGGCGAGACGAGTGCCGCCGCCTCGTACGGCGGGAAGAAGTGGCGATCGTCCACCAGCGTGATCAGATCGAATCGCGCCAGCAGGCCGTCGGTGGAGTAGCCATCGATGACATCGATCGCGCCGGCGGAGAGTGCCTCGTACTTCACGGCGGGGGCCAGCGGACGCACCGAGCGCAGCGCGATGCCGTAGAATGCCCGCAAGCCGGCAAAGCCGTCGGGCCGGCCAATGAAATCGTTGGTGAATCCCGCCTGCAGCGCGCCCGACTCCCGCGCCAGATCGCTCAACGTACGCAACCGATAACGCGTGGCAGTCTCCCGTCGCACCGCGATGGCATAGCCGTTCTCGAACCCCAGCGGCGGCAACCAGCGCGCACCGAAGCGCCGTTCGAATTCATTACTCACCCGCGCGAACAACCGGCGTGGATCTTCACGCATGGCGGTGGTCATCGAGTCGCGCAGCACCGCGAGTAAGCCGGTGCCTGTGTACTCGGGATACACGTCGATCGCGTTGGTGCGGAGCGCTTCGAACGCGACTTCGGTGGCGCCAAGCCCGGGGCGTCGCGTCACCCGTATGCCGTCCGCCTCGAGCAGCTGCGCAAACATCTCCGCCAGCAAGAACGACTCGCCGAACGGCTTGGAGGCCACCACGACAGCGGGACGCGCCGGCGTAGCCTGAGCCGTCATGTCGCGCGGTACGCCCCACCCCACCAGCAGGACCGCCGTCGGCAGCAGCAGCTGGCGCACACGCATCCGCAGGGACCGCGCCGTACTCATTGTCCCACCAACGGTCGCGCGGCGGCGGTGGCACGGAGCAGCAGCTCCTCCACGTACGCGGTGGCGGGAGCACGTAGCAGCGTGGCCAGTGTACCGATCTGTTCGATCCTTCCACTGCGCATGACCGCGATCTCGTCGGCCAGACGCGCCGCCTCGGCCAGGTCGTGCGTCACGAGCACCGCCGTAAACCCCAGCTCACCGCGCACGTGTTCGAACGCCTCATGCACTACCGCGCGCGAGAGCGCGTCGAGCGCGCCGAACGGCTCGTCGAGCAGCACGATATCCTGCCGCGCCGCGAGCGCTCGGGCCAACGCCACCCGCTGCCGTTGTCCCCCGGAGAGCTCATGCGGTAGTCGCGCACCGAACTCGGCGGGCGGCAATCCCACCAGCGTGAGTGCCTCGGCCGCCGCACGCTCAGGCTCGGCGTGTCCGATCAGACGTGGCACCAGAGCGGCGTTGCGCAGCACGGACCAGTGGGGCAGCAGGCCGCCCGTTTGCGGTACAAACCCCAAGCGACGGCGCAGGGCATCTCCGGGGGTACCGCGAACATCGACCCCATCCACACGCACCACGCCGGCGGTGGGCTCCACCAATCGGTTGAAGCAACGCAACAGCGTGGTCTTTCCGGATCCGCTCTCTCCCACGATCGCCAGCAGCGAGCCGGTGCGGACTTGCAGCGACACGCCACGCAACGTGACGGTGCGACCGTACGCATGATGCAGGGCCTCGGCTTCGAGCGCGACGGTCACAATAGGACGGTGCCGGTGAAGAATGGTAAACGTGACGAACTCACGAAACTTATCGACGGTTCCCGGGCTTCCGCCAAGCGTTCCTTCTCGCGCCGCACGCCAGCGTGGGCTTGTGACACGCCTACGGTGGCCAATGGCGCGCTGCTCGCGTAGCGATTGAGGGCGATCGTTACTGCGGAGGCTGCGACATCGTGCGGCGTGTCGTCATGCGGAGCAGCGGATGTCCGAAGTGCACGCGCCCTGAAACAATCGCGGGCTCATCGGGTATAAGCGGCTCGGCGTTTCACCCGGATGCGCCCTCCCGGACCCGCCCTACGCCGCGTTCCGATATGCCGTGCTCTATTTGATTGTGCTGCTCCCGCTGATTGGGAGCCTGTTTCCAGCGTTGCTCCGCCGAGCGTCGCCAACCGCAATGGCCTGGTCGGCAGCACTCCCCGTGATCGCCGCGCTGAGCGTGCTCGCGGCGCAGTCACCTGCGGTGCTCGCGGGCACCGTGGTGCGTGCTGACTGGCCGTGGCTGCCGGCGGCCGGCCTTACGCTGGCCCTCCGCATCGATGGGTTGAGCTGGCTGTTCGGCATGATGGTGTTGGTGATCGGGCTCCTCGTGCAGTTGTATGCGCGCTACTACATGCAGGACGACCGCGAGCTCGGACGCCTCTACGCGCTGCTCTCCCTGTTCATGGCCTCGATGCTGGGGCTCGTGCTCAGCGGCAACCTGCTGTTGCTCGTGGTGTTCTGGGAAGCCACCAGTCTCGTCTCGTTTCTGCTCATCGGGTTCAAGACCGCCGATCCCGCCGCGCGCGCGGGTGCGCGCACCGCGCTCGCGGTCACCGCTGGCGGTGGGCTGGCGCTCTTTGCTGGCGTCCTGTTGCTCGGACGCATCGTGGGCAGCTACGATCTTGACCAAGTGCTGGCCGCTGGTGATCTCGTGCGCGCCCACGCGTGGTATCGGCCGACGCTCGTGCTCGTGCTGCTTGGGGCGTTCACCAAGTCGGCGCAGTTCCCGTTCCATTTTTGGCTCCCGCGGGCCATGTCCGCCCCCACCCCGGTGAGCGCCTATCTGCACTCCGCCACCATGGTGAAAGCGGGCATTTTTCTGCTCGCGCGCCTCTACCCCACGCTGAGTGGGACCAGCGAATGGCTCGCTATCGTGAGCACCGTCGGCATGCTCACGCTGCTGGTCGGTGCCTACTCCGCCATGTGGCAGCACGACCTCAAGGGGCTGCTCGCCTACTCCACCATCAGCCATCTCGGACTCATCACCCTGCTCCTGGGCTTCTCCTCGCCCATGGCGGTGGTCGCGGCCGTCTTCCACGTGGTCAACCACGCCACGTTCAAAGCGTCGCTGTTCATGGCAGCGGGGATCATCGATCACGAGGTCGGCACGCGCGACATGCGTGTGCTCAATGGTCTCTGGAAGCAGATGCCGTGGACCGGAGCGCTGGCCATCATCGCCGCCAGTGCGATGGCCGGCGTGCCATTGCTCAACGGCTTCCTGAGCAAGGAAATGTTCTTTGCCGAAGCGCTCGCATCGCAAACCCTCGGTATCCGGTGGATCGAACCCCTCGCCGCCGTCGTTGCCGGCGCCCTTGGCGTGGGTTATTCGCTACGGTTCATCATGGAGGTGTTTTTCAACGCCGACGACACGCCGCTCCCTCAAACTCCTCACGAGCCACCGGCGTTCATGCGACTACCGGGTGGCGCCCTCGCCATCGCCTGTCTCGCCGTGGGGATCGCGCCGAGCCTCTTGGTCACTCGTCAATTGCTTCCCGCCGTCGGCGCGGTCCTGCAGGCGCCAGCACCAACGTTCGATCTCGGCATCTGGCACGGCGTGAATTTGCCGCTCGTGATGAGCGTATTGGCGCTGGTGGGTGGTGTCGCGCTCTATCGTGTTCGGGAGGCAGCGTATGCGTGGCACGACCGGCTGCCCACCGTCGACGGACTGCGCATCTTCGACGCGATTTTCGCCGCCATCACTCGCACGGCGGTGCACGCCACGCAGGCCCTCGAGAACGGTTCGCTGCAGCGCTACGTGCGCTGGCTGCTGCTCGCCGCCCTCGTCGCCGGCGTCGCGCCTTGGCTAAACAGCGCGTGGATGGCGAACGCGTGGTCCACCGTGCGTGACACGGGCGTCGTCTGGCCCGCCGAGATGCCCGACGCCGCGAGCACCGCCGTCTGGCTGCTCCTCGTGGCCGGCACGCTCTGGACCGTCACCAGTCGCCACGCGCCGCTCACCGCCGTTGTCGCGATCAGCACCGTGGGACTGCTCGTTTCACTCGCCTTCGCGCGGCTGGCCGCCCCCGACCTCGCCCTCACGCAGCTGCTCGTGGAGCTCGTCACCATTCTGCTCCTCCTCGTGGCCGTCAAACATCTCGCGCCCGCCGCGGCCACCCTCGAATCGCGCAGCCCGCGCGTGCGCGATGCGCTCATCGCCGGTGTCATCGGCGGCGTCAGCGGGCTGCTGGCATGGGTACTGCTCGAGCGTCCCCGTGTGCCGTCAGTCTCCGACTTTTATGCGCTGGCCAGTCTCCCACAGGGACATGGCCGCAATATGGTGAACGTGATCCTGGTAGACTTCCGCGGCTTTGATACCCTGGGCGAAGTGGCGGTGCTGACGATGGCCGCGCTCGGCGTGCTGATCGCGCTCGATCAGTCGCGTCCGCCTGTAAGCGATTCCAGTGCACCGGCAACACAGCCCGCACAGACCGACCCCTTCGCGGAACAGTCCCCCGTGCTGCTGCGCATGATCGCCCGCGCGCTGCTCCCGCTGGCCGCGCTGATGACGGTCTTCGTGCTGCTTCGAGGACATGACCTCCCCGGCGGCGGGTTCGCCGCCGGTATGCTCACGGCGGTGATGCTCGTCGTCCAGGCACTCGCCGGTGAGGCGGGCGCACTGCGGCCCGCTGGCTTCGACCTGCGACGTGTCATGATGGGCGGACTGATGATTGCGCTGGCGACCGGTGCCGCCAGCGTGCTGTTCGGGCTGCCATTCCTCACGTCGGGCTATCGTAGCATCACGCTCCCACTGATCGGGAGCATCGCGCTCCCGAGCGCGATGGCGTTCGATCTCGGCGTGTACCTCGCCGTGGTGGGTGCGACCGTGGTGATCGTGCAGCGCTTGGGACACTACGGTGCCGCGCCCCACGATGCGCCGGAGACGTCCCAATGAATCTGCTGTTGGCATCTGCGATCGCCGTCCTCATCGGCAGTGGCGCCTATCTCGTGCTGCGGGCACGCCTGTTCACCGTACTGCTCGGTCTTATGCTCGTGGGGTACGGCGTCAACTTGTTCCTGCTGGCCATGGGGCGGGTGCGCGTGTTGGTCCCGCCCATCATCACCGACGCGGGAGGACCATACGCCGATCCCCTGCCGCAGGCGCTGGTGCTCACTGCCATCGTGATCGGTTTCGGGATGACGGCGTTTCTCCTCGCGCTGGCGGTGCGGTCGCGATCGGTCTTCGGCAGCGATCATGTGGATGGTCTGGCCGATTCGACCGATTCAGCATCGGCGTCGGATTCGGCAGCAGCGCCGCCAGTGCTCGTCGCCCGGCACGCCGCGTCATGATCGCGACCTCGTTCTCCGTCGGGGTGCTCAGCAGTCTCGCCCCGACGCCGATTCACCAAGCGTTCGCGCGCGACCTGTTGGTGCTGCCGGTGCTGCTGCCCCTGGCCGCGGCCTGTCTCTCCCTGCTGACGTCATCGATCCTGTGGCGACGCATTCTGATGCTCGGCACCACCCTGCTACTCGTCGCGCTCAGCGGCTGGCTGCTGCCGATGGCCGATCTCGGGCAGGTACTTGTGTACCGACTGGGGAACTGGCCCGTGCCAGTGGCCATCGTGCTCAGCCTCGATCGGCTCGCGGCGTTGCTGTTACTGCTCACCGCCATCGTGGCGACCGGTAGTGCCTGGGCGGCCCTCCGCGGCGATGATCAACACGGTCCGCACTTTCACGCCGCGCTGCTGTTGCTCATCGCTGGCGTGAACGGCGCGTTCCTTACCGGCGATTTGTTCAATCTCTTCGTCAGCTTCGAACTGCTGCTCATCGCGTCGTATGGCCTGCTGGTGTTCGGCGGCACGCCAGCGCGCGTGCGCAGCGGCGTGCAATACGCCGTGCTCAACCTCGTCGGGTCGTCGATCTTTCTCGTGGGCATCGGGATGCTCTACAGCGTCACCGGCACGCTCAATCTCGCCGAACTCTCCCAGCGTGTCGCGCTCCTCGATGCGCCGTCGGCCGCCTTCGCGCGCAGCGGCGCCTTGCTGCTGCTGGTGGTGTTCGCGCTGAAGGCCGCGCTTGTGCCATTCTCGTTCTGGTTACCCGCCGCCTACTCAGCGGCCTCACCTCCGGTCGCTGCCCTCTTCGCGATCCTGACCAAAGTGGGGGTGTATGCCATCGTGCGTATGAGCACCATGGTGGTCGGAACAGATGCCGCACACCGCGCGAATCTGTACGGCGAGTGGTTGTGGCCGATGGCGGTGGCGACGGTCGCGTTCGGAGCATTGGCCGCCATCGGCACCAGGTCGGTGCGTCGATTGCAGAGCGCCCTGCTCATCGTATCGGTCGGCACCATGCTGGCGAGCATGGCCCACGGTTCGGAGGAGGGACTCTCCGCCGGCCTGTTCTATCTCGTACACAGCACCATCGCGGCGGCGGCCATGTTCCTCATTGCGGGACTCAGCGAACAGCGCGACGCACCACGCCGTTGGACCAGTGTCTTGTTCTTCGTGGGCGCCCTTTCGGTGGCGGGACTACCACCGCTTTCAGGGTTTCTCGGCAAGGTGCTGATGCTGCAGGCGTTCCCCGCCGACAGCCGCCTGCCTGTGATGTGGACGGTGGTATTGGGCTCGAGTCTGCTGGCGGTGATCGCGCTCAGCCGACGCGGCGCCGCGCTCTTCTGGGGAGCCGCCGACGCCCCGGAGACCTCGACACTCACCCGCGCCCGCGAGCAGCGGCGCCCCGTGCCGCGTGCACTGCTCTCACGCGTCCCTCCCACCGCACTGTTGCTGGTGCTGGCAGCCGTCACGATCGGCGCCGGTGCACTCAGCGATTTCACGCAGCGCACCGCGCAGCAATTACTGGCGCCGAGCCAACTCCGTTCACAGATTCTGGATGCGCCGGGGGGTCGATGACCGCGCCAACCAACAACCGCGAGCCAACGCCGACGCGCCGCCTGCCGCAACCGGTACTCTCACTGCTGCTGCTCGCAGCGTGGGTGCTGGCGGCCAACCGCATCAGCATTGGCGTGGTGCTGATGGGAGCGCTGCTGGCAGCGCTTATCCCATGGATCACCGCGCGCTACTGGCCGGAAGCGCCCGCTCACGTGCGGTGGCGTCCACTGCTGCGCCTCGCCGCGGTCGTGCTGGTGGATATCGTCGTCGCCAACGTGCGCGTGGCGCGACAGATCCTTGGCCCCACGCATCGGCTACGCCCGGGCTTCTTCGACGTCCCGCTCGACACGCAGGAGCCGTTCACCATTGCGGCACTCGCGAGTGTGGTGTCACTCACCCCCGGATCGATGACCGCCGCCGTGAGTCAGGACCAGCGCCGTCTGCTGATTCATGCGTTGCACATCGACGATGTCACGTACGAAATCGCGCACATCAAGCAACGGTATGAACGGCCGCTGCAGGAGATCTTCGAATGATCCAGACCGCCGGGCAGATCTCGCTGGGCATGCTGGTGCTGGCCCTGCTCCTCAATGGCTGGCGGCTCTGGCGGGGGCCGAGCATCGTGGACCGCATCGCTGCCCTCGATACCATGTACATCAATGCCGTCGCGCTGCTGGTGCTGTTCGGTATCCTCCGCAACAGCACGCTGTACTTCGAGGCGGCCCTGCTCATCGCGCTGCTCGGTTTCGTCGGTACGGTCGCTCTCTGTCGCTTCGTGATACGACGCAACCTCTTCGACTGATCATGTCCGTACTCCGTGACTTCCTCATCGCCGCGTGCTTACTGCTGGGCGCCACGTTTGCGCTCATCGGCTCGATCGGACTGGCACGCCTCGACGATTTCTACATGCGCCTGCACGGTCCGACCAAAGCCACAACGCTGGGGGTCGGCGGTATGCTGGTGGCGTCCAGCGTGTATTTCAGCACGCGTGGTAACGGCGTCAGTCTGCACGAGTTGCTCGTGGCCGCGTTTCTTCTGCTCACGGCACCGGCCAGCGCCCACCTTCTGACGCGCGCGGCGCGCCACATCGGGGTGTCCGCGCGTACCGTGGCACCTGACGCAGAAAATTCTTCCGCGCGATAGCAGCCCGTCGGCGCGGGCACCGCACCTTCAGCAGCTACGATCTGGCACTCGAGGAGTGGGTACGGAAGCCGATGGTGGCCGACGTGAACGCGGTGATGCGCAAGTACGGTACACTCGCCATCGCGGAATCGCGCGTGTAGGCCGGTCGGTGAGTTGCTAGTTTACACGAATGCCGATCCTGTTTTCCAGTGCGCTGCCAAGCATTCTCGCCGTCGCTTTCGCCTTCCAAGCGCCATCCTCTCGCGCCGACACCCTCCCGCGTCCCCGACTCGACGTGCTTCGCGTCACGGAGCGAATCACCATCGACGGGCGTCTCGACGAACCCGTGTGGCAACGTGCCGAGGCCGCGACCGACTGGGTACAATCGCAGCCACAGGCCGGCCGCCCGGCCTCGGAACGCAGTGAGGCGCGCGTCCTGATCGACGGGCAGAACCTGTATGTGGGGATCCGCCTCTACGACCGTCATCCCGATTCTATCGGTGTGCAGCTGGCGCGACGCGATGTCGACGACACCTACACCGACCGCGTGTGGGTGGGCTTCGACAGCTACGGTGATCGCCGGACGGCGTTCGCGTTCGCCGTCAGCCCTCTCGGCGTGCAAAGCGACGGCTATGGATTCAACGACAACGAGTTCGACCCGCAGTGGGACGCGGTGTGGCAGTCGCAGGCACGCATCGATTCGCTTGGCTGGACGGCCGAGATGCGGATCCCGCTCTCACAACTCCGCTACACGGCGGGCGATTCTACGCGGGACTGGGGCGTACAGTTCATGCGGGAGATCGCGCGGCGCGGCGAAGAGTCGTACTGGAGTCCGCGCGACCCCACCGCACGCGGTGACGTCTCGCGCTATGGCGTACTCACCGGACTCGGTGCCATGAACGGTGCGCTTCCGGTGGAAGCCATCCCGTACGCGCGCAGCCAGCTCAATACGCGTCCACCCGATCCCGGGAATCCATTCCACGCCAATGCAAACGGCGAGATGGCATTCGGCGTCGACCTTCGGGCGCGGCTGCCGAAGTCGCTTTCACTCACTGCCACCATAAATCCCGACTTCGGCCAAGTAGAGGCAGATCCTGCGGTAGTGAATCTCTCGGCGTTCGAGGTGTTCTTTCCCGAGCGACGGCCATTCTTTTTGGAGAACCTCGACGCGTTCCGATTCGGCGGAACCACGACATTCAATGACAATGACGCGCCGAACTTTTTTTACACGCGTCGGGTCGGACGCGCGCCGCGCGGCGAGCTTGGTGGTGACTTTTCCGATATCCCTGCGCAAACGCCTATTCTCGCAGCGTTCAAACTAAGTGGTACCACGCCCAGCGGTTGGGCCATCGGATCCCTCAACGCGACCACCGCGCGCGAGTCAGGGCGCGCCATCGATATCGGCGGACCGCTAAGGCGCGGCGTCGTGGAACCCCAAACGAATTCCCACGTCACGCGCGTGCGCCGTCTACTCCGCGGCGGCTACACCTCGGTTGGAGGGTTCACGTCGTGGGTGGAGCGCGAACGGGGAGACTCTACGCTTGCGTCCTTGCTGCCGCAGCGGGCGATCGTGGGTGGGCTTGATTTCGACCACGCGATCGGTGACCGCGCCTGGACGTTCTCCGGAGTGTTGGCACGGAGCAACGTACGTGGAGAGGCGAGTGCGATCGCACGGCTGCAGCGAGCCAACTACCGTCTGCTGCAGCGACCCGACGCCACCCATCTCACGTATGACCCGACCCGGACGGCGTTGGATGGCGGCTACTACTCGCTGTCGGCGGCGAAAACGTCGGGACGACTCACCGGATCGATGACCGCTGAACAGCTCGATGCCGGTTTCGAGACCAACGATGCGGGATTCCAGCAGCGCTCCGACCTGCGCTCGGTCAGTACCGGGATCTTCTATCGGCAACCGCAGCAAACCACACGCTTTCAAGCGTGGAGCACCGGTGCCTTCTCCACGGTGTCTTGGAACACGGCGGGTGACAATCTTGAGCGGCGGGTCGCGTCGTTCAATGAGGTGCAGTTCCGGAACTTCTGGGAGCTCTCGATCGAAGGCAACGTCGAATCTGGCCGCTACAATGATCGGTTGTTGCGCGGCGGACCGATGGCCACCCGTCCCGTGGCGGGGCGCGTCGAAGTGTCGGTGTCCACTGATGAACGCCGTCCGCTCATTCTTAGCGTCGGCAGTGAGTGGTCTGGCAGTCGCGCCGGCAATCGCGGGCAGCAGGTCGGCGTGGAGCTCGACTGGCGACCGCTGTCGGCGCTCCGGATTCGCGTGGAACCCGAGGTGGCCACCGCGACGGCCGTCGATCAATACGTGACCGTGGTGAGTGGCGGCCGCGACGGCGTCACGGGCGGCGCACGCTACGTGTTCGCCAACGTGGAGCAGCGCGAGGCACGGCTCAACACGCGCCTCGACTGGACGTTTTCGCCCTACGTGTCCGTTCAACTCTTCGTGCAGCCGTTCGCGAGTACCGGGCGCTTCTCGCGCTACAAGGAGTTTCTGCGCCCGCGCGACTTCGCGTTCGGCGTGTACGGCGAAGACCAAGGGACGATCACGCGCGCAAACGGCCAAGTGACGGTTGATCCCGATGCGGCCGGACCCGCGTCTCCGTTCGGTTTCAGCGACCGCGACTATACGGCCCGTGAATTGCGCGGCAACGCGGTGCTGCGCTGGGAGCTGCGCCCGGGGTCGACGGTGTTCGTGGTGTGGCAGCAGTCGCGCGAGTCGTTCGACGGCAGCAGCGATCCACGAAATCCTATCGGACAGCTTGGGTCGTTGTTCGATGCGCGTTCACGAAACGTATTCTTGGTGAAACTTGCGTGGTGGCTCGGACGCTAACGTCGCGTTCAGGCGACCAGCGGAATGAGCTGCACTTGGCGGCTCACGATCCACTTGCCCTTGCGTCCGCGCACGTACGCCTCCTTGGTGGCACCCCAGCCGGCGAAGACCCCGGTGCGCTCACGATTCTCCCACGGCCACACCAGCGCGCGGTTGCGATCACGCACCACGATCGCGCCCATCGATGACGGTGCCGCCGACCGGCCCCACGAGTACCGTCGCCGCATCAGCGAGCGGACGTGTCGACAACGCGAGCCCCACCAACAGCGCGAACGGCATGTCGCGTGTGGGGTCGCGCGATCCGCCGGCCGCTACCAGTGCCGTTTCCCACCCATCAAAGGCGAAGGTCAGCAGCAAAACCGCCGACGAAAAATTCGCGCGCGATGGTACGGTTGCTTCGCTCCACGCGGCCGGTGCGAATACTGCGCCGTCGATGATGGTGAGTCTGTACGCGACCGAACGTGACCACCCCAGCAACGGCACCAGCTTCGCCACGGTGATGAGGGTCCCCGCGCGCACGCTGCGCGCCACGCCGGATACGTAAGCCATCGCCATCGCCAACACGTACGTACGACTAGACAAACTTGACCGTACAACTTATTTTTCATCCATGCGCCTCACTGTCTCCAAGCTGCGCGAGAACATCTACGCCATTCTCGATCAGGTGCTCGATTCTGGAGAGCCGATCGAAATCGTACGTCGTGGCCGAACCATTCGGATCGAAGCCGTCGACGCTCGCTCACGACTTGATCGCCTCGTGCGGCGCCCGGACGCCATTCTCGGCGATCCGGAGGACCTCGTCGAAATGGATTGGAGCGCGGAATGGTCCGAGCTGAAGCCGTCTTCCTCGATACTCACGCCGTTGTCTGGGCCTACGCCGGTGACATCGCGCGACTCGGGACCGAAGCGCGCGCGCTGATCGAGC
>JBBQXC010000011.1:0-47237 GCA_038210005.1 Gemmatimonadales bacterium
GTCTCGAACGCGAGTACAATCTCGATCTCGTGACCACGGTACCGAGCGTGGAGTACCACGTCGCGAAAACCGACGGAACCGAAATGATGGTCGAGAACCCGGCGCTCATGCCGCCGGCGGTGGTGATCTCGAGGGTCGAAGAGCCGTACGTGCGGGCACGCATCATGTGCCCCACCGACTACATCGGGCCCATCATGACGCTCGGTATGGAGCGTCGCGGCGTGTACAAGAACATGCGCTACCTCGATACGGTGCGCGTGGAGCTTGACTGGGAATTCCCGCTCGGCGAGATCATTCTCGACTTCTTCGACAAGATGAAGACGGTAAGCCGCGGGTATGCCTCGCTCGACTACGAAATGCTGGAGTACCGCGAGAGCGATCTCGTACGGCTCGACATGCTGATCAATGGCGACGCGATCGATGCGTTCTCCGTGATCGTGCACAAGGACAAGGCGTACGAATGGGGCCGCAAGGTGGCCGAGAAGCTCAAGGAACTGATCCCGCGGCAGATGTTCGAAGTGGTCATTCAGGCTACCATCGGCCAAAAGGTCATCGCACGTGAGACCGTCAAGCCACTCCGCAAGGACGTGACGGCCAAGTGCTACGGCGGCGACATCTCGCGAAAGCGCAAGCTTTTGGAGAAGCAGAAGGAAGGCAAGAAGCGCATGAAGCAGGTCGGCAGCGTGGAGATTCCGCAGGAAGCGTTCCTGGCGGTGCTGCAGGTCGATTGATCAGCGCCGTCCTGCAAACCTCGTTTCTCGGCGACATGATCCTCGCCACGCCGCTCATTGAGCGGTTGGCGCGCGAGGGCGAGGTGCATGTGGTGGCGACGCCGGCGAATGCGGCGGTGCTGGCGAATCATCCGGCGGTGACGTCGGTGATCGTGTACGACAAGCGAGAGACCGACGCGGGATTGGGTGGACTTCGCCGTGTGGCGGCGCGATTGCGCGCGACGGGCGCGACCACGGCGTATATGGCTCAGGGATCGTGGCGTACGGCGGCGTTGGCGCGACTGGCGGGTTTGCAGAGCGTGGGCTTCGAGACGTCGGCGGGGCGGTGGCTGTACACGCGCCGCGTGGCGTACCGGACGGACTGGCATCACGCGCAGCGCCTGTGGGCGTTGGCGAGTCGTCCGCGCGGCACCGAGCCCGTGGTCCCTGAACAGCTCCGACCGTCGCTCTTTCCCGGCGCCGACGACCACGCGCGGGTGACCGCGCTGCTCGCGTCAGCAGGTGTGGGCGCCGACGAGCCGCTCGTTGCGCTGGCGCCGGGCAGCGTATGGGCAACCAAACGCTGGCCGTCGTACGATGCGCTGGCTGGTGAGCTAGTGGTCGGACTCCCCGACGCCCGCGTGGTGGTGCTGGGAGCCGCGGGCGATGCACCACTGGCGGCGGCGATCCGCGACGCCGTGCAACAACGCGGTGGCCCGCCGGTTCTCGATGCCACGGGAGAGCTGTCGCTCCTCGGGTCGGCGGCCCTGCTCTCCCGGTGCGTCGTGCTCGTGACCAACGATTCCGCGCCGCTGCATCTCGCGTCAGCGATGAACACGCCAACGGTGGCGCTGTTCGGACCGACGGTGCCGAGCATGGGATTCGGCCCGTTGGCCGACCGGCGCGTCACGATGGGGCGCGATGCGCTCACCTGCCGTCCGTGCAGCGCGCATGGCGGCCAGGCCTGTCCGTTGGGGCATTGGCGCTGTATGCGGGATCTCCGTGCCAGTACGGTTGGCGAGATCGTGATGCGAATGTCCGGATCGTCCTGAAAAAGGCGCGATTCGTCGCCTGTCGGGAGGGGCTGACACTGGGCCGCCGCATTATCTTTTTCGCTTATGACTGCCCTCCCAGCCAACCAGTTCATTGTCGGTGTCGATCTTGGTGGCACCAACATTGTCGTCTGCGCGATGTCCGCCGATGGGTCGCGCCAATACGGACTCTGCTCCGAACCCACTGCGGCCCATGAAGGCGCCGACGGTGTCATCGGCCGCATGGCACGCATGGTAAACGACGCGGTGTCCGCCACGATGCGCGAAGCCGGCGTCTCACGCGAGGCGTTTCTCGGTGTGGGTGTGGGTGCCCCGGGACCGCTCGACCGCGAGCAAGGCATCGTGCTCGTGGCGCCGAACCTGAACTGGCACAACATCCCGCTCCGCGATCGCATGACGGAGCTCACGGGCCTGCCGGCGGCGCTCGACAACGATGCCAATTGCGCCACGTACGGCGAGTGGTGGGTGGGCGCGGCCAAGGGCGCGACGAATGTGATCGGCATGACCATCGGCACGGGCATCGGTGGCGGCATCATCCTCGACGGTCGGCTGTATCACGGCTCGAGTGACGTGGCGGGTGAGATCGGCCACACCACGATCAACCAGACGGGCCGACGGTGCGGCTGTGGCAACTACGGTTGCCTCGAAGCCTATGCCTCGGGGACGGCGATCGCCGAGCGCGCGCGTGAAGCGCTCTCGTTCGATCAGCCATCGGTGCTTCCCGACATGGTCGATGGTGACGTCTCGAAGATTACGGCCGCCACGGTGTACGCGGCGGCCGCGCAGAGCGATGCCGTGGCCCTCGAGATCGTGCGGGACACGGCGCGCTTTTTGGGAACGGGCATCGCGAATCTGCTGAACGTGTTCAATCCCGATTGCGTGGTGATCGCCGGTGGCGTCACGCAGGCGGGTGAAGCGTTGTTCACGCCGCTGCGTCAGGAAGTGCGTCGCCGCGCGTTCAAGCCGGCCGTTGATGCCTGCCGCATCGTGCCTGGCACGCTGCCCGGCACCGCCGGTGTCGTGGGCGCGGTCGCCACGTTCATCGCGCAGCACACCGGTCGGCCACCCGCATGACGCAGCCCACGAGTACAACTCCAGCGGGTGCCACTCCGTCCGCGTCGCGAAAGAAGCGCGTGGGCGTGATCGGCTCGTTCGTCTGGGACGTGCTCTACGGTCGTGACAAACGCAGTGTACCCGTGGAGGAGTGGGGGGGCATCACCTACTCGCTCTCGGCCCTCGACGCGGCGTTGCCCGATGATTGGGAGATCGTGCCGCTGGCGCGCGTCGGCGACGACTTGGTGGATCGCGCGCGTCTGTTCTGCCGTACGCTGCGGCACATGGCGCCCGATGCCGAGATCATCGGCGTCCCCTATCCGAACAATCGGGTAGAGCTGCGCTATCTCGATGATGAACGTCGCACCGAGCATCTCTCGGGCGGTGTGCCGGCGTGGACCTGGATGGGCCTCAAGCCGGTGCTCGAAGCCGCACGACTCGACGCGCTGTATATCAACTTCCTGAGTGGCTGGGAACTCGACCTCGAAACCACGCAGCTGGTGCGGGCACATTTCAGCGGTCCGATCTACTGCGACTTGCACATGAAGATCATGGCCGTGCTGCCCGACGGCCTGCGCGTGGCGGAACCGCTGCCTCACGTGGCCGCATGGTGCGAATGCTTCGACGTGCTGCAGGTGAACGAAGACGAGATGCAGATGATGGCGCCCGACTCCATGGCGCTGGCCGCGACGGCCATGGCGGCTGGTGTGTCGTGCCTCTGTGTCACCCTCGGCAAGCGCGGCGCGGTGTACGTCGCCGCGCCGGGTTTCGAGCGACTGAGCGACTTACCGCCGGTGCGAGGTCACACATCTGCGCTGTCCACATCGCCGCGCGGCGGCAGTGGTGCGTTGGGCGCGCTACGCACGGGGCTGGTGCCGAGTGTTCCACCGCGGGTCGACGGCCCTGGCGATCCCACCGGATGTGGCGATGTATGGGGCGCTACCCATTTCTCGCGGCTGCTTGCCGGTGATAAGTTGACGGAGGCGATTGCGACGGCGAACATGGCCGCATCGCGCAACGTCGAGCATCGCGGGGCCTCCGGTCTTGCGAATCATCTCCGCGGAGAGCTGAGCCTTTCGTGACGTCTGTCATCAGCGTACCGCCATCACTCGATGAGCACAGCTTCGAACTGGTCTTCGAGCAGTTGGCGTTGGTACCCGAAGGCGAAAAGATTCTCGTCGACGCGCGTCATGCGCGCTGGGCGTCGCCGTACGGGCTGACGGCACTGCTGTGCGTGGCGCAGTCGCGTGCCGACCGGATGGGCTTCGCGGTACCCGAGCACGCCGACACGGTGTCGTACTGGTCACGCACCGGATTCTTCCGGCATGCGGCCGAATTGTACGACATGCACGGCACGGTGCCGCGCGCGCGTGACGCGCACGAGTCGGACGTGTTGCTCGAGATCACGCCGATCACGAAGAGCGATGACGTGCATGGCGTGGTGGGCCGCATTCAGCAGAAGGCGGCCGATATTCTGCATGGTCAGCTCAATCTCGACACGGCGATCACGGGCGCGTTCGGCATGACGTTGAGCGAATCGTGTCAGAACATCGTGGAACACGCGGGACTCGGCGGATGGGTGGCCGTGCAGACGTACAAGTACACCCGTCGTCTTGGTCGTCGCGTGGTGGTGATCGCCGTGTGCGACGCCGGCGTGGGCTTCCGGACATCTCTCGAGAGTTCGCCGGGACATCGGCGCAGCGATCGGTGGGATGATGCGATGGCGCTCGAAGATGCCGTGCTTCGCGCCGTCAGCCGTTTCCGTCATGGCGACAAAGGACGCGGACAGGGTCTGGCCGGCATCCGTCGCTTCGTGGGGCGTTGGGATGGCAAGCTGTCGGTGCGCAGTGGTACCGCCCGCATCGCCATCACGCCCGAGTGGGATGAGGACGTGCCGATGACCGAAGGACTCCCCTTCTTCCCCGGCGCGCAGATGCAGGTCACGATTCCCGAGCGACTCGGCGACGCCCCCCTACGCGCGCTCAGTGCGAGCGCGTCGCGAGCCCGCGCGCGGAGCACGCCGTGAGCGTACCATGACGATGAACATCGACGTCGGCACCGTGTTGCGGGGCACCGTGTGCGACCTGTATTCGAACCTCGTCACGCGCCCCACCGGCGCGGCCGTGCGCACGGCCATCGAACAGCAGGTCATCGAAGTGGGTGCCTCGGTGGTGACCACGATCGACTTCTCGCAGGTCAACCTGCTCGATTTCTCGTGCGCCGACGAGATCGTGGCCAAGCTGCTGCTGCGCTACGCGAGCGACGACGGCCTCCCCGGGTTCCTGACCTTCCGCGGGATTCACGAAGGCCATATCGATCCGATCGAGACCGTCCTCGAACGTCATGCGCTGGCGTTGGTATCATGGCACGAGGGGGCGGCCGAGTTGTTCGGCTATGTGGACGACGACGAACGGTTGCACTGGGAAGCGGTTCGAGACCATGGACCGATCTGGGCCGAGTCGCTGGCGCCGATTCTGGCCGTGAGCGTGGCGGTTGCCGCCCACCAACTGGACCGACTCCGGGGCCGCCGGTTGATCATGCGTCGGGACGACGGTTTCACGGTGCCCGGCACCGTGGCGAGAGGAAGATGAACGAGGAAGAGAAGGCCAAAGCTCGTAAACTGGGGATGTTCAGTGGGTTCTCCCCGGTGCTGCAGGTGGTCGGGTTCATCAGCAGCCGGCCGGGGGACGCCGAGCGTGGGCCGATGGTCCGGCTGCGATCGGATGACGCGCTGGTGCGTCTCGTGACGGGCCACGAACTGGTGCGTGTGGTATCGGATCGCCGTTCTGAACTGGCTGAGCTGCAGATTGACGATACGTTGCCTCGCGGCGCGTGCGTCCTGCGGGACGTCGTCGGGGCTGCTCCGTCTGAGCTCGTGCGCGTGGTGAAGTTGGACACCGACACCCGGACGCGCGTCTGACCTCGTCCGGCGACACGCCGACCAACTCTGCCCCCACCACCGTGCCTGACATGAGTGACATCGAGGCGATGCCCCCCATGCCGACAGACGGGCTGCCCGCCGGTCTCCCGGACGGGCCCCCGTTCGGGCGTGCCCCAGGACGCGCGGACGGCTCGGTGGTGCGGCAGTTGGCCCAGCTGGATCGCACCGAATCCGCCCTCGTGCTGGCCAGCGGGATGGCCGCCGTGGCCTGCACCATGGTCTCGCTCCTCCGCCCCGGCGATCATCTGCTGGCGAGTCGTTGGCTTCGCCCCGACACGCGCCGGTTTTTCGAGCATGAACTCCCCGCACTGGGTGTGCAAGTGAGTTTTGTCGACCCCACCGAAACGCGAGGCTGGCGTCGCTCACTCACTCGCACCACGCGGCTGGTGTACCTCGAGTCTCCGGTCGATCCAACGACCCGTGTGATTGATATGCGCCCGGTGCGCACGCTCGCGCAGGAGCTCGGGATCGCGCTGGTGGTCGATGCCACGCTCGCGAGTCCCATCAACTTCCGCCCGGTGGAGCACGGCGCCGATGTGGTGGTGCACTCGGCCAGTGTGTTTCTTGATGGACACGACGACGGCTTCGCCGGCGTCGTGTGCGGCAGCGACGCCGTGGTCGACGAAGTCGGCGCCAAGATGCGTGCGTGGGGCGCCGAGCCGCACCCCGCGGCGGTGGCGCAGTTGGCGCGTGGACTCAAGACGCTCGGTGTGCGCGTCGCGAGACAGAACACTACCGCGATGGTCGTGGCCCAGTGGGCCGCGTCCCAAGCGACCTCGGATGGTGCCGTGCGCGCGGTGTACTACCCCGGTCTCCCAACGCATCCTGATCATGCGGTGGCCAGAGAGTGCTTTTCGGGGTATGGCAACCTGATCTTCATTGCCCTGCGTGGCGGTGAGGCGGCCGTTGGTGAGCTGCTTGGCCGCCTGCAGCAGTTCCGCGTTCGTGACGCCGAACGCGCCGCGCGGTTCGGCGGCGTGGAGTCGACGGCGAGCGCGCGCTCCGAAGGATCGGTCCGTCTCAGCATCGGACTCGACGATGCGTCGACATTGATCGGCGATCTCACTCAGGCATTGGAGTAGGTGGTGTCCGGCATTCTACGCCTGACGAACGTCAGCAAAGAGTACCCTCGCTCAGGCGCTGCCCTCCGCGACATCTCGTTCGAGATGCGCAAAGGTGAGTTCGTGTTTCTGGTGGGGCATAGTGGCGCGGGCAAGAGCACGCTGCTGAAGCTGTTGTCGATGGCGGAGCGCCCCACTACGGGTGAGCTGCGCATCTCCGGCTTTTCGAGCCTGTCGATCAAGCAGCGCGAGATTCCGATCCTGCGCCGTCGGCTGGGCATCGTGTTTCAGGATTTCCGGTTGCTGCCCGATCGTACCGCGGAGCAGAACGTGGCGTTCGCCTTGGAAGTCACGGGCGCGCCGCATGCGCAAATCCGCCCGAAGGTGGCGCGCTTGCTCACACAGGTCGGTCTCGCCTCGAAGGCCACGGCGTTTCCGCACGAGCTGTCCGGTGGCGAGCAGCAGCGCGTGGCGATTGCGCGCGCGCTGGCGAACGACCCCTTCGTGCTGCTGGCCGACGAGCCGACCGGCAATCTCGACGACCGCGCCACGCACGCGATCTTCCTGCTGCTGCGCGAAATCAACGCGCAGGGTACCGCCGTGCTGATGGCCACCCACGATGTGGCGATGATTCAGCGCTCCAATTTGCGCTTTCTGGAGCTCGAACACGGCGAGTTGGTCCACGATGGAACCGATGTGGCGCGCCTGCTGGCCGACATGCGGGGCCGCCGATGAGACTGGCCCTCCGTGAAGTGTTCCTGGCGTTCAAACGCGCACCGCTGCTGGCCATGCTCGGCATCACGACGATTGCCTTCTCGCTGTTCGCGTTCGGCCTGTTCGGTCTGGTCGCGATCAACATCAAGTCGGCGCTGCTCGAAATCGAGGATCGCGTGGAGATCCGCGCGTTCCTGATAGACGGGGCGAAGGACGCGCAGGTCGAAGAGTTGATGCAGGGCATCAACAAGATCCCGCAAGTCGTCGGCGTGGGCTACGTGAGTCCCGATTCGGCACTGCAGCGGGCGCGCGCGGAACTCGAAGAGTTTCGGGACGTGATGGAGGGCGCGATGCTGCCCGGATCGGTGGAGCTGCGCCTCAAGGAAGGTGCACGCGATCCCGAAAGCGTGCAGGCCATTTCGCGTCGCCTGCAGACGTATCCGGTGGTGGAAGAAGTGCGCTACGGCCGAGAGTGGGTGGAGAAGCTCTATCGCATCCGCAACATCGCCGGCATCGCGGGCTCGGTGCTGGGGAGCGTGTTTGCGCTCGTCGCGATCATCATCATCGGGTCGACGATCCGCATGGCGATCCTCGCCCGCACCAAGGAGATCGAGATCATGCGCCTGGTGGGCGCCACGAATGGATTTGTGCGCCTGCCCTACCTGATCGACGGCGCACTCAAGGGACTTGCCGGCGGCGCGATTGCCGCGCTGCTGGCGTGGGCCACCGTCCAGCTGGTCTCGAAGAACCTCATGATCGCACAGTTCTTCACTGCCGAACAGGTGATGCTCGGCGTCGCGGCTGGTGGCGTACTGGGGCTCGTGGGTAGTTGGCTGTCGGTGGGTCGTCACCTGCGCCGCGTGTGGCGCGACGCCTAGTGCGCGGCGCCGTGGCGCAGATCGCACACGTCGTGCAACGCGCGGTGCTGGTCGGCGCGATGACCGTGGTCGGAGCATCTGCGATGCTCGCCGTGCCGACCGTCGCGTGGGCGCAGGCCGGCGGCGCGCCAGAGCAGCGCCTGCGTCAGCAGCAGGACGCGCTCGACAAGCTGCGCAAAGAGCGCGCGGATCTCGAGTCGAAGATGACCGAGTTGCAGCGCAGCGCGCGCACGTTGGCCGATGAAGTGAACAACCTCGAGGCGCAGCGAAAAGCGACGGCGCGACTCGTGGGCGCGCTCGATCAGCAGCTCGAGACCATCAATACCGAAGTGATCCAAGCGGGCTCCGGGCTCGTGAAGGCCGAGAGTGAGCTTGTGAACAAGCGGTCGGCACTGCAACGGCGCATGGTCGAGATTTACAAGCGCGGCAGCCTGTACGACGTGGAAGCGATGCTGTCCGCACAGTCGTTTGCCGGGTTGGTGGCCCGCTACAAGTATCTGCACGAGCTGGCGCTGCACGACCGCGGACTGGTACGGCGAGTGGAGGGGCTACGCGATCAGATCATCTCTCAGCGCATGCTGCTGGTACGCCTGCAGGATGAAGTTGCGCGCAACCGTTCCGAGAAGGATCAGGAAGCCCGCAGACTGGCCGACCTCGAATCACGGCGCCAACGCAACCTCACGACCGTGCAGCGCAGCGCGACCCAGACGCGTGCGCGACTTACGCAACTTGCACGCGACGAGGCCAAGGTGGCGGGCGTGATCGCCTCGCTGGAAACGGCACGACGCCGGGCCGAGATGTCGCCGAACGCACGGCCAGCGGCGCCGTCGAGTATCCGCACGTCGGACCTCGGCAAGCTCGATTGGCCGGTGGACGGCACGATTCTGTACCGCTTCGGCCGCGTGATCAATCCGAACAACACGACGACGCGCTGGAACGGCATCGGGATCGGCGCGTCGGTGGGCACGGCGGTGAAGTCGATTGCGGCGGGTGAGGTCGTGCTGGCCGACAACGTGGGGACCTACGGGCCGACCGTGATCGTGCAGCACGGTGGCGGTGACTACTCGGTGTACGGGTCACTGGCCCGCATCGATGTGCGGAAGGGACAACAGATTCCAAAGGGCCAGACCATCGGTACGGTGGGCGCGACCGACCCCGATTTGCCGCCGCACTTGCACTTCGAGATCCGTCCGAAGGGACGATCGGTGGATCCGTTGGAGTGGCTCCGAGCACAAGTCGGGAGTCGGGAGTAGGGAGTAGGGGGAGGACGGAGTAGTGAGGGCGGCGTACGGGTGATACACTGTGTGATGCCTGCCAAGAAACCCGCCAGTGTGGCCCCTGCGAAGAACGTCTCCACCCGCAAGGCGCCGTCGCCGCCTGCCCCGTCGATCGCTGCTCCCATCGTGGTCGATGCAGGAGACCACACCAAAGATCGCGCACCGCTTGGTGCGCACGTGTCGATTGCCGGCGGCACGTGGGAATCGGCCGCTCGAGCCCGCGAGATCAGCGCGACGGGCTCGCAGATCTTCACGAAGCAGGCGAACCGCTGGCTCGAGCGTGACATCGACGACACCGAGTCGGCACGGTACCGCGAGGCGATGAGGGAGACCAAGGTGCGCTGGACCTGCGCGCACGATTCGTATCTCATCAACCTTGCATCACCTGACGAGACGCTACGCGCGCGATCCGTTGAAAGCTTCAGCGCCGAATTGCGACGCTGCCACGCGCTGGGTCTCGACGCGCTGGTGTCGCATCCCGGCAACTTCATGGACGACCGCGCGAGTGGTCTCGCGCGGAACGCCGATGGCATCACCGCCGCCCTCGAAGCTGAGGTGGGCCCCACTCGCTTGCTGATGGAGCTCACCGCCGGTCAGGGTACGGTGCTGGGGTCGACGTTCGAGGAGATGGCCGAGTTGCTCTCACGTCTTTCGCCGGCACTGCGGAGTCGCGTAGGCGTGTGCCTCGACACCGCGCACGTCTGGGCCGCTGGGTACGATCTGGTCGCCGACTACGACGGCGTGTTCGCGGAGTTCGGCGACATCATCGGATTCGACTCGCTCGGCTGCCTGCACCTGAACGACTCGAAAGCCAAGCTCGCGTCGCACCTCGATCGCCATGAACTGATCGCCGAAGGCACGATCGGCGAAGAGGCATTCCGTCGCATCATGACCGACGAACGTCTGGCGCGGATTCCGAAGATCATCGAGACGCCGAAGGGTGATACGCCAGCGGAGACGGATGGGCGGATGCTGCGGCTATTACGGAGTTATGCGGGGGGCGAAAGCAAACTCCCTAGGAAGCAGGAGGGAGGGTTTCAGGGGGCAGGAAGCAGGTGAACCTCGCGTTGTTCCTGCCTCCTGAAACCCTCCCTCATGCTTCGTAAGGAGTTTGCAGTTGGCGGTCTTCTAGAACAGCAGCTTGTAAACCAGGCTCACATTCCGTCCCGGATTGAACGCATAACTCTTGATCCGGCTGGTCGCGTCGCGGTACTGCTCGTCCAATGCATTGTCGACGCGCATCGTCACGGAGTGGACCTGACTTCCCTTGAGGGTAAAGAGCCAGGTGGCGCTCAGGTCGAGCAGCGTGTAGGCGTCGGTCGCGACGTCGAGGTCGTCGCCGCTCACTTTCTCCTGCGCGAATACACGGCGTACGTCGCCGCCGGCCGAGATACGGCCGTTGTCGTAGCGCAGCGACGCGCCGAGCCGTCCGGCGGGAATGTACGGAAGATTGTCGTCGCTGTTCCGGATCTTGGCGCGCACGTAGTCACCCATCACGCCGCCCACCAGGCGATGCACGAGCTTCGTTTCGAGCTGCCCTTCCGCGCCGTACATCGCCGCATTGCGCTGCAGGAAATTCACGAGCGGGACGTCGTTGCCGTCGATATTCCTGGTCCCGACGGCGGACGGTACGATGTACTTGTTGATCAGGTTGTAGTACGTGTTGAACTGCGCGAACGTGCGCGGCGTCTGCGCACGCAATCCCGCTTCGAATCCCGTGCTCTGTTCCGGCTTGAGGGCGGCATTACCCACATCGAAAGTGCCCACGGCGGCATGGAAGCCATTCGCGAACAGCTCCTCGACGGCCGGCGCGCGAAAGCCGCGTGACATGTTCGCGGTGAACGACACGTCGGTGGTCACGGGCACGCTCAAACCGAGCGAGGCGGCCATGTTTTCGAACGTGCGGGACTGCGCGTCGCCGAAGCGGGCGGCTTCCTCGCCGGGATCGGTGGCGATGGAGAAGCGGTCGTAGCGTGCACCGATCTGCACGCGCGGTGTGTGATCCTCGGACGCACCCATGCCGAGCGGGAGCTCCTGAAAGAGGAACGCGGCCACGTTGTCGTTGGTGGAGCCTGGTACGAACGCTTCTTCGCCGACCGGTCGATACTCACGGAAGAGCCCCTGCACGCCCACGGCGCCCGTCAGGCGACCGACCTGCGTACGTCCGGTGACGTTCACCGTCTGCGTGTTGAGCTTGAACTGCGTGCCGATCGCGCCATCGGGCTCGATCTCGTTGTGCGAGTACCACTGGGAGGTGCCGTCGACACGCAGCGTGGCGATCGGCGCATAGCCGGTGTTGATCGTGGACTGCAGCGCCGCCACGCGACGCACACCGTCGATACGAATGCCTTCGTCGCCCTCGGGATGTGGAAGTCCGTATTCGAAGCCCATCTGGCGATACACTACACCGACTGACCCGCGGCCACCGACCGTACCGGCCCCCAGGGCAAACTGATTCGTGGCGCCGTTCGTGTTCGGCTGCGCCGCACCACCGCCCACACGCATGTTCTCGAACTGACGGAACCCACCCCGCGCCGTAATGGCAAGCTGCTTTCCTACCGGTACGGTGATGCCTGCACTCGCCACGCCACCGGGGGTAACGCTTTCACCCTGCCCCAGCACGTAGCCTGTGGCGCGTCCCGGAATGCTGGTGGGAATGTCCGACGAGATCACGTTCACCACGCCGCCGATCGCATTGTTGCCGTACAGCAGCGAGGCCGGACCACGAATCACATCGATCCGTTCCGCCGTACTCGGATCGACGGCGTTCATGTGGTCGGCAGCCGCCGCCGACAGATCACCCGCACGCTCGCCGTCTTGCAGCACCAGCACCCGCTCGCCGGTGAGGCCGCGAATGACCGGCGTGGTGGCCATCGGCCCGTTGAAGCGCATGGACATGCCAGGCTCCTTGGAAAGCGTCTGGCCGAGCGACGTGCTCAGGGCGCGCTGCAGTTCCTTTCCCGAGAGTTGCACGGTGGACTGCGTGACGTTGAGCGGGTCCGTACCGGTCGGTGTCGCCGTCACGTTCACGGTGGAGAGTCGCACCGTGGAGACTCTCATGGTCACCGTGACCTGCACCGGCGCGCCGGTGGCACTCACCGTCACCACTTCATGCGCGGCGAAATAGCCGATGCGAATGAAGTCGAGGTGATACACACCGGGTGCCAACCCCTCGATCGAAAAGCGGCCGCGCTCGTCGGTGAGCGCGTTACGGTTTACACCGCTGACCACCACCTGCACATTCGACAACGGCGCGCCTGCGGTATCCTTCACGATGCCGCTCACCACAGCCTCCACTGCCGCCATCGGCGTCGGCACCGGTGCGGCAGCATCAACGCGTGAGGGGGCGCTCGCGATCGCGAGGGCAGCCACCACCATGGGGGTGAACAGCGAGAAGGCGGTTCGCAGGCTGGTACGGCGGCCTACGACCGGACGCACCGCGACCGCGCGGCGCAAAACGTTCGGCAGCATGACAACTCCGGGATAGTGATGTGTGCAATGCGCAGAGGTGACGTCATCGCGTGGTCCGGGGGCCATGCGCGAGGCATGGCCGACAAATCAGACCGACATCATCGGAGGGGCGCGCTGCGACGCGGTTGCACGACAGTCACTCTCCCGTCGCATGACCTGCGCGCGTGCCGGAGTGATCGCACGATCGGCCGCGATTGGTGTGCTCGGCGGCTCCGGCGCACTGCCGTTCGGTCCCGTGGAGACGCTGCACAACAGACAGTCATGACCGTGCACCAGCACACAGCCCGGCCCGGTCTCCGACTCCATGTGCACATACGCTTCGCGCTTATCGAGGCGGAAAGCATCCGCCACCGACGACACCGCCGGCCCCATGACCTGAAACCAGGCCAAGAGGAACAGGATGCGCGTGAGCAGTGGGGAGCGCGTACGTGCCATACGTGTAACGTGCCGGTTCCGGGAAAACGACGCAACCGGCTATGGAACATCCGAGGTCTGACAGACACCTTTCATCAATGTTCCACTTTCCCGCCCGATCTGCAGCGCACTTCACTCGGCACCGTGCGGTCCGACTCATGGTCGTCGCCGCGCTCCTCACGTGGGCGTGCGACACTCCCACTGCGGTTCGACCCGACTTCGCGTACGATCCCACCGCGCTCACCGGCGGACTGCTCTATCGGTGGACCACCGGCGCGAGGGTCCGCGTGTTCGTGGAGCCGCTGCCCGCCGGCGGCGTCGACTTGGCCGTGTCGGTGCAGCGCGCCGCGCAGTCGTGGAATGCCGTACCGCAGGTGCGCGAGTTCACGCTCGAGGTGGTGTCGAACCGCGATGTGGCCGATGTGATCGTGTACGATCGCAGCGTCGCGCAACCGGTCGTGACCGGTTCCTGTGCGTTCAATCCGTCGGGGGCGGCGGGCTACACGTACTTCTGTCCGCTGAACGGCCGTGCTGAGCGGCTGCGCCCAGTCGGGTCGACGGCGCTGTCCGCCGCAATCGTGATCCGGGTGGACAGGACAACGACGGCTACGCAGTCCGCGCTCGACGCGCTGGTGGCGCACGAGGTCGGACACGCCGTGGGGATTGGTGGGCATAGTCCGCAGACCACCGATGTGATGTATACTCGTCCCACAGTGAGCATACCGACCGACCGGGATCGCAACACGTTACGCAATCTTCTGGGGCGAGCGGCCGATATTACGCTCTAAGGCCGGCATTCCACACGCGCACCTACTGAGAATTCATGCAGGAAAAGGGGAGACTCCGCTTGAGCGAAGGGGCCCCGTCCGTCATGTTTCAGTTTCGGTTCGCCGCACTACCGAATGGACACCGAATTTCAAGCTCACTCTCTGCAGGACAGACCAAGCGCTGCACCGTGCGCGCTCGACTGCGCCTGTCCCGCCGTACGTTCTCCTCGAGGGTCGCACCATGGCGACACAGGTCACTCCGTCCGTTGCTGCTCGCCGCGAGAGCCTTGAAGGCCTCGCTCCCCAGGGCCTGAAACCCAGCGGTGAGGTTCACTGGAACTTCGTCGCTCCCGAACTCGTCGAGGCGGCCATCCGCCGCGGCGAAGGTCGGCTGGCTGAGATGGGGCCGTTCGTCGCGGTCACGTCGCCGCACACGGGCCGCTCGCCGAACGACAAGTTCGTGGTGCAGGAGTCGTCGAGCGAAGCCGACGTGGACTGGGGCAAGGTCAATCAGCCGATGGCTCGGGCGCACTACGACGCGCTCAAGGAAGACGTGAAGCAGTACCTGGACACGCTCTCCGAACTGTTCGTGCAGGATCTGTACTGCGGCGCCGATCCGTCCACGCGACTGAGCGTGCGTTACGTGCTGCCGAATGCATGGCACGCGTCGTTCGTGCGCAACATGTTCATCCGCCCGGCCGTCGAGGATCTGGCCACGTTCGCGCCGAACTTCACGGTGTACCACGCGCCGGAGTATCAGGCCGACCCCGCGAAGCATGGCACGCGAACCGGCACGTTCATCGTGCTGAACATCGCGGAACGCACGATCCTCATCGGCGGTACGCGATACGCCGGTGAACTCAAGAAGGCGATGTTCACGGTGATGAACTACCTGCTGCCGAAGCAGGGTGTGCTCTCGATGCACTGCTCCGCCAACATCGGCCCCGCGGGCGACACGGCGCTGTTCTTCGGTCTCTCCGGCACAGGCAAGACCACGCTCTCGGCCGACCCCACGCGTGGGCTCATCGGCGACGACGAGCATGGCTGGTCGCCCGAGGGGACGTTCAACTTCGAGGGCGGCTGCTACGCGAAGGTGATCAACCTGTCGCCCGAGAACGAGCCCGACATTTTTCAGACTACGCAGATGTTCGGCACGGTGCTCGAGAACGTCGTGCTCAATGAGCCGTCGCGATCCGTGGATTTCTCGAATCAGTCGCTCACCGAGAACACGCGCGCGTCGTACCCGCTGCACTACATCAAGAACCACGTGCCGAGCGGCCGCGGTGGACACCCGAAGAACGTGGTGTTCCTCACCGCCGACGCGTTCGGCGTGTTGCCGCCGATCGCCAAGCTCACGCCAGAACAGGCGATGTACTACTTCTTGTCCGGCTACACGGCCAAGGTCGCCGGCACCGAGCGCGGCGTCACCGAGCCGCAAGCCACATTCTCGGCTTGCTTCGGCGCGGTGTTCCTGGTGTGGCACCCCACCAAGTACGCCGAGATGCTGGGCGAGCTGCTTCGCACGCACGGCTCGCAGGTGTGGCTGGTGAACACCGGTTGGAGCGGCGGCGCGTACGGCGTGGGACAGCGCATGAAGCTGAGCTACACGCGCACAATGGTGCGTGCGGCGCTCAACGGCTCGTTGGCCAATGCGACGTTCGATACCGATCCGATTTTCGGTCTGCATCTCCCGCATGCGATCGACGGGGTGCCGAGCGACGTGCTCGACCCGCGTCGCACGTGGGCCGACGGCAGTGCGTACGATGCGCAGGCGAGCAAGCTGGCCGGCATGTTCCGTGAGAACATCACGAAGTTCGGTACGGCGGTCTCATCGGCGATACTCGGCGCGGGCCCGAAGGGCTGAGCTCATCGAGCGTTCCGTTTTTCACAGCCGCTGACGCAGAAACCGCCCCGGAGCACGACGCTCCGGGGCGGTTTGATGTTGCTTCCGTCGAACGAAGCGAACCCTCAGTCCTTCCGCATGACCTTCTCGATGGTGATCTGACGGCCGTCGCGGGCACCAAGGAAGATCGCACCGTTTGGGCCGAAGCCGATGAGCTGACGGCCGGCGGGCAGCTTCACGCGCTCGATCATCTTGCCCGCGGGGCTGATGATGTCATACACGAGCGGCGGCTGATTCATCATCGCAGCCATCATTCCCATTGCGGCGGCGGGCATGGCACCGCGCGTGGTGTCGCCGGCGGCACGGGGCGCGCCCGGGGCACCCGGGGCACCGCCAGCGGCTCCCGGAGCGCGCGGAGCGCCACCGAGGCCACCACGGCCTCCCATGCCACCCATGAACTGCGCCGCGATCTGCGCCGAGAGGTTCGACGTGGCCGGAAGCACCCACAGGTTTCCATCAAAGTCGGCCAGCGTGGTACCGGCGCGGATGGGCGGGTAATAGTCGGGCAGCCTCTCAGCGGCCACGGGCTCGAAGTTCATGCGGAAGCCACCGCCGCCACCGGCACCACCGGCACCACCGGCACGCTCGGTCGCAGCCTTGGCGAGCAGTTGCAGCGAATCCACGAGCTTCGTCCGGTCGTCGTCAGTGATCCGCTTCCAGTCGAACGGCAGTTTGTCGGACGCGACATGCGATCCATCAGGACGGTAGTAGTCCACATGGAAGTCGAGCACGCGCATCACGGCCACCGTACCGTCGTTCAACAAGGCCCAGTCATCGGCTTGCGGGAGCGGGTTGATCTTGATGGTGATCTTGGTGCTGCCGTCTTCGCCACGCGTCATCTGCGTTTCGTTCTTGGGCACCTTCACGTACGTCACCGTGTCGGCCTTCCGCGTATCGAAATCCACGCGAATGATGGGTACCGAATCCGGCTGGTTTTGCGGGTTGAAGCCGCGACCGCCGGGCCCACCGAACGGCTGGGCGCCGCCACGACTGCTGAACGCGGGATCGTCACCAGCCGTGGGGCGGGCTGGCTGCGCGCCACCACGACTCTGCTGGGTATTACCGCCCTGACCACCGCCACGACCTCCACCGCCACGGTCGTTCCCGCTGCCGAACATCATGGCCATGCCACCGCCGCCGGGACCGCCGCCAGCGCTCCCCTGGCGATAGTACAGACGCCCCTGCTGATCGAAGGCGTGCGAACCGAGGTTCGTGTTGGCCAGCGTGTTCACGTCGTTCGTACGCGGCGACGCCATCACGCGAACGGTCTTGCCATCTTTGTCGAGTACCACCATCGACAAGGTGGACGGATCGACCACGATCGAGGAGTCGCCGAGGTACGGCAACAGACCAATGGGGCGCTGGCCATACGGCATTAACGCACCGGGCGCGGTGTCGGCCACGACGACGACGTTCTGCAACGTGGGGTCGAAGCGCAGCAGCTGACGCCGCTGCACATCGTTCACGAAGATCGAACCGTCGGGTAGCGCGCGCAGCATGTTGGCGCCACCGATCGTGCGCGTGGCCTTGGCCAGCGGCGCAGTGACTTCACGAACCGGTACCGTAGACGTTGACGGCGCTTCCGGCGCAACCTGGGCCGACGCGGTCGATGCCGTGGCGGCCAGGATCGACACGCCAACCATCGTCCACGTTGCCGACTTCGTACGCGTCATGCTCATGCGAGTAGTGCTCTGTAGTCGAGAGAAATTCTTCAGCGTCAAGTCGGACATGATCAGTTGCCTCCTCGGCCACCACCACCACCGCCACCACGCATACCGCCGCCGAACTGGTTACCACCGGCGGTCCCCGAGCGCAAACCCTGCAACGTGCGTTTATCGAGGAAGCTGACCAACGACGTGGGCAGCACGCGGATCTGCGCCGGCGTCAGCATCCGCTTGATGTCAGGCACGATCTTGATGAGCATGTCGACCGTCTGCTCGCGGGCATCCCTGTACCGGCCGTACGCGTCGTCGTGGTTGTACTTGTCGGGCAGCTCGGACAGGAACTTGGTGACCGGGTTCCAGATGGTATCGGAGCGGAGTACAAAGTAGCGGTTGAGCGTGGCCAGCATGTCGGCCTGCTTACGCGTCAGCTTGAGCGTATCCGATTGCTGAAGCAGCTGCTGCATCGGATTGATGATGCCGGCGGTCGCGGTACCGCGCAGCTGCTGCAACGTGGGTTTGTTGCCGGCGCGCGAGCGGCCACGGTCGAGCTGCTGCAAGAGCTGCTGTTGTTCGCGCGTCGGGCCGACATCGACTCTCATCGACAACGTGAAAGACGTCGCTGGCGCGCGCTGCGTGGTCTGCGCCGGACGCGTGGAGCCAAAGCGCTCGTTCACTTCATACTTGAAGGTGCTCGAGGCGGCGTCGAAGCCGCGGACAAAGAGCAGCGGACCACTCGGGACCGGAAAGGCGCCCCACCCCTTCAGTCCCGATTCCCCGTTGACGAGGCGATCCAGACCGTTGAGCGGATTGGCAATCTGCAGGCTGAGGGTGGTGCGCTGCGGCAAGCCGACCTTGAGCGAGTTGAACGAGATGTTCAGGTTGCCCTGCATCGTCCACGGGCTGCTGCACGAATTGCGCGCGGCGAACTGGCCGAGCTGGCTGCGCAGACAAGACACGGCCTCTCTGGTGCCGGTCGCCAGCAGGTTCTCGAGACCGGCCTTGAGCGCGGGATCGGTGACGGTGGCCGGATCGTAGACGAACGCCCGGTCGTTGCCGTAGCTGTCACCGTTCACGTCCTGATTGATCGTCGGCGTGTAGTTCACACCCGAGCGAACGTTGCCGTTCCAGGAAATGCGTACGGCATCCCATGCGTTGTAGCTCACCGAGTACTGGATCTGATGACGCGAGAAGAAGGCGCCCCTCGACCATTCGGTACCACTCGGCGAACCGACCGTGCTGTTGAAGCCGAGGAACTGTTCGCGCACATCGGCCAGCACGTAAGACATACTCCAGCCGTAGCGGGAGTTGAAGACCGCTGGGCGCAAACTCACGTTGATCTGCTTGCTTTCCGCATCGAGCGTCGAGGTCTGTCCGGTCACGCGACCGAACGCGTCGACGACACGCGCATTGCGCCACGCCACGACACCGGTCGTCGGCACGATCGCCGACGGCGTCACGTAGATGGGGCGATTGAGTTCGTTGGCCAGCGTGAACTGCTGAATACCAGGGAAATTGAGATCAATGCCGCCCTGCTGGCGCTGATTGCGCGAGTAGGTACCGTCAACCGAGAGCAGGAAGCGGTTCTTGAGCACCGCACCCGCCCACTGCAGGTTACCGCGAATAGAGCGCTGCGCGAGGAAGTCGGGCACGAACAGCGTGATGTTGGGCGAGCTGTTCGCGAACACCGTGCCGTTGGTTCCGTCGGCGCAGGCGCGCGGAATGTTCGCCTGGTCCACCGCGTACGCCGTCCAGTTCGGAGTCGGCGTAGCGGCACCGAAGCAGGTCAGCTGCTGCAGCGCCGACGGAAGACCGGTGTTGTCAATAGCGTTCGAGATGAGTTGCGTGCCCGGCGTGTTCTGAAACACGCCGACACCACCGCGAATCACGGCGCGCGGGGCGCGGACCATGCCGGGGAGCAACGTCATCTGATCGGCCTGACCGACGGTCCACGAGAAACCCACGCGCGGACTCACGTACAGTCGGTTCGGCGTCTCCGCGTTGTCGTAGCCGAATGCGGACAGCACAGCCGGATTCGACTGGGGACCCTTCGAGAAGTGATTGCCGTCGACGCGCACACCAAACTGCACCTGCACATTGTTCGTAGGGCGCCAAGCATCGCCAAGGGACATCGCCCCGACGATCTGGCTGCCCGACCGCATGCGGGGCGACAGCGTGCGGGTGAACGAGACCGGCCGGTTGGCTTGCAAGTCGGCCAGCGAGTTGTAGCTGAACGATCCGAACTGATTGAGCGTGACGTTCTGCGAGAACTCATCGCGGCGCAGCTCACTGGTGAGCTTCACGCGATGACGGTTGTCGTTGGAGAACCACGACATCGTGTTGTTCGCCGCCAACGACGAGGTACCGGACGCCGTGTTCAGACTGGGCGAGCCGCCGAACAGCAGGTTGCTCACCGCCGCCGACCCATCGACCAGCTGCGAATTCACCCGCACCGAACCGGCTGGAAGAAAGGCGAACGGATCGGACTCGTTACGGCTCAGGCTGTAGCCGATCGTGCTTTCCGTGAAGATGCCCTTGAAGCCGAGCAGACCGCTGTGACGCGCCTGCAAAGCGCCGCCGTAGTTGTCGCGCGTGCCGTCACGCGTAGGCGTGAACAAGCTGGCCGAGCCGCCACCGAAGCCGCCGAATCCACCACCACCACCACCACCGCCGCCGCCCACCGGGGCCGTACCGGCGTAGTTTCCCGACAGCGTGATCGCGAACGTGTTGCCGCGATTCGAATTCGGCTGGACGTAGTCGAAGCTGTTGAGCATCGTAGCGCGATTTACGATGCGCTCCGGCGAGTAGCCGCGCACCGTGATCGGCACGTTACCAGCCCCAAGGATGTTGAGCAGGCGCGCCACCGAGTCGGCCGCCACACCGGCCGTCTCGAAGCCCAACGAACTTTCGCTCAGCAACGTCTGCAAATCCTGCAAGCGACGATCGTACTGGAACGACGAGTTGAAGAAAGCGCGATCCGCCTTGATCGGTCCGGACGCTGAACCGCCAAGCGACATGTTCGTAAACTGCTGTCCCGTGGCGAGACCAGTCTGGTCGAGCCACTGCATCTGCGGCGTAATCAAGTTGCCGCTGAGACCGCGGCGGATGAAGTTCGAGCCCGAGCTCGTTCGCACCTGCAGCTGACCGCCGGAGAAGCCACCGCGCGACACGTCGTACGGCGACGTGGAGAGCGATGTCATCACGTTGGCGTCACGCGGCAATGCAGCATCACCGAAGTTGAGTCCGTTGAGCTGCGTGTTGTTCTGGTCGCCACCCAGGCCAAACACGGAGAAGGCATCAGCGCCACCGTCAGCACCCAGTAGCAACTGCACGCCGGGAATCGCCGACGCCATCGCGGCCAGATCGCCCAATTGATCGACGCCGAGGAACCCGGCGGTGGCATCGTCCAGCGTTTTTTCCGTGCCCGAAACGTCGGTCAGGGTGTCGGTGCGCGACGCCGCAGCCCGTCCCGATACCTGCACGGCATCGAGCGTGATCGTCGCGGGCGCCATGCGCGCGTCGGCGATCAAGATTTCCTGATCGGCTGTCCGCATCACCTGATAGCGACGAGGGGCAAGTCCGACGGCCGTGAAGGTCACCCAGTAGTCGCCCTCCCCACCAGGAAAAGAGATCGTGTATCGACCGTTCTTGTCCGTGCGGGACGAGCGACTGACGTTGCCGCCAAGCGTGGTCGCGGTGACGAGCACATTGGGAATCGGTTGCGTGTCGGTGCCGAGCACACGACCGCGGATGATATCGACCGCCTGCGCGGCCAACTGCAGACTGCACACGAGGAGCAATCCGATGGCGCCGAGGAGGCGTCTGAGCAAGAAAGATGTATGGTTCACGACAACGTAGACGAGGAAACGGCACCCGCGTTAAGAGCGGATGTTGGACGTCTTTTCACAGGGAAATCAGACGCCGGACTGCTTGAGCCAATTACACGCGGCTCCGTGCTTTCGTTGACACATTCGGCGAGTCGCAGCGGCGGCGGCGCTTCGTCCCTTACGGAAAAGATGGGCCTTCCAAGTCCCGTCGCTCCCCCGCTGATGCCCCGCTGATGCCCCGCTGACGCCTCCGCTTCATATCTTTCAGCATGGAGATTCTTCGCGATCCGCTCTGGAACAACATTCGTCTCGATCCGCTGGCGCTGGCGTTGCTGGAAACGCCGGTCGTCCAGCGTTTGCGCTACGTGCGCCAATTGGGCCTCGCCTTTCTCGTGTATCCGGGAGCGACGCACTCCCGATTCGAGCACGCGTTGGGGGCGTGGCACCTCGCCGGTGTCGCCTTGCGCCTGCTCGAAGAACGTGGCGCGCTGGGGGGCATCGATACCCGGTCACAACAGATCGTGCGAGCGGCCGCGCTCCTGCACGACGTGGGGCACTACCCGTTCTCACACGCGCTCGAAGAGATCGGCGTTACCCATCATGAGCAGGTGGCGCATCCGCTGATCACCTCGGGGCCCATCGCCACCGTGCTGCGCACCGCGCTGGGGGATACCGCGCCTGACGAGGTCTTCGCGCTGATTACCGGTCGCAGCACCGACCCCTTGCAGGGACTCATCTCGGGCTCGCTCGACCTCGACAAGATCGAGTATCTCAAGCGCGATGCGACCATGTGCGGCGTGCCGTACGGCGAGATCGATGTGGATCGACTGCTCAACTCACTCGTGATCGTGCAGACCCCCGAGCGCACCACGCGCATGGTCGGCGTCCACGAGAAGGGGTTGTCGGCGCTCGAATCCTTGCTGTTCGCGAAATACCAGATGTACCGCAACGTGTATTGGCATCAGGGGGTGCGCAGCGCGACGGCGATGTACAAGCGACTGGTGGCCGTGGCCCTCGACTCGGGACATGTGGCATCCGACAAGGTCGCACACTTCACCGACGAAGGGCTGCTCGTGCATCTCGATGTGCCGACGTTGCCCGCCGAGGCGCGCGTGATGCTGGACGGCCTGCGCTTCCGACGGCTCCACAAGCGCGCCTACGAATGCCCGGCGGCCACACTCGGCGACGAAGTGGGCGAGTGGATCGCCAGCGACTTCCATCTTACCAAACGCGTCGAAGATGCGTTCGCGCGAGAGCTGGGCTTGCCGGCTGGCGCCGTGCTGCTCGACTATCCCGCCAAGACGCAGATGCTGGGGCTCGATATTCCCGTACAGCGTCGCGATGGCCGCGTGGAGCAGCTCACGGCGGCCGGATGGGAAGGCGCGATCAACCTGCCCCGACTCAGCGACGAACTCTATCGCAGTGCGCGTCGTCTGCGTGTGTTCACGACCGCCCGGGCGCCGGTGCCGGAAGAGCGGGTGCTGGCGGCGCTGCGCGAAGACGCCGATGTGGTGCGCGCGCGACTCGATGCGGGGACGGCGCTGCTCGCGTAGCGTGTAACGGGTAAGACTTACGGCCGGGTTCCGCGCGAACAACGCGGTGATCCGGCCTTCGCCGCTTCCAGCATCTCCACCGCTTCGGTGGTGATGGCCACGCCGCGGTTGGCGGCGTAGAAGCTGCGAATGCCCGCGTGCAGCGAATCGCTGCTCACCGTATTGCGCACGCCGTGCGCCCAATCGCGGATTTCGCGCGGCAGCTCCACAATGCACCCCACGTCGTTCCCCTTGCTGTCAAGGAGCACAAAGGTCGGCGTAGCCGAACGGCCGTCGAGTGAGCGGTGACTGTCCTGCACCGATCGGCCGTTCACCGGCAGGACGATGCGGAGTTCGAGCCCAGGCACCATTTCCGACAGCTTGGCCAGATACGGGACGTTGTTCATGGAGTCACCGCAGGCATCGATGGCAACCACCAGCAGGTGCCAGGTCCCACTCACGGCCTTGGCGCGAGCCACGAGCGCCTCGTTGACTTGGGCACTGTCAGCCATCTTGAGCCAGCCCTCACGCCGCGCCTTGGCGGCCGCGAGGAAATCAGGGAAGCTCTGGCCGCTGCTGAACAACGCCATCAAGGTGCTGTCTCGAGCGACTGCGCAGTGTGGCGAACGGGCGGCGGCCTCGATCGTTGCCGCACGAGCGGGCGTGGCGGCGAAGGCGACGAGGGCCGCCGAGAGGCCGGCGACGAGGCTGGCGCGAAGACGTGTGTGGCGCATCAGGGACGGTCCGGTGAGCGATGGTCCGGTGATCGGGGCTTCGTGCGCCCGTGCGCGTCGGCCAGCTTACGGCCGATGCCACGGTAAAACGCTGCATCGAGTGGCTTCTCGTCGGCTTCCAGCGACAGGGCGCACCGCTCGATCGCGTAGAGGACGTTACCGAGGTACAGCTCGGCAACCTCCCCGACCGACTCCTCAGGCATGCGAAACGGCAGCCTGCTCGCCGGTCGTGCCCGTGCTGCCGGTGCCATGCACTTGGATGACCTGAACGACGATGGCCGTGATGTTGTCGAGCCCGCCGCGGCGATTCGCCTCGGTGATCATGGCGTCGACCATGCGTCCGGGGGTCTGGCGCGACTCGAGAATCTTCTTGAGCTGGGGATCCTCGACCATGCCGGTCAGGCCGTCCGAGGCCACCAGATAGAGATCGCCGTTCTGGATTTCCCCGGTGAACACGTCGGCTTCGACTGCCGCGTTGGCGCCCACGCAACGGGTGATCACGTTGCTGTAGGGGTGGTAGCGGGCCTGCTCCGGAGTGAGGAAGCCGGCGTCGACCTGCTCCTGGACGTAGGAGTGGTCTTTGGTGAGCTGGCGCAGGGTGCCGTCACGCAGGAGGTAGACGCGGGAATCTCCAATGTGGCCGATGATCCAACGTCCCTGCCCGATCATGATGCAGGAGGCCGTGGTGCCCATGCCCTGCTTGTCAGCTTCCTGGATGGTGCGCTCGTAGATGGCCCGATTTGCGGCCCTGAGCGCTTCACCCATACGAGAGAGCGGCGGGTTGCCCGTCAGGTCGCGGACATCGGTGAGGTCGCGCGCAACGATCTGCACTGCCATCTCACTGGCCACTTCGCCGGCGGCGTGACCGCCCATGCCATCCGCAACGATAAAGAGCCCTCGCTCCTGATCGGCGTCCGCATAAAGGCTGTCTTCGTTGCCTGCCCGAATGCGCCCGACATCTGTGCCGGCGGCGACGGATAGCTGCACGTGGATAGGAAGGGGTCTGACCGAGAATGACGAATGGGACGCGAAGCGGAAAAGCGAAGCTACCCGACAGTTGCGTCGGTTGGCAAGCGCGACGCCGAGCTCGCCGACAGATCGGGGTCCGCATCGGGGGGCTCACCACTGGTCGGCAAGGACCCGTTTTCGCCCGATTCGAGAAGCTCCGGCTCGCCGACCTGTAGGCGGAAAAGCCGATCATAGAGTCCCCGACGGGCCAGCAGTTCACGATGGGTGCCCCGTTCGACGACCTCACCGTGATGCAGTACGAGGATCTCGTCGGCGTCGACGATGGTGCTGAGCCGATGGGCAATGGCGATCGTCGTCCGGCCGCGCATGAGCTCCGACACGGCCCGCTGGATCTCCGCCTCGATTTGCGAGTCGACGGCGCTGGTGGCTTCGTCGAGGATCAGCAACGCCGGATCGGCGGCCACGGCGCGCGCAAAGGCCAGCAGCTGACGCTCGCCCACGCTCACGCCTCCCCCTCGTTCCGCCAGTTCGTGGTGCCAGCCACCGGGAAGACGCGCAATGACCCGGTCCGCGCCCACGCGGGCGGCGGACGCAGCGAGGGTCTCATCATCGATGACGGAGTCGAGCCGCAGATTGCCCGCCACGTCGCCCGCAAAGAGGAAAATGTCCTGCTGCACATACCCGATGACCGAGCGAAGCACGTCCACCGGCAGATCGCGGATATCGAGGCCATTCACCAGAATGCGGCCACGCTGCGGCTCATAGAATCGGAGCAGCAGGTTCACGACGGTCGTCTTGCCGGCACCCGTGTGGCCCACCAACGCGATTTCCTGTCCCGGCGCGACCCGGAAGCTCACGCCCTTGAGCACCCAGCGGCCCCCGTCGGGCGGGTTGCCTGATGCGGCCGGGAAGTCCGTGTCGCCGGCACCCTTCGAGGCGGGTGCCTGATCGTCGGACACCCCTTGCTCCCGATCATACGCAAACCAGACATCCTCGAACACGACGGTCACGCCGGCCGCGCGAAGGGCATCGACGCGGGCGTCGCGATCAGGGGTGGCGGCGACGCCCGCTGCAACCGGAGTATCGAGCAGGCCGAAGATGCGTTCGGACGCGGCCATCGCCGCCTGCAGGATATTGTACTTCTCGGAGAGATCCTGCAGCGGCTGGAAAAATCGTCGCACGAGTTGCAGGAATGCGGCTACCGTCCCCACCGTGATGGCGTGGCTGCCCACCCGAAAGCCGGCGGTGACCAGCAGACTGGCCAACGCAAAGGTGGTGAGGAACTCGATCAACGGGAAATACAGCGCGTACACCGTGATCGACTTGAGATGGGCGTCGAGGTGTGACTGGTTGAGCGTATCGAAGCGACGGACCTCGTGCGCCTCACGACCGAAGAGCTGCACGATGCGCATGCCACCGATTCGCTCACCGATGAAGGCGTTCAGGCGCGCGAGGCGAGTGCGAATGTCGCGATACGCCGTACGCACCGAGTTCTGGAAGACCCGCGACGCGATCAGGACCAGCGGGATGACCACGAAAGCGGCCATCGCCAACGGCCAATCCACATAGAGCATTACCACGCCGATGGCGAGCAGCGTGAACAGGTCGCCGACTCCGGCCACGACGCCCGAGGTGAAGAGCTCGTTGAGCGCCTCGACGTCGCTGGTCACGCGGGTGACCAGTCGACCTACCGGATTGCGATCGAAATACGCCACCGGCAGGCGCTGCAGTCGTGCGAACAGCTCGCGCCGCAGGTCACGCATCACGCGCTGACCCAGCAGCGACGTGAACATGGTCTCACCGAAGGCCGCACCGAACTGGGCCACCAGCAGTGCCGCGTACATGAGTGCGACCTGAACCACGAGTCCGGTATCCCGGGCCGGGAGCGCGCGGTCGATGACCCAACGGGTGAGCAGCGGTCCCACCAGCTGCATTCCGGACTGGATCACGATGCACGCCAGCGCGACGAAGACCAGCGCGCGATACGGGCGCACGTACGCCAGCAGTCGCCGCACGAGGCGCGCGTCGTAGGCCTTGCCGAGGGCGTCGTCGTCGGTGGAGGTCGTGGTCTTCGCGGGAGCAGCCATGAAATGCGGAATCTAGCGGGCCGCCCGGATAGTTTTCACCGCATGAAGGATCGCATTCGTATCCGTGGTGCCCGACAGCACAACTTGAAGGGCTTCGACCTCGACATTCCACGCCGCGCCATTACGGTCGTGACCGGCGTGTCGGGCTCGGGCAAATCGTCGCTCGCCTTCGATACGATCTACGCCGAAGGCCAGCGACGCTACGTGGAATCGCTGTCGGCGTACGCACGGCAGTTTCTGGAGCGGATGGAGAAGCCGGCGGTCGACTCGATCGAGGGACTGTCCCCTGCCGTCGCCATCGAGCAGAAGAATCCCACGCGGACGTCGCGGTCCACCGTAGGCACCGCCACGGAGATCTACGACTATCTGCGACTGCTCTGGGCGCGTGTGGGGCATACGTTCTGCCGCGTGTGCGGTCGCGAGTTGCGGCCCGACACCGTGCAGTCGGTGACCGACGCCGTGATGGCGTTGCCCCAAGGTACGCGCTTCATGGTGGCCTGTCCGTTGATCCGCTCCAGCGAAGTCACGCACGCCGTCATCGCGGAAAATCTGCGGGCACGTGGGCTGGTGCGCGTGGCACTCGGGGATCGCATCGTGCACCTGGACGATGTCGACGCGGACGGCATCGACCTCGCGGCAGCCAGCGATGTCCACATCGTGATCGACCGACTGCGCGTGGAGGCATCGGCCCGCGGCCGCATTGCCGACGCCGTGCAGACGTCGCTTAATGAAGGCGACGGGGATACGGTGCTGCTCTTCCCCGAACCGGTACTGCCTCCTGAAGCGCTGCGGGCGAGCACGGGCAACCAACCGGTGTCGCGCCTGGCGTTCACAGAACGGTTCGAGTGCTCCAACGACGGCACGCGTGCGCCGACGCCGTCCCCACAGCTGTTCTCGTTCAACAATCCGCGCGGCGCCTGCCCCACCTGCAACGGGTTCGGCGCGACACTCGACTACGACGAAGCGCTCATCGTGCCGAATCCGGATCGCTCGGTCCGTGACGGGGCGATTGATCCGTGGACGGCACCTCGCTACGAAAAGCAGCGTCGCACTGTCGTGGAGTTCGCGCGCTCACTCGGCGTGTCACCCGATGCCGCCTGGAAAACGTTGCCGGCGAAGGCGCGCGAACAGCTGCTGCGCTCGAAGTCGCGCGCGTACACCGGCATCTTCCCGTTTCTCGAGGCGCTCGAAGAGAAGCGGTACAAACAGTACATCCGCATTTTCCTGCGCAAGTATCAGAGTGCGCGCGCGTGTCGTGACTGTGGCGGCAGTAAACTGCAGCCCGATGCGATGGCGGTGCGCATTCAGGATCGTACGATTGCCGACGTCACGCAGATGCCGATACGCGATCTGCGTACGTGGCTCGACACCCTCGCGCTGTCGCCGAGCGAAACGCAGATCGCCGAAGCGGTGCTGCGCGAAGCGCGCAGCCGGACACGCTTCCTGGCTGATGTGGGACTGACGTATCTCACGCTCGATCGCGCCACGCGCACGCTGTCTGGTGGCGAAGCACAGCGTATCACGCTGTCGAATGCGCTGGGTGCGGCGCTGGTGGATGCCACGTATGTGTTGGACGAACCCAGCATCGGGTTGCATCCGCGCGACCTCGACAAGCTGCTGGCGCTGCTCGTGCGTCTGCGCGATCACGGCAACACCGTGATCATGGTGGAGCACGATCTCGAGGCCATGCGCATCGCCGACTATATGGTGGAGTTGGGACCGCACGCCGGTGAACGCGGTGGCGAGGTGGTGTTCGCCGGACCGATCGCCGAGATCGCGAACAGCCCCCTCACGGGGCAGTACCTTACCGGGGCGCGCACCATTCCGCTGCCAGCCAAGCGACGGGCGGTCGGTCCACGCTGGCTCGAGCTCAAGGGCGCCAGCGCGAACAACGTGAACAACGTCGACGTGCGATTTCCGCTGGGCGCCATGACCGTCGTGACGGGCGTGTCAGGGTCGGGCAAGAGCACGCTGGTGCACGACATCCTGTTCCACGCAGTAGAGGCCCGGTTGCATGGCGAGCATTCGGCCAAGGAGCATCTGGGAGAAACCGTGGGCACGTTCACGTCGCTTTCGGGCGAAGAGTTTCTCGATGACGTGGTGTTGGTGGATCAGAGCCCGATCGGCAAGTCGCCGCGCTCGAACCCGGTGACCTATGTGAAGGCCTACGACGAAGTGCGGAAGTTGTTCGCCGAGATGCCGCTGTCGAAAACGCGCGGCTATGGGCCGGGACACTTCTCGTTCAACGTAGCCGGCGGCCGCTGCGAGCAGTGCGAAGGCGCGGGGGCGATCGAAGTGGAGATGGTGTTCATGGCCGACGTGTTCGTGCCCTGCGACGCCTGCGGCGGGAAGCGCTTCAAGCCCGACGTGCTCGAAGTCCGGGTGCGCGGGCGCAACATCGCCGACGTGCTCGAGCTCACGGTCGATGAGGCGATCAAGTTTTTCCCGCGCGAGGACAAGCTGGCGCAGGCGCTCTGGCACGTGCAGCAGGTTGGGCTGGGCTATCTGCGCCTTGGGCAGCCGGCCACCACGTTGTCCGGCGGCGAGGCGCAGCGCTTGAAGATTGCCCGCGAACTGGCGCTGACGGCCCGCGGCGGTGCCCGCAAACTGTACGTGCTCGATGAGCCGACCACGGGTCTGCACCTCGAGGATATCCGGAAGCTGGCGCAGGTGTTCGAGCGGCTGCTGGATCAGGGGCACACCCTGTTGCTGATCGAGCACAACCTGGACGTGATCAAGCTGGCCGACTGGATCGTGGACATGGGCCCCGACGGCGGCGACGGCGGTGGACACCTGGTGGCGATGGGTCGGCCGGAGGAGATCGTGAAGGTGGCGGCGTCGCACACGGGACGATGGCTCAAGACCGTGCTACCCGCTTGACTCAATCGGGTGGGGTGACGATACTATATGGCTCTTGCATGGCCGTTCGCGGTTGTGTAAGACGGCGGCGACGGCCGTCGATATTCCCGGGTAGCTCAGCCAGGTAGAGCAGGTGACTGTTAATCACCCTGTCGGGGGTTCGAGTCCCTCCCCGGGAGCTGAACACGAGTTGTCAAACAAGAAAGGTCTCCGCCAACGCGGTGGCCTTTTTTGTATGGGTGGCCGCCCGTCGAACGTTTCAGCGATACTTCCTCATGGCCAACGACGTCCCTACCGGCATCCGCATCATCCGCGGGGCAAACCGTACCCTCGGTCGCGTCGCTCCATCGCTCGCCTCACGACTGAGCCGCCGCATTTTCTCGACGCCGCGCAAGTTCACGCCGCGCGAGTGGGAACAGCCGTTCGAGGCCATGGCTACACGCGAGCGCTTGCCGAGCGGACTCTCCGTGCTGCGCGCCGGCGATGGTCCGGCGGTGGCCCTGATTCACGGATGGGAAGGACGGGCCACGCAGTTCGCCGCACTGGCCCCTGCCCTGCTCGCCTGCGGTTTCAGCGTGGTGGCCATCGATGCGCCGGGACACGGCCATTCGCGTGGGAAGCAGTCCGATCCCTATCGCTTCGCGGAAGCGTTGATCGAGGTCAGCACCCAGGTCGGTCCGCTGTACGCGGCGATTGGCCACTCCTTGGGTGGTGGCAGTATCGCACTCGCGCTGTCGGCGGGACTGTCCGTAACGCGTGCCGCTCTCATTGCCAGCCCATCGTCGCTGCACGACGTATTGCACCGTTTCTCGGCTGCGATGCACCTGCCGCCCAAGGCGACCGACCATTTCGTGCGCGACGCGCGACGTCGTATCGAGGCGCGTGGCTATCGCGCCGACGACATCGAGGGCGCCTTGCGCTCGGTGGATGTGCCGGCGCTGGTGGTCCATGCGCTTGACGACAAGGAGGTGCCCTTCGCCGATGCGGAGCGCATCACAGGGTTCTGGCCTGGCGCTACGTTGCTGCGGGTAGAGCACGTGGGGCATCGTCGGATATTGCGTGACCCGATCACGATTGCGGCCGTCGCCGAATTTCTGTTTGCTCGTGACGAGAAGAAACGCGAAGGCCATGTCAATAAACAATCGGTTCTTCGGGATTTCGGGTTGGTCACGCTCGGTCAGAACGTTCCCTGAACCGCTTTACCACGGATTGACGCGGACACCACGCGGATCGACGACCACGATCTGAGAAAGCACGCGCCATAGCCGTGTCTGCGTACATCCGCGGTGAGACTGTTGCCGGTTCGGTCCGTTGCCGCGGGCCTCGCCGCCGTCGCATCGGCCGCTTGCCGACGCGCCAGCTGTCGGTCCATACGTTTCAGCGGCCGGCCGCGGTCATGCCGTTCTACAAGAGTGTCGGCCGAGATTCACCCACGCGAAATCCCGAAGAGCCGAACATTCTTTCCCAATAGTCTGTTCGCGCCTGAGGAGCGTGCGTGTATGACGCCCGTGTGCTCAACGAGCACGCGGCTCGCCGGTGGCCGCATCTGACTGTGCACAGCTCAGAGCTCAGTCGCCAGCAACAGGGATCAGACTGGGTAGAGTGTTCAGACGCCAGCACCGACAGTGCACCGTTTCAAGTGATTTGAATGGTTGCGACCACGCGTCTCGTCCCATGACTCCGATCACACCACGCTAACGCCGGCTGACGACCTGCACCTCGTCACCCACCCGAATCACTCCCGGTGCGCGATGCGTGGTGTTCATGCCGAAGATCACGCCGCCGTCCGACCGCCGATACTGCGCGAAGGTGCGCAGTGGCTCCTGACCGCTTTCGGCGGTCTCTGGATCGACGGTGGTGAGTACGCAGCGCGAACACGCTGAGCCGACGCTCAGGTCTACACGGCCGATCAGGATATCGCGCCACGTGTCTTCATCGTGCGGAGCCGTGCCGGCCAACAGCACGTTCGCGCGGAACCGTCGCGGATCCATCAGGTCGGCGTGACCACTTTCGAGCAGGCGGGCATTGAGCGCGTCGATGCTGGCCAGACCAAGCAGCAGTAACGGTGCGCCGTCGGACATCGCGACGTAGCGCGACTGCGGATCGATTGATCCGGCGAAGCGCGCCGCGAGCGGTCGGCGGTCCACATCGGCGAGGCGCAAGAGGCGGCATGCGCGACCGGCGGCAGCGGAACACCATGCCGCAGCCGCGTCGCCGGCGTCGTGCGCGACCACCTCGTCATCCCACACACGCACGAGCTCCGTGGGCGCAGTGCGATCGACCGTCGCGATCAGTACGTCAAACGGGGACAGTCCAGGCGCCGTGAGCCGAATGCCGCCGTTCCGATCGTCCGACAGGAACGACGGACGAATCAGCACGAGGGAATGCGTGTCGCGTGCCGTGATCATGTCGCCGTTCGCATCGGCGAGCACCCATCGTCGGTCCCCCACGGCACCACGCTCGTCGAGCGAAATTTCTTCTACGCGAATGCCGGCGGCCGACTTGAGCGGATGGAGGTACAGCGCGGCGACACAGGCCGTGACGGGTGCATTGTCAGTCATGATGCCTTGGGTGGACGCGACGACGTGCGGCGGGCGTTCCAGTACAGATACACCGGCACGCCCAGCGCGAGGAGTCCGGCGCCGCGCGCGGCATTGCCGGGGTTCGAGATGATCGAACCGATCACGACGTAGATGGCCGCCGCAATGAAGATCAGCGTGGTGAACGGATGGCCCGGTGCCTTCACCACAGACGTCGATTCCTGCCGCGCAGCGTTTTGCCGCGCGTCGCGCTTGCGCAGCACGAACAACGTCGCGGCCGTGGAGCCGAAGAAGATCCAATCAGCAAACACCACGTAGTCGAGCAACTGGCCGTAGGTACCCGTGAGCAGCAGGACCAGTGCCACGGCACCTTGCGCCACCAAGGCCACCACCGGCGTGCGCGTTTTGGGATGCAGCGCGGCCATGCGCTGGAAGAACAACCCATCGGCGGCCATGGCCTGATACACACGCGCCGACATCAGAATCACCATACCCAGAAAGCCGATGGTGGACGCCACGATGCCGCAGGTGATCAGGGTGCGACCAGCGGGGCCCAGATACACGAACATCGTATCGGCGGCCGGCGCACTGCTGGCGGCGAGTCCTTCCACCCCAAGAGCGCGCAGATAGGCGAGGTTCACCAGCAGATAGGTCGCGGCCACGATCAGCACGCCAAGAATAAGTGCCCGCGGCAGCGTGCGAGCGGGATCACGCAGCTCTTCGGCCACCGCGTTGGTCTGTTGCCATCCGCCGAACGAGAAGAGCACGGGCACCAGCGCCGCACCCATCGCCACAACGGTGGCGGCCATGCCCGGCGGCGGTACTAGAGGTGCCGCGGCAACCGTGGGCACGGGCAGCGCATTCGCGGGCGACATGATCAGTGCCGCGACCACCAGCATCGCGATGGCGGAGAGCTTGAGCACGGTCAGCACGTTGCCCGTGGTGGCGCCGATGTTGACGCCCAGCACGTTGAGCAGCGTGAGGACCACGATCAGCGCGATGGCGATGGCCCGCGCGCGCTCGGGCGCCCATCCCAGCAGTGTGGCCAGATAGCTGGCGCCGGTCATCGCCACGGCGGCGATGGCCCCGGTTGCCATGATCAGGAACAGCGCCCAGCCGTACAGGAACGCGGGCAGCGTGCCGAACGCCTCGCGCAGATACACATACGTGCCCCCCGCCTGCGGACGCCGAGCCCCCAGTTCGGCGTACACGAAGCCGCCGATGATCGCCACGACGGCACCGATGCCCCACGCGGCGAGGGTCAGCGGCGCGGTTCCGACCCGCTGCGCCACCACCGATGGGGACAGGAAGATACCCGAGCCGATGATGCCGCCCACCACCAACATGGTGCCGGAGAAGAGGCCAAGGCGGGCGGCGTAACCAACCCCCTGAGGCGCGTGTATATCCATGGCGCCAAAGTGGTCTGTGTACATTTCCAGCGCTACCAGTGACCCCTCTTCGACTTTCCGAACCATGACTCTGCGGTATCGCGTCGGTTCCCTCACGACAGCCTGCCTGCTCGCGCTTGGGCCCCCCGTCGGCCTCGCCTCCGCGCAAAAGGCGCCGACTATTCCCTTCGAGAAGTTCACGCTCCCCAACGGCCTCGAGGTGATCCTGCACGTGGATCGCTCGGTGCCGATCGTTGCCGTCGAGAATTTCTACAAAGTCGGCTCAGGCGACGAGAAGCGCGGTCGCACCGGCTTCGCACACCTGTTCGAACACGTGATGTTCATGGGCTCGCAAAACGTCCCCGTGGGCAAGTTCGACGAATGGCTCGAAGCGGCCGGCGCCAGCAACAACGGCTCCACCACCTTCGACCGCACCAACTACTACGAGACCGGCCCATCGAACGCCCTGCCCCTCATGCTCTGGCTCGACGCCGATCGCATGGGCTGGCTGCTACCCACGATGGATAAGGACAAGCTGGACCTGCAGCGCGACGTGGTGAAGAACGAGCGTCGGCAGAGCACCGACAACGTGCCGTACGGACGCGCCTACGAGACGATTCTGCCGGTGATGTTTCCGCCGAATCATCCGTATTCGTGGCCGGTGATCGGATCGTTGGCCGACCTGAGCGCGGCGTCGGTGACCGACGTGAGCGACTTCTTCCGTCAGTATTACGCGCCGAACAACGCCACGATCACCATTGCCGGCGACTTCAACCCCGACTCGGCGAAGACGTGGGTACGCAAGTACTTCGGCAACATCCCGCGCAATGCGGAGATCGCGCGTCCCACCGTGCCCGCGGTGACGCTCGAGAAGGACACCGTGATGATGATGGAAGACCGCGTGCAGCTGCCGCGCGCGTACTACGTGTGGCACAGCGTGAAAGCGTTCAGCCCCGACGACGCGGCACTCGATGCGCTCACGGACATCATCGCCGGCGGTAAGAGTTCACGACTGTACCGCACGCTGGTGTACGAAAAGCAGATCGCGCAGGACGTGGGCATGAGCAACAGCTCGAGCAAGCTCGATGGCATGATCATGCTGACCGCGACGGCCAAACCGGGCGTCCATCCGCGCGAGCTCGACGCGGAGATCGCCAAGGTGATCGCCGACGTGGCCGATCGTGGCGTGACCGATCGCGAGTTGACGCGCGTGAAGAACGGCATGCGCGCCAGTACCATCGATCGCCTGTCGAGTGTGCTCGGCAAGGCCACCCAGCTCAGCTACTACAACTACTTCACGGGCACGCCCGACTTCATGGCCAACGACCTCGAGCGTTATGAATCGCTCACGCTCGCCGACATCCACCGCGTCGCGAAGCAGTATCTGGCGGGCCAGCCGAAGATCGTGCTCACTGTCGTGCCGGAAGGCAAGAAAGACCTCGCATTGACCGCAGGAGATCTCCGCTGATGCGCCGCACACTGATGGCGCTCGCGTCGCTGGCGTCGGCGCCGGCGCTGCTGCCCGCTCAACCCCCGGCAGCGCCCTCGGCCTTCACGACGCCGCCAACGCTCTCGGCGCCGAAGCCGCTCACGCTGCCCACCATCACCGAACGCGTGCTGCCCAACGGGCTCAAGCTCGTGATCGTGGAACAGCACGAGATTCCGGTCGTCGACGCGTCGCTGGTGATTCGCACGGGTGCGGAGGCCGACCCCATGGGCAAGGCCGGCTTGGCCACGCTCACGGCGAATCTACTCGACGAAGGTGCCGGCACCCGTGATGCGCTCGGTCTCGCCGAACAGATCGGATTCCTGGCCATCGGCTTGCGCACGGGCGCGGCATTCGAGCAGAGCACGATCTCCATGCACTCCACCAAGGCCACGCTCGACAGCGCCATGGGCCTGATGGCCGATGTCGTGCTGCGCCCGACGTTCGCCGAGAAAGAGTTCCTACGTCTGAAGAGCGAGCGCACGACGGGCTTGCTCCAGGAACAGGATCGCGGACCGTCCATGGCCGACCGCGCGTTCGCGGCGCTGGTGTACGGCGAGGCACATCCGTATGGCCAGAGCACCATCGGCACCAAGGAAAGCACCGACGGCCTCACGCGCGACGACGTGCAAGCGTTCTGGAAGTCGTGGTACCGCCCGAACAACGCCACGCTGGTGATCGTCGGCGATCTGTCGGTGGCCGACGCGGAAGCGCTGGCGCGCCGCGCCTTCGGTGCGTGGACACGGGGCACGCTGCCCGCGCTCGCCGCCAAGCCCGCGCCGGCCAGCGGCGGCGGCAAGGCGACCACGATCTATATCGTGGACAAGCCCAAGGCCGCGCAGTCGAGCTTCCGCCTGGGCGGACTCGGTGTGGCCCGCAGCACGCCGGACTACTACCCGCTGATGGTCGTGAATACCGCCTTGGGTGGGTCGTTCACCTCGCGACTGAACAACACGCTGCGCGAGAGGAAGGGCTACACCTACGGTGCCGGCTCGAGCTTCACCATGCGGAAGGAGGCCGGTCCATTCCGCGCCAATGCGGAAGTGGTGTCGGCCAAGACGGATTCGGCGCTCATCGAGTTTATGCGCGAGATGAAGGCGATTCGCGATCCCCTGCCCACCGATGAACTTGCCAAGGCGAAACGATACCTGCAGCTCGGGTACGCCGAGAACTTCGAGTCGACCGGCGACATCGCGGCGCAGCTCTCGCAGCTTATTCCGTACGGCCTCCCGCTCACCACGCTCGGCGCGTTCAACGCCGGCATCGGTTCGGTCACGGTGCAGTCCGCGCAGCGCGTGGCAAACAAGTATCTCGATCCGTCAAAACTCACGATCGTGATTGCGGGTGATCGCGCAACGATCGAACCCGCGCTCAAGGCCACCGGCATCGCGCCGGTAGAAGTGCGCGACGCACGTGGCCGGCCGGTGATCACGCCATGATGCACCGTCTCCTGACCGCCGCCCTCATGGGCGCGAGTGTGATCGCGGCAAGTGCCTGCCATCGTGCGCCGCCTCGGGCCATGCCCACCCCGAACGCGGCGAACATGCTCGTGACGACCGCCTGGTTGGCCGAGCACCAGAACGATCGCGATCTCGTGATACTGCACGTGGGCACCAAGGCGCAGTACGACAGCGGCCACATCGCGGGAAGTCGTCACACCGCGCTCGATGAGGTGTCGCTGCCGACGGTGCCCGGTGGGTTGAGCTTGCAAATGGCCGGTGTCGAGCAGCTCACCGCGTGGGCCGTGCGCAACGGCATCGGTGACCGCACGCGCGTGATCGTGGTGCCGCACGATGGTGCGCTGCAGTCGGCCACACGGGTGTTCATCACGCTCGCTTATCTCGGAGCGATGGATCGCATCTCTCTGATGAACGGCGGCTATCAGGCGTGGAAGAGCGAGCACCGCGCGGTCACGACAAACGCGCCCGCCATGGCATCGGCAGACACGTTCACGCCGAAGCTGCGTCCGGATATCATAGCGACCATCGCGCAGGTGGAAGCGGCCACGAAGGACGGCACACGACACATCGTGGACGCGCGACTGACGCGCTTTTACAATGGCGACGGCGGCGGCTACCCACGTGCGGGTCACCTGCCGACGGCCGTGAATGTGCCGCTATCGAGCGTGAGTACCAACGGCTACCTCAAGCCGGTCAGCGAACTCCAAACATTGTTCGCCGACGCCGGGGTGGACCAGAGTAAACCCGTCATCACGTACTGCCACATCGGGCAGCAGGCCACGCTACTGTGGTTTGTGTCGACGATGCTTGGGCGAGACGCGCGCATGTTCGACGGCTCGTTTCAGGAATGGAGCGGCACCGCGCGGCTGCCGGTGGTGGGTCCACCGGCGAAGTAGGCGTTGCGCGTCATGGATGTACGGTGAGTCTCGAGCGTGTGAACTTGCCGGCGCTGGTGGCACTGTGGGCGCGCCAGGTTGATGAGCTGGCGCGCGCGCTTGGCGACCGGATGGATCCTTCGGGGAACGACATTCTGGAGCGCGTGGTCGTACGCCACGAGATCGCCAAACGGTTGCGCGCGCGACCGGCGAGCGCGGAAACGCGGGATTTGCTGGCGGAGTTCGATGATGCGTTCCGCGCGGTGACTGCGGAGTCGCCGGCCTGTGCATTCGGAGACGATCGCGCGGCCGCGGAAGGATGGACGCGGCAGCGCGAGTGGTATTTCTGGCGCCGGGTTACCGCGACGCAGTTCTCGCGCACGTGAGCCGAAAGGCGCAGGGAAGTCGCGATGCGCGCCGGACGATCGGAGATGCAACTCGCCAAATGGAAGAACCAGGCAGAGCCGAGGGGTGTGAGCGGTATCGGACCGGAATACGGTCAGTTGCGCGAGGGAGCCAGTCCGTCAGTGAGTTGAGCGTGCGTTCGCCTGAGAACCTCGTGAACTGCTCGATCGCGTGAATACGAAAGAACGACTCACTCGGGCGATTCCGCCGCTGATCACCGCGCGGAAGTGGATTGAACAAGCGAAAGCGATGACCACCTCGGCGGCTCGGAGGGCCGTCGGTCAACCAAACACACCCGACCTATACGCGTCGCTGGCATCTGCGCTCCGGCATTCGGTACCGCAGCCTCCGTCCAGACACGCTTAACCAACGTGCATCCAGCCCGTCTACCGGTCATGACACGCTTCTCACGTTGCCCGTTAGGCTCGATCATGGCCGGGATGCTCTCGACTGTGTTCCTGGCCCCGCCCTCGCTCACGGCGCAGATGCCCAGTGCGGCGCAGTTCGAACGTGCCGTAGCATATGCGTCGCGCACTGACGGACAGGTTGTACTCGTGATGCATCGCGGGCGGATCATCCACGAGCGGTACATCAATGGCGGGAGCGCATCGCGGTCGATGATGCTCGCCAGCGGCAGCAAGAGTTTTGTGGGCGTAGGGACCATCGCGGCCGTCGCCGACGGCCTGTTGCGCCTCGATGCGCCGATAGCGGAGTTGCTGACTGAGTGGAAGTCCGACGCACGGAAGTCGCGCGTAACCGCGCGGGAACTGCTGTCGCTGGAGAGTGGCATCGAGACAGGCAATCCGGGCACGGGCTGCGGCAGCCCCCGCTCCACGTGGGCCGATGCCGTGGCCGCGCCCTCACTCGCCGAGCCGGGTACACGTTTCCGATACGGACCGTATCCGTTCATCACCATGGGGGCGGCGATCGAACGGGCCAACCCACGTGAGCGCTTCGATGAGTATCTCGATCGTCGCGTGCTGGCCCCGCTCGGCGTGAAAGTGGAATGGCGGATGAAGTGCGGCGACGGCAAGCCGCAATTGGCTGGTGGCGCCGCCATGAACGCGCGGGACTGGGCTACGTTCGGCGAGATGATTCGCCGAGGCGGTGTTCATGGCAGCGCGCGCATCCTGCCAGCCGACCTGGTTGCGCAGCTGTTCCGTCCGAGTTCGGTCAACCCGGCTTATGGCATGACTTGGTGGCTTCGGGGCGCTGCCTTCCAAACCAATCCAGCCATGGGCGCCCCAGGCATCGGCACCGACGATGGCGGCACCGATAGCACTCGCGGCCGAGTGCTTGAACGGCTCAAGCAACGGGCCGCGCAGCGACGCGGCGGAGACGCCGAAAACCGGGCGGCAAGTGCCGGCTGGCTCCCACAAGATTTGGTCATGGCGGCCGGTGCCGGCAAGCAACGCTTGTACCTCATCCCGTCGCAGGAGCTGGTCATCGTGCGCATGGGCCCGGTGCGGGGCGGTCGGGCCTTCAACGACGACGAGTTTCTGGCCGCGCTGCTGCGATAGGGAATGGGGGGGGCTCACGGATAGGTGTCACAGGGTTGGAAGGGGTCACGTGCGCGCGTAACTTTGGATATCCGAGTGCCCTCGTAACAGTCGAACGGGGGCGACCGATCCCCTTTACGGAGTGCACGTGAACGCTGCTGCCGACAGCTCGATCGCTGCCGCCACCACGCCGCTGATCGGCGTGGTCATGGGTAGCGCGAGCGATTTCGACACGCTCGCCCCGGCCTGCGAGATTCTCGCCGAGCTTGGTATCCCCTATGAAGCGCGCGTGGTGTCGGCGCATCGCACCCCCGACTGGCTGTTCGAGTACGCCGAAACGGCGTATCCGCGCGGGCTGAGGGTCATCATCGCCGGCGCCGGTGGTGCGGCCCATTTGCCCGGGATGCTTGCCTCGAAGACCTTGGTGCCGGTGCTGGGCGTGCCCGTAGTGGCCACGCCGCTCAACGGTATGGACGCGCTGCTGAGCATCGTGCAGATGCCGGCCGGCGTACCGGTGGCCACGTTCGCCATCGGCAAACCGGGCGCGTCGAATGCCGCCCTGTTCGCGGCCCAGCTTCTCGCCGCCAGCGATGCATCGCTGCGCGAGAAGCTGGCGAGCCGCCGCGCGGCCAAGGCCACCGAAGCACTATCCCGTCCGCTGGCTGCGCCGAACGCTATCGCGCCGAACGCTATCGCGCCGAACGACTTCATTCCCTCGGCGACGTGACGCCGATTCTTCCCGGAGCCACCATCGGATTTCTCGGTGGTGGACAGTTGGGACGCATGACCGCCTTCGCGGCGCGTTCCATGGGCTACGACATTCAGGTGCTCGATCCCGATGCCATGTGTGCGTCGCGCGCGGTAGCGTCGCGTACGATCACCGCGCCGTTCGACGATATCACCGCGGCGGTTGAACTCGCGAAAGGCTGCGACGTCGTGACGCTCGAGATCGAGCAGATCCATCCCGACGTACTCGACGCGGTCGCCGCGTATACCGAGCTGCGTCCGGGACGTGCGCCCGTCTACATCATTCAGGATCGCATCCGTCAGAAGCAGTGGCTTCAGGCGCGGGGATTCCCGCTCGGCGTGTTCGTGGCGGCCACGTCTGCCGCCGATGTGGAAGCGGCGGTCCGCGCGCATGGCGCGTGCATCGCCAAGTCCACGCACGGTGGCTATGACGGACGTGGTCAGGTGCGCTTGCGCGAGGCTGAACAGGCCGCCGACGCGTGGGACGCCCTCGGGAGCCGCGCCTGTCTCGTGGAGAAGATGGTGGCGATCGACTACGAGATCTCCGTGATGGTGGCGCGTCGGCCGGGCGGCGCGATGGCCGTGTATCCGCCGTCACGCAATCACCACACGAGCGGCATTCTCACGTGGGCCGTGATCCCTGCCGTGATCAGCGACGCCATGACGGCGAAGGCACAGGCACTCGCGACATCGATCGCCGAGCGTATCGGCATCGTGGGCCTACTGGCGGTGGAATGCTTCGTGACCACCGATGGCGAACTGCTGGTGAACGAACTCGCACCACGTCCGCACAACACCTATCACCACAGTGAACGCGGGCTTGCCACCAGCCAGTTCGAACAGTTGGTGCGCGCCGTGTGCGATCTGCCGCTGGGCAGCACCGAGGTGCACGCGCCGTCGGCGATCGTGAATCTGCTCGGCGAAGTGTGGCTGCAACACGAGCCGCCGCGCACGACCCATGCGCTCGACGTAAAGGGGACGCGCTTGCATTTGTACGGCAAGGCCGGGGCACGAGGCGGCCGCAAGATGGGGCACCTCTCAGCCGTCGGCGAGAGTGCGCAACAGGCGCTCGGGCGTGTGCTCGAGAGCTACCGGCGTCTCTCGCCGGAAACGATCGCGAGCTTCGATGTGCACGAGCCCGTGCTCGCTCGCTCCACCAACTGACCACACGCATGTTTCCACGCGACTTTTACGAAGTTCTGCACATCATCGGCATCGCCCTGTTGTTCGTCGCCATCGGTGGCGTCGCAACGCACGCCGCCAACGGCGGCACCACGGCCACCAGTACGACCCGTCCGCTGATCGGTTCAATTCACGGCCTTGGTGCGTTGCTGATTCTCGTGGGAGGCTTCGGCATGCTAGCGCGCATGGGCTTCATGCACGGCGCCAACTTTCCGGGCTGGCTGTGGGTCAAGATCATCGTCTGGGTGATCCTCAGTGCGGTGGTGCTCATGCCGTACCGTCGTCCGGGGCTCGCCAAGCCGTTCCTGCTGGTGCTTCCGCTGCTGGCTGGCGTAGCCGTATATATGGCCCTCTACAAGCCGTTCTGATTCGTATCGACGTCGTGATCTCTTCATTGACCAGGCGCGTGCATCCGTGAACGTTCTCGTGCTCAACGTCGGCTCGGCGACGCTCAAGTTCCAGGTCGTCGTGACCGACGCCGATCGTATCAGCGGCGACCGCGACGAACGATTGATCCGCGGACAGATCGAGCGAATCGGCGGTGAGTCGATCATCACGATTCGTGGCGGCGACGGCGTGTCACGCACGCGCACCGCTCCGCTGCGCGATCTTCGTGCCGCGGTGGACTGGCTGGTGGGGTTCGTGACGTCGGCGGAGAGCGGCACGGGTCTCACCAGTCGAAGTGAGCTGCATGCGGTGGGCCACCGCGTGGTGCACGGCGGCGAGCGATTCCGCAGTAGCGTCGCGATCGACCGCGACGTACTGCACGGCATTGAGGACACGATCGAACTCGCGCCGCTGCACAACCCGCACAATTTGCGCGGCATCGAAGCGACACAAGCGGCACTGGGCGCCGGAGTTCCGCAGGTGGCGGTGTTCGACACGGCGTTCCATCACACGCTGCCGGAGCACGCGTATCTGTACGCGATTCCGTATCCGTTGTACCGCCGGCACAAAGTGCGTCGCTACGGATTTCATGGCACGTCGCATCGCTCCATCGCGTACCGCTGGCGCACGCTGACCGGTCGCGACCACGCCGACGTGCGCATCGTGACGCTGCATCTCGGTAACGGCTGTTCGGCCTGCGCGATCAAGGGTGGTCAGTCGATCGACACCAGCATGGGCTTCACGCCGCTCGAAGGGCTCGTGATGGGCACGCGTTCGGGCGACATCGACGCCGCGCTTCTGGACTACATCGCGGCGAAGGAAGGACTCACGCTGCCTCAGGTCGAGGCGATGCTGAACAACCAGTCGGGACTGCTCGGCGTTTCCGGGCTGACGAACGATATGCGTGACCTGCTGGCTGAAGCGCACGAGCACGAAGACCGTCGTGCACGCTTGGCGATCGAGATCTTTTGCTACCGCGCCCGCAAATACATCGGCGCATATCTCGCAGCGATGGGTGGTGCGGTTGCCATCGTCTTCGCCGGCGGCATCGGCGAAAACTCGGCGGAGATTCGTCGTCGGATTTGCGATGGGCTGCAGTGGGCTGGCTTGCACGTGGACCCGAGCGCCAACGACTCGCTGGCCGATGGGCGCGAAGGCCGCTTCTCGACCGACAGCTCGACGCTGGCCGCTTGGGTCGTACCCACCGACGAGGAGTTGCTGATCGCCCGCGATACCTTCCGCGTAATTGCAGGAGTAGAGTCAACCTGAGCGATTCCCGGATCGCAGGGGTTGCAGATTGCGCCGAACCGGACGATACTGATTTGTGCGTGGCGGTTTCCCCGATTTGACGGGCCGTGCACTCAGTGCCGGTGGCACTGACGATCCGTCTAAGTCGAGGTCCTGACGGCCTGCGACGAGAAATCGGCGCAGGCCGTCAGTGGTTTCGGGTCGGTCGTGTCAGGCTGGCCGTCCGCGTACATCGAACAAAAAAACTGAAGGTGAAGCGCTCTCGGCGTCCGCTTTGCGGCAGCCGGTGTCTCTTCCGTGGTGATTTGCCGCCGATTGCCGCCACGTAAAACAAGGAGCTAAACTGCGACAGCGCCCGGCGGCCATCTATCCGCCCGGGCGCGTTCGTGTTGTTCGGCGGCACTCACCCCTCTTGGAGAGTGCCACGATGTCCGATTCCGTTGCTGCAACCGCTCGTCCCCTCGCCGTAGACACCCTCGCCCTGCACGTGGGCCAGGAGAAGCCGGATGGTGCCACCGGTGCCCGCGCCGTGCCGATCTACCAGACGAGTTCCTTCGTGTTCGACAGCCCCGAGCACGCGGCCGATCTGTTCGGCCTGCGCGCCTTCGGCAACATCTACACCCGCATCAACAACCCGACCACCGACGTATTCGAGCAGCGCATCGCGGCGCTCGAGGGTGGCGTTGCCGCGGTGGCCGTGGCTAGCGGACAGGCCGCACAGACACTCGCGCTGTTGAACCTCGCCGAGGCCGGCGACAACATCGTGGCGTCGCAGTCGTTGTATGGTGGCACGGTGAGCCTGCTCACACATACCCTGCCTCGGCTCGGTATCCGCACGCGCTTCGTGGACATCCACGATCACAAGGCCGTTGCTGCCGCGATCGACGAGAACACGAAGGCCGTATACGTGGAGACCGTCGGGAATCCCGCGCTCGACGTGCCCGATCTCACCGCACTCGCCAAGTTGGTGCACGACTTCAACGTGCCGCTGGTGGTGGACAACACCTTCGCGCCCATCATCACGCGCCCGATCGACCATGGTGCCGACATCGTGCTGCACAGCGCGACCAAGTGGATCGGCGGCCATGGCACGTCCATCGGCGGTGTGATCATCGACAGCGGACGCTTCGACTGGGGCGCGACCGCGCGCTTCCGGAAGTTCTTCAACGACCCCGAGCCCGCGTACCACGGCCTGCGCTTCTCCGAAGCGTTCGGCAACGTGAACGGCGCGAACATCGCCTTCGCGGTGCGGCTGCGGGTCCTGCTGCTCCGCGACATCGGCGCTGCGCTGTCGCCGTTCAACGCGTTCCTGTTCTTGCAGGGCCTTGAGACGCTGCCGCTGCGGATCCGTCAGCACAGCGCAAATGCGCTCAAGGTCGCCGAGTTCCTGCAGTCGCACCCGTCGGTGTCGTGGGTACGCTACCCCGGCCTAGCCTCGCATGAAACGCATCGTCAGGCCGTCGCGCATCTGAAGGGAGGCTTCGGCGGTGTGCTCACCTTCGGGGTGTGCGGCGGCGAGGCGGCGGCGCGACGCTTCATCGTAGAGGCGAAGCTCTTCTCGTTGCTCGCCAACGTTGGTGACGCCAAGAGTCTGGTGATTCATCCGTGGACCACCACCCACGAGCAGCTCGGCGAGACCGAACGGCGCGCGGCCGGTGTCACGCCCGACCTCGTGCGCCTCTCGATCGGCCTCGAAGATGCCGACGATCTGATTGCCGATCTCGATCGTGCGCTGGCTGCGGCTGTCACCGCCGACGCCAGCCGTACCACCATCGCCGGCCCACAGCGGAGCGAGCACGCCGCATGAGCATCCTGCCTTCGAGTCGACCGTGGCCGGTGCACGATGAGACGATCAGCTTTCAGGACGTTATGTTGGAGCGCGGCGACCGTGTGGACCGCGTCGACGTGCGCTATCGGCTTGAGGGTACACTCAACGCGGAGCGCGACAACGTGGTGCTGGTCATTCATGCGTTGACGGGTACGACGCACGCCAGCGACTGGTGGAAGGGCGTGATCGGCGCCAATGCGGCGATCGATCCCACGCGCCATGCCGTGCTCTGCGCGAACCTGCTCGGCGGCTGCGACGGCACGACGGGACCGAGTGACGACAATCCCGACGCACTGCCGCCCTTCAATACCCGCGATCAGGCGTCGCTACTAGCGCGACTACTCGATGCCCTCGACGTTGGCGCGCCGCTGCTGGTGTGTGGCGGGTCGCTGGGCGGCATGGTGACGCTGGAGTTCGCGGCGAGCTTCCCCGCGCGTGTTCGATCAGCCGTCGTGCTGGCGGCGCCCGCCGCACAAACCGCACAGGGTATCGCTTGGAACGTGATCATGCGGCGCGCCATCGCACTGGGCGGCGTACGCGAAGGCCTCGCGTTAGCGCGCATGGTCGGCATGCTCAGCTACCGCACGCCCGAAGGACTCGAGCGGCGCTTCGGACGGACGCGCAGCACGCATGACACGTTTCAGGTTGGCGACTGGCTTGAGATGCACGGAGACAAACTGGTCGCACGCTTCGACGCCACAAGCTATGGCGCGTTGATCGATGCAATGGATGAGCATGATGTCGGACGTGATCGCGGCGGGCTGTCCGCTGCGTTGTCGGCTGTTGGAGGCCGGCTGATCGGCGTGGGCGTTCCCGGTGACTTACTGTATCCCGCCGAGAGCGTGCGCGAATGGACGACGGCAGCAAAGGCCACGTACGTAGAACTTCCGTCGGTGCATGGCCATGATGCGTTTCTGCTGGAAGTAGACCGCGTATCGGCGGTGATCGCGAAGGCGCTCTACGAGTCGGATTTGCGCGCCGCATCGGACGCACCGGTCGCCGTCGATACAACGACGCCGATCGTGCCGGCGGTGACTCCGCGTGTGCGTCCCCTGCGCATGGCGCTCGCGGGCTGCGGTCACGTCGGTGGAAGTCTGCTCGAACTGTTCTGTGAACGCGCGCAGCGGCATGGCGGACAGCAACACGAAGACGCACAGCCGATTCACGTGATGCGCGTACTAGTGCGTCATGCCGAACGTCCGCGACCCGCGCTCGCGCTTGCGATCGCGCGCGGTATCGCGGCACCGGAGGCCTGTATCACCGACCCGTCGCTGTTGCTCAATGATGACATCGACGTACTGGTGGAAGCCATCGGTGGCACGACGACGGCGCGCACGTTGGTGGAAACGGCACTGCGACGCGGCATCCGCGTCGTGACCGCGAACAAGGCGTTGCTCGGTGAACGTGGCTCGGCGCTGGCCGCACTCGCACGCATCACCGACACTCGGCTCGATTTCGAAGGTGCAGTGTGCGGCGCGATTCCGATCGTCCGCTGCGTGCGCAGCGGCGCGGCGGGAGTGGGCATCATGAAAGTGAGCGGCATTCTGAACGGCACGAGTAACTACGTGCTCGAGCAGGTGGCCGAAGGCGCATCGCTGGCCGAGGCCGTCGCCACCGCGCAGCGCTTGGGCTACGCGGAGGCCGATCCTACGCGTGACCTCTCCGGCCAAGACGCGGAGGACAAGCTACGCATTCTGGCGTGGCTGTGCTTCGGCGTGGACCCGGCCACGCTCAAGGTAACGCGCCGCGGCATCGATGCGGAGACGGCCGCGTGGGCAACCCGCGTGGCTCTCGAAGGCGATCGCGTGAAACTCATCGCCAGCTGCGCGCGAGAAGGCGACGAGCTTGTGGCGCGCATTCTCCCCACGCGTGTTACGAGCAACGACGCGTGGGCTCGGGTGTCAGGCCCGTTCAATCGCATCGTGGTAGAGAGCGAAACGGCGGGGTCGCTGGTGTTTCAGGGACCGGGTGCCGGCGGACGTGCAACAGCAGGTGCGATGCTGGCGGATATCACATCGCGCCAGGAACACACCAAACCAGTTGTGCATGCTTCTGCGCTCGCCGGAGCAGTGGCGCGGCCGAGTCGAACCGGGGTGCCAGAGCCCGGAGTGTGTGCTGAGTGAGCAGCGGACATGGTCCAACGTCGCCTTATACGCTAACCCGAAGTTCGGTGGAGAAGAATGCGCGTAAGCGGTTACCCGGCCGCGCGTTGCGTGGTGTTGACGCGTGCACGCTACTGGGTACAGCGTCGGCGCTTATAGGCGGATGCCGAGCAGTTCGAA
>JBBQXC010000012.1:0-45169 GCA_038210005.1 Gemmatimonadales bacterium
CGCCGTGGCCGGCGCGGCGGCCGGCGTCTTCGGGCAGCGGAGCAGCGACGCCAGTCCGATCAGGACGGATTGCCGCCGGATGGCGGCGATGATGGCGATGACAACGAGGAGTAAGCCGGACGTGCCGCGATTCTATCTGACTACCGCCATCGACTACGCGAATGGCGATCCACACGTGGGACATGCCCTGGAGAAGATCGGCGCCGATGTGATCGCGCGCTATCGTCGCATGTGCGGCGACGACGTACACCTGTTGATCGGCATGGACGAACATGGCCAGAAAGTGCAGCAGACGGCGGCCAAGGAAGGCGTAGCACCGCAGGCCTTCACCGATGAGATCGCGGCGCGCTTTCAGGCGATCTGGGCCCGACTCGGTATTTCGTACGATCAGTTCATCCGCACCACCGAGCCGCACCACAAGGCCGGCGTGCAGGCACTGATCCGGATGATCGCCGAGCGGAATCCGGACGATTTTTATGAGCGCTCCTATACGGGCATGTATTGCGTGGGCTGTGAAGCGTTCAAGCAGGACGCCGACGTCGTCGAGGGAACGTGCGTGCTGCATCCCACGCGCACGCTCGAAGAAGTCGAAGAGCGCAACTGGTTCTTCCGGTTGTCGAAGTATCAGGGGTTTCTGCAGCATCTGCTGGCCACAAATCCGTCGTTCATCGAACCGGAGAGCCGTCGCAACGAAATTCTCGGACTGCTCGCGCAGGGTCTCGACGACATTTCGGCGTCGCGCGCCCGTCTCGACTGGGCCGTGCCGTTCCCGCTGGTGCTGTCCAACGGAGAAACGCAGGGCACGTACGTGTGGTTCGACGCGCTGCCGAATTATCTCACGGCAACGGGTTTCCCCGACGCCGGCTACGAGCAGCGTTGGCCGGCCGACCTGCACATCATCGGCAAGGACATCACGCGCTTTCACGTGGTGATCTGGCCGGCGATGCTCGAGGCGGCGGGACTGCCGTTACCGAAGCAGGTGTGGGCGCACGGGTTCGTGCAACTCGGCGGCGAACGGTTTTCGAAGAGCGCCGGTGTGAAGCTCGACCTCGGTGAAGCGATCGACCGCTACGGTGCCGATGCGTTCCGCTACGTGCTGCTGCGTGAAGTCCCGTTTGACAGCGACGGCAACTTCTCGTGGGAGCGCTTCGAAGAGCGGTACACGAGTGATCTCGCCAATGCGTTCGGCAATCTCGCGAGCCGCGCGATCGCGATGGTGGAGAAGTACTTCGATGGTATCGTGCCCTCGGCGCCCCGCCCTGATGCGGAGTTCGACGATGACGCCGACGTGGCCGCGTATCACGCCGGTATGAACGGCACGCGCGGCTGGCTGCTGCACGAGGGGCTGGCCGCGGTGTCGCGCATGACGGCGCGCGCGAACGAATACACGGCGGCGACGACGCCATGGGCGGTGGCCAAGGATCCGGCGCGCCGGGCCGAACTCGAGCAGATTCTGGCCTCGCTGATCCGGCGTATCGCCCGGCAGACCGTGCTCCTCACGCCGTTCATGCCCACCAAGGTCGAGGCCGTGTGGACGCAACTCGGTGCGCCCGGCTCCGCGACCGCGCAGCGGATCGATGCCTTGGCACTGCTCGAACCAGCCGGCTGGCGCGTGCAAAAGGGCGAGGGCGTGTTTCCCCGACCTGCGCCGCCGACCGCGCCCGTGGGCAGCTAGTCGTCACACCAGCGGCGGTTGTATTACACCGCCGCAGGTGACCGTCACAGAAGACAGCCTGTTTCGTTCACCAAGCGACCTGTCTCCATCGGTGAAATTACTTTCGCGATGGAATGATCGTACTTCCTCTGGCGTACCGATCCTAAGCCAGAGGTAGTCTCATGATGATGCCGATTCAGATTCCACAACCGCGCGTGCCGTTGCCTGTACCTGCCCCGGGCGCACGCGGTCCCCGGCCCCGGTTGATCCGCTCGCGGCGGGGCTTCGCGCTCGAAGTCGTTCTGCTCATGCTCGTGATGTTCGCGATCATCGTGCTCGCCGGACTCTCGGCCGTCACGACGATCGCCCGTACCTCGAATGCCGACTACCGCGGTGCCCGCGCGTCGTACGCGGCGGAGGGCGGTGCCGACGACATCATGTCGCAGCTCGATGCCGCGATGCAGGACGGCATCATCAATGGCGAAGACATCGCCGCGATCACGAAGCCGGAGATCACCGGTTATCGCATGACGCAGACGACGCGAACCACCGGCGCCCCTGTGTCGCGCACCATTACGGCCGGTCCGTTCTCCGGTCTCTATTCGCTGAATCAGCCGATCGACATCACGGTTTCGGCGCGCGATACGTCGGGCAACAAGGCGACCGCCGTGTTGTCGGTGAACGCCCAGACGATTCCGCTCTTCCAGTTCGGCGTGTTCTACGAGGACGACCTCGAGATCCTGCCCGGAGCGCCGATGACGTTCGCCGGGTGGGTACACACCAACGGCAGTCTGTATCTGTCGTCGAACAGCGCCACCTTCCAGAGCAATATCACGACGCCGGACAGCGTGTTCTGGAATCGTAAGGACACCAACAACCGACTGAATGGTGTCCGCATCAACAACATCGCGGGAACGGCCGTTCTGCTCGACTTCGACTCGCGCAGTCTGTCGGAGCCGTCGTTCAAGATGCGCAGCGAACTACGGTTCAACGGCCGCTTGATGTCGAAGGCGCATGGTGTGCGGCCGCTCAAGCTCCCGCTGCCGGCGAGCGTGCCGCCGGTCACGTTGGTGCAGCCGCGGAGTGCCGGCGACAGCCCGATGGTGCAGGACGTGAAGATGGCGTGGAAGTCGGATTGGTACATCACCATCGACGCGTCGGTGTTCGACCTGCCAACCCAAGCGTTGCGGGATGCATCACTCTGCACGGCGATGTACATGACGAACGAACGCTCAGGCGGCCTTCAGGCGCCCAACGCCGCCGACTGCGCGAAGATTTTCCGCGCACGCACGAACGCATTTTACGACGGCCGTGAAGACCTGAGTCCTGATCTGCTCGATATCCGCATGGACGAGTTGCGCCTCTGGAGCGACGCGTCGAGGGCGTCACGAGCGCCGCGCATCATCTACCTCAACTTCACCAACGTCGGCGGCAGCACGAATCGGGATCTCGTCGCCGTGCGGCTTCGCGCCGGCGGGCGGTTGCCGATGCCGGCGACGTCGGCGGACACGGGTGGCCTCTCCATGGTGACTGAGCGCCCGATGTACGTGCTGGGCGACTACAACACGACCGTCTGGCGCCCCGCCGCCATTATGGGTGACGCCATCACCTTTCTGTCCAATCCTCCCAATCTGGCCATGACAGCATGCGCCGGCGCCGGATGGTGCGACTCGCTGCAAATCACGCCCGTTCAGCGGGCAGCGAGCGCCCTGACGACGGTGAACGCCGCGTTGTTGGCTGGACACTCCGCGACGCCGTGCGACTACGCACGCGCCGGCTGCGGGGCGCCGCCGTACGGCGGTGGCCTGGAAAACTTTCCCCGGTTTCTGGAGAACTGGGGCAGCGGCAGGACGCTCAGATACACCGGCTCGCTGGTGTCGCTCTACCAAAGTCGCTTCGTGACGGGACTCTGGGGCAACACCACGAGTGGTGGCGCCTACTACTCGGCGCCCACCCGACAGTGGAGCTTCGACGTGAACTTCCGATTTCCCGAGCGGCTTCCGCCGGGTACCCCGTCGGTCGGCACCGTGCTTCAGACCGCGTTCCGACCGCTGTACTGACCGCTTCACTGTACTATCGGGGCTTCCCCGGGATCCGTATGTCACATGATACGTCCACCCGCGCTCGTCGCGGCTTCACCATCATCGAACTGCTGGCGGTCGTCGCGATCGTCGGCATCATGATGGCGATCATTCTGCCCAAGTTCCGCGTCTCCGAGGCTACTGAAGTACAGCTCGCCGGTATCCAGCTCGCACAGGACCTCGACGTGGCCCGCACTCGCGCCCTCTCGACGCGGGAAATGGTACGCGTCGCGTTCAACCTGGACACGCGCAAGTATGGTGGGTATCTGGACGACGACGGCAACGGCACCATCGTCGAGTCGGATGCAGAGTGGCAAGCACTGCATGGCTTCGGCGTGCGAGAGCTCCCGGCTCGCGTCCAGTACAGCCGCGGCGCGGCGGGCGCGATCCCCGGCGACGCTTCGTCGGGGGCGGTCACCTTTCCCGATGGACGCATCGAGTTCGATTCGCGTGGCCTGACGATGCCGATGGGAACGCGCGGCGTGGTCTATCTCGCCAACGAAAACGATCCCTACGCGGTCGTCGCTATTCAGCTAACGCCGTCCGGAAACGTCCGGTTCTGGACCTACAAGCTGAGCGGAGGTTGGAAATGAATCCCCCTCGGTCACGTCATCGCCGCTCACGTCATCGCCGCACGCCCACCGGCGCCGCGGTGCACCGCGGATTTACGCTCGTCTCGATGATCGTTGCAATCATCCTGCTCGCCGTTGGCCTCTCGTCGCTCGCCAGCGCCAACGCCAGCACGATCAAGCTCCAGACGCTGGCGCAGAACCGCACGAATGCCATCGCCATCGGTCGGTCGTACCTCGAACAGGTGCGTACTCGTGACCCATGGCTGGTGACTACCGAATCAGCGGTTCGACTTGGCGCCGATGGCACCCCAGACGCGGGTGGCCCTTATACCCGTTCCATGACCGTCACTGTCACGCGGACGAATCTCGTGCAGATCGATGTCAAGGTGGACTTTCCGCGCGCAACGACTCCCGTGTCACTCACCACGTTGCTGTTCCGCGGCAACGGTCTCTCCGGAGCGCCCTAATGCGTACCGAACACACCACGCAACGTCGCGCACGTCGCGGCTTCACCTTGGCCGAAGTTTTGATATCGATGACGATCGGCATGGTGGTGATCGGATCGGCCACGGCCTTTTCGCTCAGCAGCTGGCAAACGCGTCGTTCCTGGACCGTCCGTGAAGGCGTCGATCGCGGCGCACGATTTGTCGGCCTCTCGCTTGCCCGCGACGTGCAGGAGGCGGGGATCGCCATGGTAGGAACGCCGGTCTTCTCGGCGCTCGGTGCCACTGGGGATACCGTCTCGGTGCTCTCGGTACCCTTCGAGCCAGACGAGGCACCGGTCTATCCGATCTTCGACGACGGTGACACGCTCCCGAACTATCCGCCCGGGGGCACGTGCGGTGCCACGTGCATCGATTTCAACAAGGTCGGTGGTGCCTACGAGCTGAAGGCAGGCGATCTCGTACGACTGCAGGTGGGCACAACGCGCCGGCTACTGTTGCTAACCAGCGTGGCAAACAAGAGCAGCTCGCTGTTCCGTATTCAGTTTCTACCGGCGACCCGCTTGGTGAACCGCCCTGCCGGCATCGACAGCATTCTGTTGGCGCGATCCGGCACCACGATTCAGCGGCTGAACGTGGTGATGTATTGGCGCAACGCGGCATCGAAGGAGCTGATGCGCGCCCAACGGCTGAAGTCGACCGGAGCACCCGATGGCGATGTGATGGCTAGCGGCGTTCAGGCGTTCACGAGCCGGCTCGTGTTCGTGTCCGGCGCCGAGCATCCGACCTACGATGGTCTCGACGCCGATACCACGAACGACGGCAATGATGTCATGGGTATTCGCATTCGAACGCAGATGCGCAGTGACCGGAGCGATCCCGCAGTGAACGGTGGCGTTCCGGTCTCTCGCTGGTACGAGTGGCGTGTCGCCCCGCGCAACCTGCTCTACGAAAAGAACAAGATGTAACGGGGCGACCCGCGATTACTTCTTGAAGTCGACGGTCGGCGCCGCGCGCGACGCGGCGTCGGTCACTTCGAAATAGGTGCGCGGCTTGGCGCCGGTGACCTTCGCCGTCATGACCGCCGGAAACTTGCGGATGTACTCGTTGTACAGCCGCACGGCCCCGTTGTAGTCGGTGCGTGACACCGCGACGCGATTCTCCGTACCGGTGAGTTCATCCTGCAACCGCAGGAAGTTCTCGTTCGACTTGAGCTCCGGGTACGCCTCGACGGTCACCGCGAGGCGGCTGAGTGACGTCGTGAGCTGCTGATTGGCATTGGCCAGTTCCGCTGGATCGGAGCCGCCCGGCTTCTGCAACGCGCCAACGAGCCCGGCCCGCGCCTGCGTGACCGCCGTGAGCACTTCGCTTTCCTGTGCGGCGAATCCCTTCACGGTGTTCACGAGATTCGGAATCAGGTCGGCGCGCCGTTGCAGCTGCGCATCGATGTTCTGCTTGGCCTGAGCGGCTTGTTCGTCGTACGACTGAATCGTATTGTAGCCGCAGGCGTTCATGCCGAGCGGCAGCGCGAGGGCGATCGCGAGCACGCGCGCACGTGAGGTCGCTCGCGAAGCGAAGCGTGACCAGGAGAACAGACTGGACGGCCGTGGCGAAAGCTGCGTGGGGACCATGGGGCTCCTCATGATTGGTCTGGGGAAACGACTTCGGGTGCCGCTGTGGGCGGCGTGAATCGATCGAGATATTCGACAAGAATGTCCATGCCGCGTACATACCCCGCCAGCACGGTTTCCGCCTCACCGTTCGACAAGGCCGAACCGCGCACCAACGCCGACACCGTCGTGAACGGCGCGGGATCGAAGCCGCATCGCGCGGCCACATCCTGGATCACGCGCGTCGCGTCGCGCTCGGGCTTTACTCCATGCAGGCGCAGGACGGCGCGAAAGATCACGAGCAGCGCGCTATAACTGGAGCGCAGCAGATCGGTCTGCCGCGCCGCGTCGGTACCGGCCACCATCACGCCGCGCCGCAGCCGCAGCAACTTGCCCATCGCTTCCTGTTCCGTCTGCAAGCGCAGATGCGGCACGTCCACCACCAACTCGGTCAGCGCGAGCATGCCGTGCAGCAACCGATGTCGTTCGAGAATGTCGGCGTATTCCATCGGGAAAATGTCCGCCGAACGCAGCCACTCCTGCTCGGTGAGCACGAGGACCGGCGGGTTGCCCGCGTCAGCCCAGGCGCGCATGGTCTGCCCGAGACTGCGCATCTGCGCTACGTCGATCGACGAGACGATGACGAGCACATTGAAGTCGGAGTACCCGACGATCTGCTCACCGCTGGCCGCCGACCCGTACAGCACCACCGCCTTCAGCGCGTCACCGTGGACCTGGCGAAGCTGCTGGACAAGATCATCGAGAGACATCGAAGCACGTGCCATGGATCTGTTCACCAGTTGGAGCCGCCACCACCGCCACTGAATCCGCCACCACCGCCGAATCCACCAAACCCGCCACCCCCACCACCGCCGAAACCACCACCGAATCCGCCACCACTGTGCCACCCTCCCGAGGGCGGTCCGGGGATCGGAATGGGAATACAGCCCACGCAGCCACGTCGTCGCCGTCCGCCGAAGGAGCTGAGCAGCGAGAACAGGACCACCAGCGCGAGCACCACCATGAACGGCGGAATGCCCTGCGATTGCGGTCGCCGACGCTGCTGCGGCGGTGGCGGCACGCCGTCGAGCGTGACGCCGAAGTTGGCCGCATACCGCCCGGCCACATCGGTGGCGATCCGCTCGAGAGCGCCCGAGTAGTCCTGCGCACGAAAGAGCGGCGTCTGCTCGCGGCAGATGGCACCGGACATCGCGTCGGTGATGAAGCCCTCGGTGCCCTGCCCGGTCTCGATGCGGCAATAGCCTCTGCCGTCATCGGACGTTTCCTTGGGCACGAGCAGGATGATCACGCCCGCATTGCGCGCCTGATCACCGATGGCTGCGTCGGCGCCGACCTTCCACTCTCGGCCAAGCCGCAGCGACACCTCTTCGACCGGACGTCCAGCCAATGACGGCAGGGTGACGACGACCATGTCGCCGCGCGTGGCCGCATTGACCCGCTTGGCGAGGTCGTCGATGCGAGCCGCCGCGTCGGGGCGCAGCACGTTGGCGAAGTCGTTGACGTAGCCGACCGGGGCCGGCAACGCCTGTCCCGGGGGGGCAACCTGCCCCCACCCACGCGCCGGCGATCCCCCAACGGCCACCATCGCCGTAAAGAGCCACATCATCACGTGCCGCGCGCGCCACGGGCGGCGGGCGGCAGGACGACGGTTGTCGGTTTGAATCACAAGGGTGCGCACGGGGTGAAAGATACAATCCGTACGGGCGCGGGTGGGGTTCGGTGTCAGGGATTCATGTCAGGCAGGCCCGCGCGTGCGGTCACCGCGACCGGCAGGACACGCCGTTGCGTGCTGTGCGTTCTCGGCGCTGCGACGTGAGCTGTTCAGCACCGGTTAGATTTCAGAGGGTTATAGGCGCACCGTACTCTCCCGATCCAGACTCTCATGTCCCGACCCTACTCTGCTTTTCGCGTCTCGGCGCTGCTACTCTGCTTCGGTGCGCTGACCGCGTGTGGAAAGTCCGACGCGGGCAACGTGCCGGGCGCGACTGCGGCGACCGCGAGCGCGAATGCCGAACTGAGCAGTACGCCGCCGATAGCCGCCTCGCCGTTGCTGCAGACCACGGCGGCCACGCCAGCCGGTGCAACGCCTGACACCGTCGCCGACTCGGTCACGATTCAGCGAGCGGATCTGGGGCGACTGATGGGGCGCGAGGATGCGATGTGGGTGGTGATGATCAGCGACTTCCAGTGCCCGTATTGCAAGCAGTGGCACGACTCGTCGATGGCGAACCTCAAGCGTGACTACATCGATCCCGGTAAGGTCCGCCTGGCGTACCTCCATCTGCCATTGTCCACGCACCGCCACGCCCGAGCGCAGGCGGAGGCCTCCATGTGCGCCGCCGTGCAAAACAAGTTCTGGGAATACGCCGACGCGTTGTTCCGTGAGCAGCGGGGCTTTCAGTCGATCGACAATCCGTCGTCGAAGCTGGAGGAGATCGCCCGAGATGTCTCGCTCGACCTACCGGCGTTCACCCGGTGTCGCAAATCCGACGCGATCCGCATGCTGGTCGAAAACGACGAGCGACAGGCCTCGCAGGCGCGCGTGCAATCCACGCCGTCGTTCCTGGTGGGCGACTTCCTGGTCCAGGGCGCGTTGCCGTACAAGGATTTCCGCCGGGCGATCGATACGGCGCTGGCGGTCGCGAAGTCGAGGAGGACGCGCTGAACCGGCTGGTCCGCTCCGTGTACGGAGCGGCGGTGGTTGCCGCCCGCGTGGCCACCCAGGTGGCACCGGTCGGCGGGTCAAAGCTGTGGCGTTCGCTGGCCGCCCGCCGCGGATTGCTGGAGCGGGTCGCCGCCGCGGGGCGCGCGGTCCGATCTCCGGGTCGCAAGCTGGTGTGGATGCACGCCCCGTCGGTGGGTGAGGGACTCCAAGCGCGCCCGGTCGCGCATCGGCTCCGCGTACTGCATCCCGACCTGCAACTGGCCTACACGTTTTTCTCGCCCAGTGCCGCGCAGTTCGCGCCGTCGATCGGCGCCGATATCACCGACTATTTGCCATTCGACGGACGGCGCGAAGCCGACGCGATGCTCGATGCCTTGCAGCCATCGCTGTTGGTCTTCGTGAAGCTCGACGTCTGGCCAATGCTGGTAGAGCGCGCGACGGCGCGGAAGATCCCCGTGGCGCTCCTCAGTGCCACCTTGGCGGCTCGGTCGAGTAGAACAGGAGCAATGTCCCGCTTGCTTCTTCACGACGCCTACCGCGCGCTCGCCGGCGTCGGCGCGATCGACCGGCGCAATGCAGACCGGCTCGTGGCCCTCGGCGTCCGCCCCGATGTGCTCGAGGTAACAGGTGACACGCGCTTCGATCAGGTGTGGGCTCGCGCCCAAGGGGGCGATCGCGCACGGCCCATACTGGCGGCACTGGCCAGTAGTCGCCCAACGTTGGTGGCCGGTTCGACGTGGCCCGCCGATGAAGCGGTGCTGCTCCACGCCTTCGCCGAGCTCAACGGTGCTCGCAGTGAAGCGGAACGACCACGTTTGCTGATCGCACCACACGAGCCCACGGCAACGCACGTGGCACCGATTCTGGAATGGGCGCGAGGCGCTGGTCTGTCAGTGGCCACGCTGTCCACGGCGGAGTCGGATGGGGCCGCCGCAGCCAGCGACGTGATCGTCGTGGATCGCGTCGGCGTGCTCGGCGATCTGTATCGACTGGCCGATGTGGCCTTCGTGGGGGGCGGCTTTCACGCCGCGGGTCTGCACTCGGTGATCGAACCGGCGGCCTTTGGGGTACCTGTGTTGTTCGGGCCACGTCACGACATGAGCCGAGAGGCCGGCTTACTGCTCGCGGCCTTGGGCGCGCACGTGGTGCGCGACGCGAGCGAGGCAACCACGGCGCTCGTAGCCTGGCTGGAAAACGCTGAGCTCCGCGCAGTGGCGGGCGACGCCGCGAAAGCGGTGGTGCGGCGCGAACTCGGAGCAACCGAACGCTCGGTTGCTATGGTGCAGCGTCTGTTGGGTATTCTATAGCGTAGTCGTACAGCGTCGTGCTTTTCCCGAACCTTTTCCGGAGCTACTGCAGTGGCACGATTTACCCTCATGCAAGCGCTCGCGACAGGTGTCGCGCTGTGCAGCATTTCGTCGCGGGCCACCGCCCAAGACGCGAAGGCGAAGTCGGATACCATCGTCGCCGTGCAGGCGCGGGCGTACGACGGGCAGTTTCGTCCGATGCAGCAGTCGCAGGGCGGCGTTGGCATGACCGCACCGCAACGCATTTACGGCTCGGTAAGGATCGCCTTCCGTGAGTCGAACGATCGCTCGAACGTGAACCTCACGATCAACACCAATCTCCAGCAAAGCGAGATTCTCGGCTGGTCGGCGAATCCGGGTCGATGCGGCAGCGGCTCGGTTCCGTTCATGCCGGTGGCGCAGTTCCCCGGCATCGAGGTCGGTTCCACCGGGCGCGGTGAGGTCGATGCGCAGAATATGCAGCTCAGCATTCCGGTATCGGGAGCCGTGCACGTCAACGTGTACCGCGGCGGCGACACCCTGGACAGAGTCATCGCCTGCGCCAACCTGCGCATGAAATAGCGTTGCGGGTTTCATCCGCTGGCCGGGAATAGCGAAGAAGGGGGCACCGGCAGTATCGCCGGCGCCCCCTTCTTCGTTTCTGCGGTTACTCGGGAATCACGGACCGCCGAAGGTGTAGATGGGCAGAGCGAGCGTCTCCAGTTCCTTGGCTGGGATCGGAAGCTGACGGAACGTGCCCGCCTGCAACTGTTCCAGACGACGAGCATCGAACAATGCGAGCCCGTTCGTGTTCAGGAGTTCGACGTCGCGCTCGTAGCTGATCGCAGCAAGGAGCGCAGCGGAGTTCGCCGCGACCGGCGCCAGACCGCCGCGCGTGACACGGGTCTTGTTGACCAACGTGGCAGCGCGACCCAGATCACCGTTGGAGCGCACCAGCGCTTCGGCGATCATGAGATCGTTTTCGGCGGCGATCACGTACGGGATGAAGCGGCCCGACTGCGCGGCATCGGGTACCGCGTACGACACGTCGCGCCAGCGGCGATGGTAGTACGGCGACTGCATGAAAATTCCGCGAGCCGGATCGCCGATCACGGTGGCGAGATACACGAAATCGGTGGTCACACCTGTGAGGCACGCATTGGGCTGGCCGGCGCCGGTGCACGGCAGGTTGGCCGTGCCGAGGCGCAGGTCCGTGGTGATAGGTGCCACATTGGTGCCCGCGTACTTCGCCGGTACATTGGGCGCCATGCGGTTGATCAGACGCTGGTCGACACGCGTCCAATTGTCGAGGTTGCCGTACCCGACGAGTTCGCTGTACCACACGTTTACACCGTCGCCGATGACGCCGAAGTTGATGTCGGCGAGTCCGGTCCCCGTGATACCCTTGTCGGCATACGAGAGCACACGCGCCCAGTTCGTCGCGGCGTTTTCCGTGCCCGTACGAGCCGAGAGCATGAGCGTGCGTGCCGCCATGGTGTTGGCGATCCGGTTGATGTTCGCAGCCGTGGCCGGAACGGAAAGCGGCATCACATCGCCATCCCACGACCAGGTCTTACCCTGGGTGAGCGTGATGAGCTCGTCCCACTTCTTGAGCGCCGAGTCACGCACCACCGTGTACGGTACGAGCGACGGAGCCGCCGCGAGGTCGGTGGCCTCGGTGACCACGAACGCCCGGTCGAAGATCAGCGCCAGGTTCGTCATGGCGCCGGCCTGCGCGAACAGTCCGGCCGCACGAGTCTTCGCGTTGCCGTCGGCACCAGGAATCACGATACCGCTGGCGAGCGCGCGGAGCGCGTCGTTCGCCGCACCCAGCGCGCCGAAGTTGTCGTCCCACGGACGCACGGTAGCGGCCGCGTCGCCACCGGCCGAGTTGTTGTTGTAGGCAACGCGCGGCTCGAGATTATTGAAGCGCATGCCGAAGTTGCCGAAGTTTGCGGTCGCCGCGTCGGCGGTGACCTGCAGCATCAGGTACGGCTCCGGATAGGTAGAAGCCAGGAACCAGGTGTTGACCGACGACTTCGCGATCTTGGCGACGTCGGCCGGACTGGCCAGCGCGCGAGCGATGTCGGGGTTGTTCGGATTAGCTACGTCGAGCTCGGCGCAGGCCGCGACAGACAGCATCGCGGCGGGCGCCAAGATCGCGCGAAAAAAACGAGTAGTCACAAAGTTCTCCGAAGTGGAATCACTGGATCAGAAGGAGACGTCGACCATCGCGGTGAACGTGCGGAAGTTCGGATAGCGGAAGCCGTCGATACGGAAGTTGAAGTCACCGCCCGACGTGGCCTCGGGGTCGAAGCCCGTGTAGTCGGTCCAGGTCAACAAGTTACGACCGACCACGGAGAGCTTGAAGCCCTGCGCCAGACCGCTGATGCCGATCTTCCGCAGCAGGTTCGGCGTAAACTGGTACGCCACGCTGAGCTCGCGGAGGCGGGCATAGCCACCGTTTTCCACAAAGTGCGAGTTGGCGTTCAGGCCGTCATACAGACCGCCCGAGTACCACGCGAGCGGACGGCGATCGCCTTCGGGCCGGCTTCCCTGGCCCTGCGTGCCGTGACGACCGTCCTGATACATCCACTGCTTCGTAAAGTTATAGATATCGCCACCCTTCACGCCATCGATAAGCGCGTAGACCGACAGGTTCTTGATGCGCAGGTTCTGTGTGAAGCCGAACGAGAAGTCGGGGTTCACGTCTCCGATCACCGTCTGATCGCTACCACCGGTCACCACGGCGATCGGCTTCTCAGCGTTCGTGTTGATCTCCGACTTCCGAACCACGTAGCCGTCGCTGTTCAACGTATAGAGGTTCACATCGAGGCCCTGCGCTGTAACCTGATCCAGCGACCGCATCCACTGCTTACCGTAGATGATGCCGAGTGCCTCGCCTTCTTTGTAGAAGAAGACGTTCTGGCTCTGCCCACCGGCGTTCACGCGGAACGGCGCGCGGCCGAGCCGGTCGATTTGCTGACGCGTGCGGTCACCCGTGACGCCGGCCGAGTAGCTCACGTTCTTGCCGTCGTACAAGCGCGACTGGAGTGAGAATTCCCACGTCTGGGCGCCTACGGTGGCGGCGTTCTGCACCTGCGTCACGAAACCGCCCGACTGGGCCAGCGAGAGCGGGATGTTGAGGAAGGCGTCTTCAGTTTTGCGGTCGGCGTACACGAGCTCGGCGTCGAAACGATCGAGGAACGTGACGTTGAGGCCGTACTCGTTTTCCGTCTGCGTGGCCGGCTTCAGATTCGGATTGCCGAGCTGGTTCTTGGTGATGAGACCCTGCGACACCGAGTACGTCTCGTACTGGTCGAAGAAGCCCGGGCGAAGACCGGCGGTTCCACGTGACACGCGGAGACGTCCTTCCTGGATGCCAGGAAGCTTGATGTCCTCATTCCAGCGCCACGATCCAGACATACGATAGAAGCTGGCCCACCGCGTGGCCGAACCAAACAGCGAGGAGGCATCGCGCCGCACGAGGAAGTCGGCGACGTACTTGTCCTTGAAGTCGAAGGCCTGCGAGATGAAGTAGTTCTGCGCGTTGCGCGACGTGTTCGACGAACCGACGCGATTGTTGAGCGGATCGATGGCGTCGAGATCGGGCACACCGAGCACGGTGAACTGGGAGCCTGACGCGGCAACGGAATCCAGCGACTGCTTTTCGAGCAAGTAGGTGGCGCGCGTGGTCGACTTGAGGTCGCCGAAGAAAATCTTGCTGGCGATCACGTTGGCCTGAATGTTCTCAGCCACGTTGATGCCGTTGTTGAGCCCCAGGGAACCGTCGGTGGCGAGACCGCCAGCGTTTAAAAAGCCCTTCGGGTTGTACGCTTGATTGCCCGTGTTCGAGCGATCGGTGCCGTACGAGCCTTCCACACGCAGCCAATCGGTCGGCTTGTAGCGCACGTTGGCGGAACCGAGCAGGCGCTCGCGACGGACTGCCAGCGACGAGTTCTTGAGACCATACAGCGGGTTACCACGACCGTTGGCCGCCCACGACGGGAGCACGGGGTTGAACTCGACCGGGTCGGTCGGGCCGTTGGGCCTGGTCAGGCTGATGTCGGGCGGCGCCTGCAGCAGCGCGAACCAACCCTGGCTGTCGGTGGGGTCGTAGTCGTTCTGGTTGAGCGAGTACGTGATGGACGTTCCGAAGTCGATCTTGCTACTGATCTGCTGGTCGGCATTCACGCGCGCCGACTGACGGAACTGGCCCGAGCGGAAGGGCAGAACGCCAGCGTTGTGGTCGGTGGTGAAAGAGCTGTTCAGGTTGGTACCACCTTTGCGGAAACCGACCTGCACGTTGCTCGAGTAGAACTGGCCCGTGCCGAGCCATTCCTTCAGCTGATTGCGATAGCGACTGTCGCCGCTGGTCGGGTACACATTGTCCGCGATGATGCCATCGAGCGGACGCGCACCGGTCGGCGTCTGGTTGATCGAGCCGTCGGCGTTCAGCTGAAAGTTGTGGAACTCGTTGAGCGGTACGAAGTTGCCCACCGAGGAGGAGCCGAACTCCGAGCGAACGGAGACGCGAGTCTGACCGTCCTTGAGGTCCTTACCGCGCTTTGTCATGATCGAGAGCACGCCGTTGGCGGCGTCTGATCCGTAGAAGGCCGAGGCGGCGGCACCCTTGAGCACTTCGATCGACTCGATGTCCTGCGCATCGATGTCGGCGAGCGAGAAGCGCGTGATCACGCCATCGACGATGATGAGCGGGCTGGAGCCGCCGACGCCAAGACTGGTCGAACCGCGAAGACGAATGGCCGGGGTGGCGCCCGGGTTACCGGTGCCGAGGGCGATACGCGCGCCGGCAACCTTACCCGCGAGGGCCGCGATCGGCGACGAGGCGGGCACGTCACGCAGCTTGTCGCCGTTCACGACGGCGACGGAAAACGGGAGTTTGTTCGCGGCCTGACCATCGGCCGTACCCGTCGTGACCACTTCCGTGAGACGGAACGGGTCAGACTTGAGCTCGAAGTTGACCGTTTGCGGCTCGGCGGTCAGCGTGATCGTCTTGGTGACCGGCGTATAGCCGATGAACCGGGCCGTGAGCTGTACCGTTTGCCCGCGGGCGCGACCTTCCGGCACCTGCAGGGTATAACGGCCTTGATCGCTGGCTACGGCCACCAGACCCATGGCCTGGATGGCAACGGTAGCCGGAATGGGCGCCGACGATCCCAATTGGGTCACCGTGCCGCGAATCACCGTGCTCTGCGCGCTTGCCGCAGCGATCGGCGAAAGCAGGAGCACAATGCCGGCTGCAAACCGCAGCGTGCGCATTGTTGACTGTGCGCTAACCATCGTCTGTCCTCGCAATGGGGGTGTTTTGCCGACTCAACCGAAGGGTTTCATCGCGCCGACAAACATCGGTCGCCGTGAACGCGCTTCGTTTCCTACCATAACAACGCCGGTAAGCGATTCGTCACAGTAACAATCTGGGACGAGACCGTGACACTTCGTCGTTCAGTGGCGGCAAGGTAGGGCGTGTCGCGGAATGGGTCAATAAGCATTCACCCTGCATTTCGTCCCGCAATATTCACAGTCGTGCTTGCTTTTGCGGCATTCGGCCCAATTCCGACCATGGACGTCGGCTTTCTGAAAGTCGACGGCGCTCGCGAGGGCCTGTTACTACGGATGCGTAAACGCCACCGTCAGCACAAAGAGTTGGGACACGGCGACTCGTCCCTTGAGCGCCGCCTGCCATTTCGTCGCCACGAGCGATTGGATCACGGCCGTCGCAAAGTCGGTATTCGTCGCCGACACCGTGGCCACCGTGCCCCAGTCCAACCGTCCGCGGTCGTCGACGACGAACTCAACGGTGGCTTGGCCATCCACGCCGGTGCGCCAGAGCGTCTCGGGGTACAGCACGTCCAGTTCGCCGGTGAGCAGAACCGCCTGCGAGTCGACTTGATCGGCCGTCTTCACCTGCCCGGCAGCCAGTTGCCCCACCAGCTCAGCCCGCCGCTGTTCCGTGTTGCGCGTCGACGGCAGGCGAAGCTGCGTAGGACGTGACCAGATCGCCACGACCCCGCACTGTTCGAGCCCACGTGGTCCCAACAGCTCCGGAGGGACCGACGAGGACGACATATACATCTCGATCCCTTCCACCATATTGAGGTCGATCGACTCGAAATCGAAGTCGGCCGCGGACGCCGGAAACCCATCGATGAACACCAGCGGTGCGCAGTTGTTCGAGCGAAAGCGCACCACGCGTCCCATGCGCCCTTCGCTGCCGATCCGCACGCCGGGCACGCCGCGGAAGGCGTCGAGCATGTTTCTGTTGCCCGTCTGCTCGATCCGAGCGCGCGTGATGAAGTGCCCCCCTCGCTTGGCCGCGAGGCGCGTCCGGAAGCCCTCGAGCCGCGCGTCGGAGGGCTCCCGCCGGGCTGTGACCTGCAGGCTGTTGAGTTGCTGCGGTGCACGTTCAAGTTGCCAGTCGACGGTCACCGGCGCGCCCTCGACCACATCGACCTCGCGCTGCATGGCGACGAAGCCCACGCGCCGCACGCGCAGCGTGACCCGACCGACCGGTACCGCGCTCAGCACGAAGCGACCGTCGGCATTCGTGCGAACGATCGTGCCGGACGGCAGCCACTGCACCTCGGCGTTCGCCACGCTACCGCCTTGCGCCTCTCGCACCAGTCCACGCACTGTGCCACGAGCGGCAGCACTCGACTCCTGCGCCGCGAGGGTGCCGCTCATCAGGAAGGGCCCCATCAGGAATAACGTGCATGCGAACGCGCGGCCAAGCCGCCGCCCTGCTCCCCGTGGTCGCGTCGATCCGCTCAGCATCGTTCCCTCGGCATTCGTCCCTCCCTCAGCACCTGTCATCGAACGCTACGTTCGAGCGCTGAGCGGGGGAAGGTGCACGGGCAACCCGATAACTGGTTCGGCGCGAACCCGTCTGCTTTCGGACGACACCGAGGTCGCCGCAGGCACCGCGGCTCGCGCAGCACGATCCAATCCCGATCCCTACGGCGCGATCCCGAGCGTCGCGAGCCACACCTTGAGCGGCGGGTACTGCGGATGCAGTCGCGCCAAGCGGAGTGCGGTCTCGCGGGCGGCAGCGGCGTCTCCCACCAACGACTGGGCGATCGACAACTGATACAGCACATCCGCGCGATCCGGCTCCAGACGCGCCGCATCGCTGACCAGGGCCAGCGCGCGGGGCCAGTCCTGCTGCCGGCCGGCAATCCGCGCGCGAACCAGGGCGACATCGGCGGTGGGCTCGAGCAGCGTGGCGTTCGCCAGCTGGCTGTCCGCCGCCGCCAGTCGTCCGGCACGAAGGAGCGCGGCAGCAGCCAATCGCCGTGGCTCGGCGTACATGAACTGATCCCGGGCCAAGCCGAGATACTCCGCCGCGGCCGCGGCCGTGTCGCCGCGTGCATCGTAGTATCGCGCGACATTCAACTTGCCAGCTTCCCACGAGACCACGCCAGCCGACACGAAAAACGCGAGCGAGTCGACGCGATCCGTCGGTACGTAGCGGCCACGGTAATCACCCTGCTGGTTCAGCGGCACGAACGGCCATCGCACCACAATCGCGTTGATACGATGCTGGCCAATGCGCTCGTCGAACGGCGAGAACTCGCTCGCGCGTTCATAGGCGACCATGGAGCGCACGCGCGCCGTGTCGAACACCACGCCGCTTGGCGGCGCCGCTCGTAGCGCCGCCCAAAAGCGTTCCGCGATCAACTGCGTGCCCAGGCGATTCGGGTGCACATGTTCGAGGAACACCTCTTTCCCGGACGCGCCCGCCGTGGCGCGCGTCGCGAACGCTTCGACGATCGGCACATAGTGCACGGTCGGTGCGTTCGCGGCGCGCGCCACACGCTGCACCACGCTGTCGAACGCGGTGGGTGCGCGAAAGCGAATCACGTCCCGATCCCGCGCCTCGAGAAATCCCGCGCGCGCCCGCACCGAATCGCCCTGCGCGAGGGCGGCGGTCGCTTCCGAGAATGCCGTGCCGGCCGGCCCATTGCCGGCAGCGGCAAAGGGCCGTTGATCGCGCACATTGCTCGGCGTCGACGCCACGTACACCGGCACCTTGGCATCGCGCAACCGGTCCACGATGCGCGTCAGATTCTCTTCGTACTGACGACGTCCCGTGTCGAACACCTTGGAATCGAGCGCGATTTCACGACCGTCGGTGATCGACTCCATGAGGCCCGCCGACGCGGCATCGGCGGGACCGGCGCGAGCGGCGGCACGCTTCGCCAAACGCTGCGCGACGATCCGATTCGCCATGCGTACCAATCGGAGATGCTGCAACCTCACGAAGAACCGCGTGAGCGACGGACTGGCGGCAAGCCGGATCGACGAGCCGGCCCCCAACGCGCCGATGTATTCGTTGTGCCCGCCGTAATACAACACGGCATCGGGGTGTTGTGCGATGACCTCGTCGACGACATCGAGCATCGCGTAGCTGTTGGTGGCGGCGATACCGAGGGTGACGACTTCGACCTCACGCCCGGGCAAGGCATCCGTGAGCGCGGCATCGACCAGTCGGGCAAAGGAGCCCGACCGTGGATACGGGAATCCCTGCGCCGACGACTCGCCAAGTACCATCACGCGGAATCCGTTGCGTGGCTTCTCAGCAAGCATGTACTCCGGGCTCGGCGACGGTGGCGACTTCTCACCGGGGAACCAACGCGCCGCGACCATCGGATTGGTCATGAGCCAGCGACCCTGCCCCACTGGTGCGGCGATGAACAGCGGGAGTGCGCCGTCGCGCCAGAAGAGACGCGCGGCGCCCTCGAGCGCGGCGAACAGCACCAGCGGCAACAGCAGGGCAATGACGGCGTACCATCGCGACCGTACGGCCGTATGCGTGGTCTTCAAAAGATCGAGTAAATGAGCGGAGCGAGCACTGACCCTTGGGCGAGCACGACGAGCGTGCCCAACGCCACGAAGACGAACACGATGGGCAGCATCCAGAGCTTTTTGTGCGCGCGCAAGTACGCGAATAGTTCACGCAGCAGTGTCATCACCTAAAACTGCCGCTCCATGGCCGCGCGCGCCAACTCCGGTGCCACGGGTGGGCGAGGCACCCAATACGTGGGCGCGTCAGCCCGTCGCGCCAACGGACTGCGACTGAGCGTCCGACGGCATATCCCGATCGGCACGAATGCCGCCCACCAGAGCACAGAAAAGACAAGCGGCGTCATGATGCGTCCCATCGCGTGGCCGAGCGCCATCCACGCACGCTCGACCGGGGCAAGCACACGCGGCGCCAAGACGGCGCACAGCAGGAGCACCGCGCCGGCGACCACAACCGCGAGGGCCGACCGATGCTGCGCACGCCACCAGAGCAGCGCTCCGATGCCGAGGAGCGCAGGGCCGAGGGTGAGTCCGAATCGACGCGAGGTGGCGGTGGTGTTGGACATCAGTCGAGCGCCAGCGGCGTATTCCATCGGGCATCGCCACGTGTCGGTTGGTCGGCGCGTACGACGAAATACGGCGGAATGGCCAAGGCGTCGATTTCGGTGCGCATCAGACACGCGTACGCATCGGCCGGTGTGAGCACGACCGGCTCGCCGCGAATGTTGAAGCTGGTGTTCACCAACACCGGGCAGTCGGTACGGGCCGCGAACGCCTGCAGCACCGCGTGCAGTCCTGGCGCGCGTTCGTGAGTGACGGTCTGCACGCGAGCCGACCCATCGCGATGTGTAATGGCGGGCAGCGGCAGCACATCGGTGCGCACAGGCACGACCTGCAGCATGTACGGTGAGTCGGTGGCACCGACGAACCAATCGTTTGCGTACTCGGCCAGGACGGCGGGTGCGAACGGGCGAAACCCTTCGCGCAGCTTGATATGCGCATTCAAGCGCGCCTGCATATCTGCCGGTCGCGGATCGGCCAGAATTGACCGTGCCCCCAACGCGCGCGGCCCGAATTCCATGCGTCCGTCGAACCAACCGACGATGTGCCCCGTTTCCAGCCATTCGGCGGTGCAGGCCACCACGCCGTCGCGACCGAGATGCTGCACCACCGCGCCTTGCGCCTGCAAGGCTGCACCAATCTCGCCGGCATCGTAGGATGGGCCCAGCAGTGCGCCCTGCATGCCGTCCTGTTGCTGCGTGGGTGCGCGGTCGCCGCCGAAATAGCGATGCCACGCCAGCAGCGCCGCACCCAGCGCCCCGCCCGCATCTCCAGCCGCGGGTTGAACCCAAAGGCGATCGACGATTCCCATTCGGCGCAGTGTCCCATTGGCCACCGCATTGAGTGCCACGCCGCCGGCCAGACACAAATCGCGCACGCCGGCTTCGCGCACAGCGGTCGTGGCCATACGCTGTACGATCCGTTCGGTCACGACCTGCACCGACGCCGCCAAATCCATCTCGCGCTGCGTGATCGGTGACTCGGGCAAACGAGGCGGCCCTTCAAACAGCGCATCAAAGGCGACATTCGTCATCCGCAAGCCGTCGAGGAATCCGAAGGGCGTCATGTGCAGCCGAAACGATCCGTCGTCGCGAAGGTCCACGAGATGCGAGAGAATCGTGTCGACGAATCGCGGCGTGCCGTAGGGCGCCAGCCCCATCAGCTTGTACTCGCCCGAGTTGACCCGAAAACCGGCGTGATACGTACACGCCGAGTAGAGTAACCCCAAGGAGTCCGGATACCGTTGCTCGTGCGTGAGTTGCAGGTCGGCGCGGTCACCGCGTCCCATGCTTGCCGTTGCCCACTCGCCAACGCCATCGATAGTCAGCACGGCCGCGATGTCGAATGGCGACGGATAGAACGCGCTCGCCGCATGCGACTCGTGATGCTCGCACCAGAGTACGCGCCCGCGATACCCGCCAAGCCCCTGTCGAATCGCGCCGTCGACATTCAGCTTGCCGCCCGCCCAGAGCGGCGCGCCCGTCAAGAACGCGCGCCATCCACGGGGCGCCGTGTACAGCCAGCTCTCGAGCAATCGGTCGAGATGCAGGATGGGCTTCTCGTAATACGCCACCGCGTCGAGCGCGGCTGGTGTCGTTCCACCGGCGCGCAGACACCAGGCCGCGGCCAGCGCCGGAAATGACGCATCCCCCTTTCTGCGGGAGAAACGCTCTTCGGACGCGGCGGCGATTACGCGACCGTCGCGTACGAGGCACGCGGCGCTATCGTGGAAAAACGCAGAGATCCCCAACACGTCCGTCATCGTGCTCGGAAGCTAACCGCGCGCGCCGATGACCTGCAGCGGACCGTTCAGCGACGCGCCAACGAGGCCGGCGTCCAGCTGAAGCCGATGGCGAAGGTGTCCTGAGCCCCGGCGAGCTCCGATCCCGTAAAGGCCGCGGCCGCTCGCACCGCGAACTGCGAGTTCACCTGAAAGTTGACGCCGAGGTCGAAGTTGAGGCTGACTTCCGACTGGCTGCCGCCGTTGCGCCCGCCGCTGCTCGCCAGATCTATTGACGCGCGAGGATGCACATACGGCGTAATCGCCATGCCCTGCTCGAGGTCGAACGTATGTCCGATGCTGACGCCCACCGGGACGCGCACGAGGGTGTAGCCGCCGCCGAACGCCGCACCGGCGCCCGCGGTGAACAACAAGTCGAGCGGCTGATCGCCGCGGGCCCGCGCAATCTCTTGTCCGATACCGCCACCCACGAACAACGATAGGTTGTCACTGCCCTTCCGATCAATCAGGCCGGCGTCGACCTGCCAATGACGACGCGGGGCCCAGCCTTCACGCCACTGGAACAGCGCGGTCGTACCCGCACCACTCGACACCGCCGCCGTGTAGTCCCGCGTTGACGCGGTCGGCACTTGCATAGAGGGATAGTTGGACGCCTGCGCCGCCAGCGGCGACACGAATGGTGACGCCGCCCCGAGCAGGCCTAGTGCCAAGGCGCCGGCCACCAGCGACGATGATCGGGTTGGCCTCAAAAACGACAATACTGCGTGGACTGGGCGTGGCGGCATGACAGCTCCGGTGAATGGCGAACGGGAACGCTTCTCGTGCGCATATAGTACGTACAGCGGGCAGGGCGGTTCCAGTGCCGCCGCTCAGGATGCGCAATTCATTCTCTGCGCGTTCGACCACAGATTCCGAGCACGTGAATTCTCTTCGCTCCATCCTTCCGTGATTCGCGTCGCGCCGTTCGCCGTTCGGGTGCGACGTTGGTCCGTCCGCATCACGTGTGCCGCGTTGGCCGGTGCGTGCGGTCTTGCGGGCACGCGTGCTCAGGCACCAGCCGCGGTTCGTGTGCCGACCGCCCAGATCGACTCGCTGATTCAGCGTGGTCTGTCCCGCGTGGCGGCTGGCGATACCGCTGGCGCACTGGCGCTCTTCGCAGAGGCCACCGACCGCGCGCCTCGCAACGTCGAGGCGCTCTATCACCGGGGGCGGCTGCTCACGCGCACCATCGGGCTCGGTTTTGCCGATACACCCTCGCAAGTGCTGGCCTGGCGTCTGTTGAATCGCGGCGCCGACCTTGCCCCACGTGACGCCCGATTCGCCCTTGAACTCGCCAGACTTCGACTACGCACGCCCGTCCTGCGTGCCGACGCGGAGCGGCTGTTTCGCAACGCGGCCAAGGTAGCGCGCGCCTCGGGCGACCAGGCGATGGTGGCCGAGACGCTCTGGGAACTCGGGCGCGTATTCGAGCGTCGTTTCCGAACCACGCGGCATCGGTACATGTACACGGGATCGATCTTCTTCGATCAGTTCGCCGCGCGGAGCCGATTGCACTACATCCGCGACTTCCTCCAGCAACAGGTACGACCGATCGACAACGCGGGTGCGACGGAGAGTGCGCAGGCCGAGCAGTTGTATCGGGACGCGCTCACGGCCGACCCGCGTCACCTGCCGAGCGCGATCGGACTGAGCGCGCTGCTGATCGAGCAGCAGCGGTTCGATGAAGCACTCGCGCGAATCACGCCGCTGCTGAGCGAAGGGGCAATCGATCCCACGCTGTGGTTTGCCGGCGGTCTCTCCGCCCTGCGTCTCGGGCATGCGGTCGAAGCCGACGCGTACTTCGAGGGCGCGATTGCGCGCCTTTCGCCGAACGAGCGGGCCGAGGTCCTCGACATCGGCCGTCTCCTCACGCTGGGGGACAGTGTGCGTCTCGCGGGGGTGTCCGAGTCGGTGCGACAGGCCACGCTCACGAGCTATTGGGAAGCCATCGATCCCCTGCTCTCGACCGCGCCCAACGAGGCAAGGCTCGAATACCTCTCACGTGTCGCCACGACCATGCTCCGCTACGACGAGCCTGAGCGGAGTCTACGCGGGTGGCGCACCGATCGGGGACAGATCCTCGTGCGATACGGTGAGGCGCCCGTCGAGGCGTTATTGCCATCGACCGACAATCTGGCCGCGCGCGATGCCGCGGGACGACTGATCACCGTGTTCTACTATCCGAATACCGAAGTCGGGTTTGTATTTGTGGGTGCGTTGTCCATGCCAGGTGCCGTGTTCGCCGGAGACTTTCGCGACATTGCCGAAGCGGTGCGCGAGGAATCACCATTCCGGCTCGACAACATTGCACTGGCGGCCTCCATCGATTCGATGCCGACACAGGTCGCCCGTTTTCGCGGCACCACGAACGGTGCGTACGATGTAGTGCTGGCCACGTCGGCTCCCCTCGCACGCATGTATCGCGACGCGGAGCTCGACCGCGGCGTGATTGCGCTGACGCTGCGCCGCGGGGGTGTCGAGCGCATGCGTCTGGTCGATTCACAGCAGGTGGTCGTTTCGCTACCACGAGCCACACCTGTCGAGTATCGCCAATTGCTCACGCTGCCCAACGGGGAACATCGACTGCGCCTCGAGGCCATCGACCCGGCCGTCCGTCAGGCCAACGGTCGAGCCCACGTGGTCATCGGATTACCCGCGTCCCGTGACACGGGGCTGGCACTCAGCGATCTCCTGTTGGCACACCGCCGCCGTGCGCCCGTCACATCGATGCGCACGCTCGCGGACGCCAACATCGACGCGCTGGCTGGCACGCGCGTGGCGCCGCGCGATACCTTCGCCGTGTATTGGGAAGCGTATGCGCTGCGCCCCGACTCGGTCGGCGACGTGCAGGTGGAGGTCGAGCTGGCGGTCACCCTGCTGGAGATCCAGCGGAAGGGAGACGCGGTGTCACGCTGGCTCGCCAATGTCGCCGACCTTGTCGGACTGACTCCGGAAGGCGACCAGCAGCTCGGCATGCGCTTCACGCGACGTGAGCGACTCGACGGGCGCGATCGCGTGCCGCTGCTCGTATCGTTGAGTCTGGGTGAGGCACCCATCGGCAAGTACCGCCTTGACGTGACGGTCCGCGATCGGACGGCCAACACCACCGCGCGCATGTCGCGCGAATTTACCATTTCCCCACTGTGACATGACACAATCCCGGCGTACGCTCGCGGCTGCGGCCATCGGATTTTCCCTGCTGCTCAACCTCCCACTCGCGGAAGCCGCTCACGGACAGGCAACGGTTCGCGACCATCGCTTGCGCTACAGCATTGTCGGCGCGTTGGTGGGCTCGGCACTGGCGGGCGGCTTCTACTTCGCCAGTGATCGCGGCGAACGCAGTGGACAGTGTGATCCCAAAGGCTGCGCGCTTCCCTACCTCGCGGTGAGTGGCGCTATCACGGGGCTCTTTCTCGCCCGAGAGCTCGATGCGCAACGCCGCGCCGAATTGCCGCGCACGGGCGTTCGGGAGCGGCTCTCCCTGACGTCGGTGACCCTGCCGTCGATGCCGACGGCGATGGCCGTCAACGACAGTCTGGTGGTCGTGCTCTCCGACAGTGGCGCCTCCCTGTTCGCCGCAGCACCGCGGCCGCGCGCCTTGCGCCGTCGCGCCTCGGCGCTGAGTGGACTGCGCGACGTGGCGATCACGCCGGGCAGCGATCGCCTCTTGATCGCCGGGCGCGCGGCACTCTACAGCGTGGCGACAGACTCCGGGCCGGCGACGCGACTGCTGGAGGGTGAGATCACCGCCGTTGCAGTCGGTCGCGAGGGTTGGGGCGCGGCCCGTGGGAGTATGCTGCTGATCGAATCGCGACGAGGCGGAGTCGTGGTGCGTGATTCACTGAACGTGGGCGAGACGATTCACACCGTCGCGTTCGATGCAGTCGCCGACAGTTGGCTGGTCGGCGCTGACTCCGCACTGTTGCGCATCGCGATCCGCGACGACGCCTGGTCGGTGACCGGCCGCTGGCCCACCGCAGGGTCAGTACGCGCCGTTGCCATGAATGCGAACTGGATCGCCACCGCTGAAGGCGAGGCCGGCGTGACAGTGTGGCGTCGGGAGTCCCTTTCGAGTGGTGTGGTCACGGCGCTGTCGCTGCGCGGCGACCCCCGTTTTGCATACGACCTCGCGTTTCAGGGTGATGAGCTGTTCGTCGCGGGTGGAACCGACGGGCTTTTTCGCGTCGCTCTTGGCGCGAGCGCTGTGGTACGCAGCGTTTCGCGTGATCTTCCCTTCGTGACGCTGATCCGTGCCGATGCGGGCGGCGGGCTCTGGGCTGGTGATCGCGGAAAACCGAGCGTCGTGCGGGTAGAAACAACGATGCCGCCACGCTGAGCGTGGCGGCATCGGGACTCCATCGAGCGGATCGACGCTTAGCGACCGCGAATCGACTTCGGGAGAAACGCCTGCATGATAATGGACGATCCCATCTTTCCTTCAACGGCGCGCTTCGATTCCAGCGTCACGGCAACCAGGCCGAACTCTCTCCAAGGAACGACACCCTGCGCCTTGGGCAGCGAATCGGCTGACACGCGGGTCCGCATGCCAAGAATCGTGCGCGAGCTTTCCAGCACGATGTTCGGGGCCGGGTTCGTGGCCTGACCGAAATCGGCATCGTACAACGAGATCTGCTCCGGGAACGGCGTCGTGCGACGACCGAGATAGACCGTGTCCTGAAAACGGCTCTGCAGCGTATCGAACTTGATGGCGTACGCCGCGTAGTAGTAGCCGGCGGGCGGGCGCAGATAGTTCGAATCGTTCAGCACCATGACCGGTCCACGTACCTCGACACGGCCACGTGGAGTGATCAGCAGGTTCGCGTTGCCCGCGTTGGTCGTCGTGGAATACGCGTACTCCGACAAGAGGGACTTGCCGAACGTCCCGAAACGGACAAACGATGAGTCGTTGGCGCCGCCGCCGGTACCGTTGCGCTGACTGCGACGCGCCCAGATGATCCGGTTCGTCGATGGCGTGGTGGCCGTCGCACTCGTCTCGATGGTCACGAGCGCCACGCCGATGATGGTGGTACCGACGCCCGTGATCGACGCGCGAGACGTCGCAAAGCGGAACGACTCTCCCGATCCGCCGTTGCTAAAGCCGTTCACGCCATTCGTCACGAACGGGGTGGGCGTGAAGACCGGATCACCGACCGCATTGAAACTGGTATCGATGCGTACCGCCGTGAGGCGAGCACCCGTGGCACGGAACCACGCGGTCGACGAGTCGTCGGCGACCCACACCGCGTAGCTGCTGCCCGCGGGCAGCGTATCGAGCCCACGCAGCACGACGATGAGTGAATCGTTCGTTGGTGTGGCGCTGGGCACCGCCGACGGAAACTTGATGTATCCGCGCGGCAGGTTGGTGGCTTGTTTCGCGAGGTTGATGCCGAAGCCGAGATCGCCGACCGGTTCGGTCGTGATCGCGCGTTCGTCGGCGCAAGCTGCGGCAGTGATGCCGACAGCCGCCATCGCGGTGAGGATGAGGATTCGCTTCATGTTCATAGTCAGTTCTGCCCAGTGCTGCCCGGTACATACCGGAAACCGAGTGTGAACATCGTGTTCAGCGCCGTGTTCTTGGCAGCCGGCGGAGGCGGAAAATCTTCGGGGAACGGCGTGTTCTGCTCGGCGCGATCGCGGGCCGGATTCAGCAGCGCGCGATTGAAGTTCTGGTACTGTGTGAAACGCGCGTCGAACTGAATGCCGGCTTTCTCGGTGAGCTTGAACGAGACACCGGCGCCGCCGGTGTACATCAGTTCGTTGATCTTCGTGTTGCGACCGTTCAACTGCGGATCGAGCGCCAGGAAATACGTGCCGACGCCACCCATGAGGAACGGCGTCACGCGCTTGCCGGGAAGTCTCGCCGTGCCGAACGCGGAGAGATGCACACGATCAACCGCCTGACCGAGATACTGGTAATACAGCGAGTCACCGCCGCCCGTGGACGCCAGGCCGTAGCGCAGTCGCGTGACGAAGTCCTCGCGAACCGTGTTACCACGTGCCACGTCGACCGACGTGCCGATACCGAACCACTTGTTGAGCGAGTACTCGGTATCGACACCGATCAAGGCCGACGGATCGAGGCTGGACGAACGCTCGGAGGTCTGACCGCCAATACGGGTCGTAATGGAAAACGCCTTGGCTTGCCACTGCGCCTGCGCCGCGGAACTTGCCACGACAACGAGCGCACACGCACTGAAGAACCGTCTCATCGGCCCACCTCGAACGAGAAGATCTGAATGTTCTGCAGCGCGCCGGCACCTTCGAACGAGTAGTCGAACTTGACTGGACGGCCCAGCACCGGGACCCGAAGACCGAAGCCACCGGTCAGGCCCACGCTCGAATACCCACCACGGTCGCGATCATCGTTGTACATGCGCTTGCCACCGCGCACGAACAGCACGTTGCGGAACGCGTACTCCAGACCGACGGCGGCCTGCGTGGAGTAGTCGGTCGCATCGGTTACCGCGACCTCGCCGATGAGCGCATGCTTACCACCCGCTCCGCCGAACACGGAATTGGCGGAACCAAGAAGATCGGAGCCCAGGGAGAGCCGGAACTCGATAGGGATTTCCGTTTCGCGGGTGAACAGATCGACGCGGCGGTCTTCCCGGAACGTGGAGCGATCGGGCGTGGAGACCAAGCGCGAAATGAGTGCGCCCGACGCCCGTGCCGTGCCACCGATGTTCTGAATGGCGCCGCCGACGATCAGACCGAACAACCCTGTATTGAACTGGGTGCCGATATCGGCCGCCACCCACGAGGTGCCGGCGTCCGGGATGCCTTCGCTGATGTACTTGCCTTGCACGCCAACGGAGAGGCGATCGGTGAGCCGCTTGGCATATCCGATCCCCACCACTGTAGACGTCCACTGGAACACGTTACCACCAAGGCGCTCACCGAACGGATTTGCTTCGCTGGTGCGCTTGATGTCACCGGAGTTGAGCGTATTCAGGTTCACGCCCACCACGCCGCCAAGCAGCGGGATAGACAGTGCGGCGTACGTCTGTCCCACGCCGAGATCGCCATAGAGTTCCTGGCGACCAGCGACCGCGTGGAACGACTCACTGGTAGCCGCGCCCGCGGGGTTCCAGTACCAGCTGAGCGGACCGCTCACGGTGGAGCCCACGGCGCCGGCCATGGCACCGGCACGGGCACCGATACCGATGTGAAGAAAGTTGGCGCCGCGCGTTCCCTGACGATTGGGCGTGTCTTGCGGCGTGGGGAGAATTCCGCCTGGGCCCTGAGCGCCAAGAGGCGCTCCAAGGACCAAGGCAGCAGCGCCAACGGCGCCGAGAGTGCGTAGGATCTGCATCGCCGCTCCGTTAACGGATGATCACGAACTTGCCACGCTGGACCTGATTCTTGCCATTCGGTCCGGTCGCGGTGAGCACGTAGAAGTAAAGTCCCGACGAGAGATTCAAACCCTCGCGCGAGCGCAGGTTGTAGGGCAGGTCGCCCGACGGCGAGTCGTTGCCCTGATAGATCAGGTCCGACCGCGTCCAGGTGAGTTCCTGCAACCACTGACCGGACGCCGAGTACACGCGCAGCACGCCTTCCTCGGGCACGCCCGTGAAGTAGATGCGCGGGGTCGCGTCACGGCCGGCCAGTTCGTCGACGCTACTGCGCACGATGTACGGATTCGGCACCACCGACACCTTCGCCAGATCCCGCTTCGTGATGGCGCTGCCCGTGGAGAACGGCTTGGCCGTGAGCGCGAGCGTGGAGCGCGGGTCGAACACGCGAGTGACTTCGAACGCCTGCTTCCACCCTTGGGCCACGGGCAGATAGCCGCCCGTCGCCGTTGCACCGCGGGTGAGCAACACCAGCGGGTTACAGGTCACCGCATCGGCCGCCGGACGAACACCCGAGAAGTTGGTGCCCGCGCTGCAGGACACCAGGAAGCGGGACAGGCCCACCGAGTCACGCAACGTGGTGATCGGACGGAAGCCAGCCGTGCCACCGATCGTTTCGGGCGCCACCACGGTGAAGGCCGTCGCGCCGGTGCCGACCACGCTGTCGGTTTCGACCTTGTGCAGGGCGTACAACGTATCGCCCGGCAACCAAAGGCTGTCAGGGGTCGTCACGCGAATCGTGTCGCTGCCGCTACCGATGAGCCGCGTGCTGCCCGTTGGACGCGCCAGCATCGCGAAGCGCACGTTCTCCGAACGACCGTCCGTGGCCTTGAAGGTCATGGTGAACGGAATGCGAACGCGAATCAACGGGCGCGCCACGGTGGCGCCGACTTGCGCCGCCACAGCCGCTGAGGTCTCCGTGACGGTGGTGGCACGTCCCGCGACCGTCGCGAGCGACGCGCTCACCGCCGGCTGCAGGTTCGTGACAGGATCGAGACGGAACGGCGCTCCCGGTCCCCAGGGGTCGGTGAGCCACGTGAGTTCGTAGGCGCCACCACGTGTGCGCTTGGTGCCCGCGATCAGGTTGAGCGCACGCACCTGTGGAACGAATTGACGCGCAGCATTGCTGAGCGTGTCGCCCGGCCCGCGAATCACGAAGTTCCGATCTCGCGCTGAGGCGAAGTTGCCCGAGCCGAAGAGACGCACGAACTCCTCGCGGAAGCCGTTGGCGCCGACCGTATCGCGCGGCGTCAAGAGATAGCCCGGGTACAGCGGTGAGGCGATCTGGTCGCGAACCTGATTCAAGCCGAGCTGATTGTTGATACCGAAGATCGGCTTGTTGTCGGACGTCACCCACACGTAGCCGACCTGTCCGGCCGCCGACGCGATGGTATCCTGGAACACCCGAGAGGCTCCGCTCACTCCGCGCAACGTGCCCGGAATCGGCGTACCCGCGTTGCTGAACGGAATGTTCGCATTGGTCGTGAACGTCTGCTCGCGAGCCACGAAACCCACCGTCGGGGTGCCCGTGGGGGTCGTCGACGCGCGCGGAATCACGTAGCGGGCCGAGATGGTCGTGGTCGTCGCGTTCGTGGTGGAGTCGACCGTCTTACGGATGATGAACTGGTTGGCGAACACCAGGCGCGACACGCCGGTCACGTTGTTGCCGATGCTGTTGAACGCGAGGGACTGCGTGGCCAATCCGCTCGCCGTGGACGTGTCCACCGAGGCGAAGCTGCGGCCGGCGGCGTTGGTGATCGGCGCGTACACCGTGATGGTGGACGGGCCGCTCACAGCAAGCGGGGAGTTGATCGTATCGCGCGGGATGCCGAGCGCGTCTTCCACGTTCGAGGCGACATAGGCACCACCGACAGAGTCCACGATATTGAAATCGCGGAAGCCGCGGGAGCGCGTGACGATCGAGTAGAAGTAGGTCTTGCCGCCCTGCACGAACTCGGAGACACCCGTGGAGGCCGGAATGCCGTTCGTGTACGAAATGGTGCTCCACGGACGCCACGCGAAGGCAGCGGGCGTACCATCAGGGGCGTTGGCCGGAGCCGCCGTGCAGGTGGCCGCATTACCCGTGGTGGTCACGAACGTCGTGCCAAGATCGCACGATTTGAAAATGTAGATGCCCGAGAGGTTGTCGTTGGCCCGCGCGCGGAGCCTGGCCAACAGGCCGGGGTTGAGACGCAAAATCGTGCGGACACGGCCCACGTTGTTGACCGAGTCGAGACGCACCTTCTCGACGGCCCGCACCATGAACGGATCAGCCGCGTTGATGCTGGGCACGCGGATGGTGATCTGCGGTCCGATCGTGCCGGTGCCGGCGGCACCGGCGGTGAGCGAGTCGATCAACTCAGCCGATGTGACCGTGTACGTCTGACCGACTTGGGTCGCCGGGAACGTCACCGGCGCCGGACCCTCATAATTGGTCAGGTAGCTGGTGATCGCACCGCTGATGTTCTGCCGCACCGTGATCGTGTCCTGGCCGAACGAGTACGCCCACAGGAACTGCGTGGTGTCGCCAGCGCGCAGCTTGAACGGACCAGCCGTGACGGTGTTCAGGATATTCCGATAGTTGTTGCGATATCCGCCGGCGATCGAGTCGCCGTACACCGCAGCGCAGCCCAGCACGCCGCAGGCCGGCACCGAGATCGTGTCCTGAATGCCATCGTTGTTCCAGTCCCACTTGCCGTACGGCTGCCCGGTGTACGGGCTCGTCGTGTTGCCCGGCACAAACTTGTTGAAGCGGGCTTCGCTTGCGGTCGGGAATGAGCCGTTCCACTGCTCAGGCGCGAACAGGTACAAGAAGTCGGGGACTTCGGCCGGGCTGCGACCATCGAGATAATTATCTTCGGTCGACGAGATCATGCCGAAGCCTGCGCGGGTACTGCGCGCAATGTTCTGGGTAAAGTTTCCGAAGCCGTTGGGCTTGGAATGATTGAACATGATCGTGTCGTCGGCCAGCGGGCTGGCCGGGTTGTAGTACGGATCGGCCGGGTTCGAGAAGCGCTTGTTGCGCATGTCACCCAACGGCGACTTGAGCCACGTCCAGGTAAAGATGCCTGAATTGGCAGCGTTCGTGCCGGCCGAGTTAGGGCACGTGGCCGTGGGCTGACCCGCATACGTCCGCGGAAAGCCGGCGTTGGTGCAGAGTCCACTGATGCCGGCGCGCATGGTGTAAAACGTGCTCGTGCCGAAATCGAAGTACACCGAGTGGTTGTTCTGAGACGACCACGCAAAGCCCGGCGCGGAACCGAAGTACAGCGAGTCGTAATCAACGCCCGTGCCGTATACGTCTGCGCTCTTGTTCACCAAGGTGACTTGGTAGAACTGCACGTTACGCGTAGCCGGCGAGTTGAACGTCCACGCATCGGTACGGATCTCGAGTCCGAGCGGATAGCCGCCTTCGGTCGGCGAACCGGCGCCGCCGGGCACCACCGAGCCATAGCGCAGCTTCTGTTCACGATTGTAGTCGGAGAGGAAGCCGTACGTGCTGGTGGTCCCGAGGAACTCCGACGCGTTGAGTCGGGTCGGCGACAAGCGCCAATCATCCCAACGAAATGCCGACTTGTTCTGCGCGAACGTGTTGGCCCAGATCGAATCAGGCACCACGAGCTTGCCGCGGAATCCCTGCGCGCCGAACGAACCGGGGCAGTCACGCATCGGCAACAACGAGACGCCTTCGCGGAAAAACTCGGTATCGTCTCGGCAGCCGGCGCCGAACAGCACGGCGAGACCCGAGAAGATGTTACCGAACTGGCCATCGGCCGCCCCGACGCGGCGCACGTTGGGTGTGGAAACCGTGTACCAGTACTGCACGGTATAGCCCAACGTCCCCGTCATGTTGTTCACGCCCTGATGCAGCGCGCGAATCTTGCGGAACTCGCTGGGCGGCGCACCGAAGATAAACCCATTCTCGAACATCAGCGTCGTCGCGCCGCCGTTGATGAGGCCGGCCTGCTGACGAAGGATGCGCCCACCGAGATTGGCTTCGCCGTTGGGTCCGCCCTGGTTCGACATGGCGCTGCGGTACAAGCCGGCGTCACGCAGCGAACCGACGGCGATGTCCGCTTCGGAGAACAGGCTGAAGCCGGCGCGCGCAGGCGTCACCTTCTTCACGGAGCCGTCGGCCATCAGGCTGTCGATCGTGGTGACCGGATTGCCCTCGACACGCTGCGCGCTGACTGCGCCGGGCAATCCAAGCCCCAACACGGCAAGGGCGGCCATCGCCGACCACGTGGACCTCCCGGGACGGCGCGCGGGCGCCGCCTCGAGAGGGCGGAAAAATGTCTGAGAAGTCATGGAGTACGTCGTCAAGACTAGAAGGAGACGCGGATGCCCGCGGCGAGTGAGCGGCGAGCGCCGATAAATTCAGGCTGGTCGAAAGCGGTCGACGTGGTCGCATCGCCGGTGTTACCGACGGAGCGATTGTTGAAATCACGTAAACCGGCGTCGCAGGTACCGGTGTTCACGAACACCTGGTTGCAGTTCTTGCGATCGAGCAGGTTGTCGGCACGCAGGAAGGCCGCGTACGCTACATTCGCCACGCGGAAATTCTTGTCGACCTGCAGGTTGACCTGCTGGACACCAGGCTGGGTGCCGCTGTTGATATCGCCGGCGTTGGCGTCATTGGTCACGGCACCGAACGTGGCGGCAAACACCGGCGTGTACGGCACGCCTGAGCGATACGTGTAGGTGAACGTGGCGCGCGTGTTCTTGATCGCCTTGCTGAGGCCGAGCGGCAGCGCCGGCGGATCCTCACGGAACTGCAGGAACACCGACGAGAGGAAGTTCTGCGGGATGTTGATATCGGCCACCGTTTCCAGCAGCTGCGCACGACCCGCTTCGGCTGAACGCTGCACTTCGTTGGCGCGCTCGGGCGGACGGGAGTTCGTCGTAGCCCGCGAGAGACCGTAGCTCACGTCATAGCCCCAGTTGCCGGACTGCCGGCGACGGAACTGCACTTCCACACCGCGCGACGTCAGGAAGTCACCATTCACGAGGGCGCTGTATACCGGGAGCGACGCTTCGTAGGTGGAACCGATGTCCTGACGGGCACGGCCCTCACGGATGCCGGACAGTCCGGTCTCCGAGCGGTTGAACACGTTGACCTGAATGCTGTAGTTCTTGCCCAGCTCACTCGAATAGCCGAGTTCGTAGGACTTCGCCTCTTCGAGCAGGAGGTTCGGATTGCCCACGAACTCCGGATTGTTCGTGCTGAGATTCGGCTGGCACTCCGTGGTTCCCGGCTTCACCAGGTTGGCGGCGCAATAGCCATCCCGTCCGGCCACGGTGCCGATACCGGTGTTGCGATACACGTTGCCGTACAGCGGAATCATCGTGTAGCGACCGGCGTTGAAAAACAGCTGCGACCGCTCGGTGAGCGGGAAGGAAATGCCGATGCGCGGGCTGAACGACGTACGGGCCTTGGCGTCGGTGAAGTCATCGAGCTGCGCAATGGCCGTGGCGCTATCCAGCAGGAACGAACGCTGCGAGGCCGGGTTGATCGTACCCGACGAGCAACCGGCGAGTCCGTACGGCTGGCCCTGCGCGTTCACGAGCGAGCGGCCACCGACTGCCGTACCCGTGCACACTTCGCGGGCCGTCGTGCTGTTGGTCGGATCGAACGGATCCGTGAAGCCCTTGCCCCTCGCGAGGCCGTAGTCGAAGCGCGCACCAAGACTGATCTTGATGAAGTCGTACTCGATGGTGCTCTGGATGTAGCCGGCGGCCTCGATGGGCTTGGCGTTGTACACCTGCGTCGTGAACGGCTGAATGCCCGAGTTCGTCCCGAAACCCTGGATCTCGTTCAAGCCGAGATCATGCTGGGTGAACTGGACGCCGGTCTGGATGTTGTTGTGGTCGGTGACCTGCGACTGCAGATCCACGCGGGCCGTACGCGTCGTGACTTGCTCGCCGCCGTAGCGCAGGCTCACGCCGCCCGCGTCGGGAATGCGATCACCACCACCCACCGTGGGCGACGGGTTCAGGAAGTTCTGCCGGAAGTTCGGACGGAAAAACGGGCCGGGGAGACAGGAGCCGATGAAGTTCGGGCACGTCACGCGCTCGTAGTCGGACTGGGCCACGCGGACCTGCAAGTTGCTACGACCGAAGCGCTGTTCGAGCGAGGCGACCACCATGCTGCCGTTGTTGCGGCCGGTGGACTGCACCATGTCGCGCGACAGGCGGTTGCCGCCGTCACTCAGAATGAAGAGGGAGTCTGCGCGGTTGTTCACCAGCCCGAGCGGATCGCCACGGTACTGGAAGTAGTAGCGACGATCGTAGCCGATCGTGGACTGATCGGAGCGAATGCCGGTGAGCTTGATCGACGTATTGTCGAAGGGCAGGAAGGTCAGCTTGCCGACGAACGACGAGCTGCGGTTGCCACCGAAGGCCTGCCAGCCGCCCGCGAGGTCACGGGTATCCGCCGGCAGTGCATCGCTGACGCTCGTGGGGGCATTCGCCGAGAAGAGATCGCGGTCGAAGTCGAGCACGCGGTTGGCCTGGCTTTGCACTTCGCCGGAGATCGCATAGCGGATCTTGGCATTCGTACCGGGAACCGGTCCGCTCAAATAGCCGCGCATCAGGTTCAGGCCGAGCAGTCTGTCCTGCTCGTTGCCGAAGATGGTGCCGGCCAGCGCCGAATTCTGGTAGTCGATGGAGCCCGAGACTTCGGAGCCGCCTTCGCGTACGGACTGGTTGATGACGCCCGAGAGTGCATTGCCGTACTGCGGGTCCATGTAGCCGCGATTGAACGACACCTGCTGCACGGCCAACGGGCTCAGATTGACGACCGCCGTACCGAAGAGCGGGTTATTGACCGGAATACCGTCGATCATCGACAACGTGGCACCACCGCGACTGCCGCGGACACGCGGGGCCGGCGTCGCGCCGCGCTGCTCTTCCGCCACCGAGATCAACCCGGTGTTGCTGGGGACTTCGACGAAGCCCTGCTGCAACGCCAGCACGCCAGCGATGCTGGTGACGGGAAGCGAGGCGATGGCTTCCGCGGTCACCACGCTCGTGGACCCGACCTGGCCGCGCTCGACGAGCGGGGCCACGTCGGCCTGCACGGTGATGGCCGCCAACGTCTGATTCGAGGACCGCAGCTTGAAGTTCTGCTCGCGCGTGACGTCGATGGTGATCGCGACGTTCGTGGCGGTCACGCTCTGGAAGCCGAGGCGACGGGCTTGAACCGAGTAGGATCCGGGAGGGACCTGAATGATGAAATAGCGTCCGCTGGCGTTCGTGTTCGAACCCAGCGTCGTCCCTTGAATGACCACCGCAACACCCTCGACGGGCTTGCCTGTTTCCGCGTCGGTCACGACACCGGTCAACTTGCCGGTCTGTGCCTGGGCGGCGGTGATCGGCGCGGCAAGTGCCACGCCCAGGACCGTCGCGACAAACCACATACGACGTCCAAAAGCCCTCATCTGCTCCTCCGGGAAGCGAGTACTGCGGGACAACGTTTCGACCGGTGGGACCGCGCCGAGAACGTCTGCAACGCCATGCCGACCGCCGCCGGGCAACCTTTCGGAGGCCCAAGGGTACGGACATGACACTGGAAAACGCCGGCGCAGGGGCGCGTCGGCGGGAAAACACGTGGGGAGGGGACAACGTGGTGGTGCCAACACAGACTTCTGCTCATCACTGAGCGAAAGACTGTGACGAAACCGTTTCGGCAAGCTAGCAGACCGAACGGGGCTGTCAATCGCCAGACGGTGGAACAGTTGCCCGATCGAGGGCACGAGCGCGCGCAGTCTGGCGTGCGCTCCTTCACTCGATCCCGCTCACACTGGCAGTCATGTACAAGAACCGCAATGGGGTGAGTGGCGTCACCTTCCAGCGAGGCCGCCTGAATTCAGGCGGCCTCATGCATTGAAAAACTCATTGGGACAAACGGAGCCGATCAACGCTGATCAGCGAACGCGGGATCGGTAGGTCCGTGACAGCCGCAGCGTCGACCCGTTGCCAAGCATCAGCAGACCATCGCCGCCGGGCAGCGGCGACATTTCCCGCACGCGATCCATGTTGACCACCACGCGACGGTGAATCCGCACGAACTGCCGCGGATCGAGCGCCGATTCGATCGCCGTGATGGTGCCGCGGGTGCGGTATTTCTCGCCGGCGGCATGCACGAGGATGTAGTTGCCGTCGGCCTCGAACCAGTCGACATCCGACAGCGGCACGAAACGCGTGCGACGGCCTTCGCGCACCAACACGCGCAAGGGACGGGCATCGCCGTTGCCTGACGACGCCGGACCGCCGTCGTCCTGTGTGAGATCGAGGACCGGCTCTTCGGCCTCCTCACGTGTGAAGCGTGCGAGCGAATGTTCGGTGCCGCGTGCGGCACGCCACGGCGTGGACGGAATCAACGTCCCGGTGGCGTGTCCGCTCGCCCGTTTGCGTCGCCGCGCATCACTGCCGTCTTCCTGCTCCAGCGTGACGGCGTGACCGTTACCAGCTCCGCTGCCGGAGGCACGCGTAAACAGCGCACCCAGCTCGGTATTCCCCGACGCGTTCGCTTCGCCGATCAGTCGCTGTAATTCATCGGCCGTACGAAGCAGCGCCACCTGCAACACGTGCTGACGCGCGCGCGTGAGGGCATCACACAGCCGTGCGGTGGCGACCGGCACGGGAACGAAGTCGGTGGCCTGCAGTTCGAACGCATGCACGGCATCCTCCTCACGCGCCGACGCGAACACGATGGCGGTGGGACGCGCCGACGGCGAAAGCGACTGCACGAACGCGAAGCCGGACATATCGGCCAGCTCCGCACTCACCAGCGCGATATCGGGAACGGGAAAGAGCGCGGCACGCGCCGATGTGGAATCGGCGAAATACCCGAGGACCGACACATCGAGCGAGGCCGGTAGGTGGGCCAGCTGTTCGGGCACGGAAGCCGGAACCTGGCCGAGAACTACGACACGGAGAGCCATGAGTGTTGGTGAAAACGCGAGCAGACATGCTGCGATCACGACCACGGCGTCGCGAGCTGCCAGACGACAGTGCACACCGGGGGCGCCACAGAGTGTACGGATGACCACGTCCGGACGTTGCGTCCGACACGCAAAACGCGGCACATGGAGTGATCCATGTGCCGCGTTGGGGGTCCGGCGCCGACGTGCGCCGCCTGTCTACGCCGCCGTGATCGCGGCGGCGTGCTCGGTCACGACGCGGACCTGATCGTCGATGATCTGCAGGAAACCGCCCTCGACGCGGAACCGCTTTTCGCCGTCGGCGGTATCCAGACGCAGCGTGCCCTTGCCCAGCAACGTCATCAGCGGCGCATGCATCGGCAGGATTCCCATCTCGCCGTCGAACGCCGGCGCGATGACGCCCCGCGCGGAACCCTCGAAGAGCACGCGCTCGGGGGAAATCACCGACACCTTCAGTGAGTCGCTCACGCTATCAGCCCTGGAGCTTCTTCGCGTTGGCGACCACGTCGTCCACGCCACCAGCCATGAAGAACGCCTGCTCCGGCAGGTTGTCGAACTCACCGGCGCAGATACGCTCGAACGAGGAGATCGTTTCCTCGAGCTTCACATACTTGCCGGGGATGCCCGTGAACTGCTCGGCCACGGCGAACGGCTGCGACATGAAACGCTGCAGGCGGCGCGCCCGACCCACGATCTTCTTGTCGTCTTCGGACAGTTCGTCCATGCCAAGGATCGCGATGATGTCCTGAAGCTCCTTGTAGCGCTGCAGGATACGCTGCGTCGTGGTCGCGGCCGTGTAGTGGCGCTCGCCGATGTACTGCGCGTCGAGGATGCGCGACGTGGAGTCGAGCGGGTCCACGGCGGGATAGATGCCGAGTTCGGTGATCTTCCGGTTGAGTACGACCGTGGCGTCCAGGTGCGCGAACGCCGTGGCGGGCGCGGGGTCGGTCAAGTCGTCGGCCGGCACGTAGATGGCCTGCACCGACGTGATCGAGCCGTTGCGCGTGGAAGTGATGCGCTCCTGCAACTCACCCATTTCTGTGGCGAGCGTGGGCTGGTAACCCACGGCGCTCGGCATACGACCCAACAGGGCGGACACTTCCGAGCCAGCCTGCGTGAAGCGAAAGATATTGTCGACGAACACCAGCACATCGGAATGTTCCACGTCGCGGAAATACTCGGCCACGGTGAGACCCGCGAGCGCTACGCGGAGACGGGCTCCCGGCGGCTCGTTCATCTGTCCGTAGATCAACGCCACCTTGTCGAGAATACCAGCTTCCTGGAATTCGAGATAGAGGTCGTTGCCTTCGCGCGTGCGCTCACCGACACCGCAGAACACGGACTTCCCACCGTGTCCCTTCGCGACGTTGTTGATGAGCTCCTGAATGATGACCGTCTTGCCGACACCGGCGCCGCCGAACAATCCGATCTTGCCACCCTTCACGAACGGGGCGACGAGGTCGACGACTTTGATGCCCGTCTCGAACACTTCCGTCTTCGGCTCGAGATCGACGAAGTCGGGGCGCTTGCGGTGAATGGGCCAACGCAGCGCATCCTTCGGGATCGGCGCGCCTTCGTCCACCGGCTCACCGAGTACGTTCAGAATGCGGCCGAGCGCCGGGGCGCCGACCGGCACGGTGATCGCGCCACCCGTGTCGATGACGTCCATGCCGCGCGTCACGCCGTCGGTGCTCGACATGGCCACGGCACGCACCTGATTGCGACCGATGTGCTGCTGCACTTCGGCCGTTACCGAGAGCACCTGTCCATCAGGCGCCGTGCCTTCCACCCGCACCGCGTTGTACAACTCGGGCAGATGATCGTTTTCGAAGGCCACGTCGATGACGGGACCGATGACCTGAATGATCTTGCCGACAGTGGTCGGCGCGGCAGTGGTAGCCATGGGACTCTATGTGGAGATAGGGAAATCAGCCCTGCAGTGCCGATGCGCCGCCGACGATTTCGGCGATTTCCTGCGTGATCTGCGCCTGCCGTGCGGAGTTGTACGTGCGCTTGAGCAGTTGCAGAATTTCGGTCGCGTTGTCGGTGGCATTCTTCATCGCCGTCCGACGCGCGCCCTGTTCACCTGCGGCCGTTTCGACCAGTGCGCGATACACCGTGTTGCGCACGTACAGCGGCAGCAGCGCTTCGAGCAGCTCGTCGGCCGAGGGCGCGAGAATGAAATCCCGCGCGAAGCCGGCGCTGGTCGTCGCGGGCGCAACGACGGGCAGCACCTGTTCGGTGGCCGGCGGGGTGGAGAGCGCCGACTTGTACTTCGCATACGTGAGATGTACGGCGTCGATGTCGCCCGTCGCAAAGCGCGTCATCAACGATTCGACCAGCGACGCGGCGTCCGCGGCCGTCGGCTTATCGCTGATGTCGGCGCGCTGTTCGGCGAGCGTACGGCCCAGGTACTTGAAAAAGCCGATACCCTTCTTGCCGACCACATGCAGCTCGACCGTCGCGCCCTGCTTCTCCAGCTCGGCCAGACGCGTACGCGCCTCGCGCAGCAGATTGGTGTTGAAGCCGCCGCACAGACCGCGATTGGCGGTGAGCACCACGAGCGCCACTTTCTTGACCTGCGCCGGGCGACGGAGCAGTGGAAAGCGCTCCGCCAGCTCCGGCGTGTAGACGCGCGACAAGACCTCGCCCAGCGCCAACGCGTATGGACGCGCCGACGCCACGCGATCTGCCGCGCGCTTCATCTTGGAGGTGGCCACCATTTCCATCGTGCGCGTGATCTTGCGCGTGTTTTCGACGGACTTGATGCGCCCCTTGAGTTCGCGGCCTTTCGCCATTTACAGGCTCTTCGCGTACTGCTCGATACCGCGCTTCAGATCCGCTTCCGTGTCCTTCGAAAGCGCCTTGCTGGTGCGCACCGTGTCCGCGACCTGCGGGAACTGCGCGCGCATGAACTCGAGGAAGCCCTTCTCCCACGCGCGGATCTTGCTGACCTCGATCGAGTCGAGCAGACCGTTGGTCACGGCATAAATCACCATCACCTGCTCCTCGAACGGCATGGGCTGGTACTGCCCCTGCTTGAGGATTTCCACGGTGCGGGCACCGCGCTCGAGCTGACGCTTGGTAGCGGGATCGAGGTCCGACGCGAAGGCGGCGAAGGCTTCGAGTTCGCGGAATTGCGCGAGGTCGAGACGGAGACGACCGGCCACGCTCTTCATGGCCTTCGTCTGCGCCGAGCCACCGACGCGGGACACCGAGATCCCGACGTTCACGGCCGGGCGAATGCCGGCGTTGAAGAGGTCGGTTTCGAGGAAGATCTGTCCGTCGGTGATCGAGATGACGTTGGTCGGGATGTACGCCGAGACGTCGCCGGCCTGCGTTTCGATGATCGGGAGCGCCGTGAGCGAGCCACCCGGCTTCAGGATCGTCTTGCCATCGACCACACCGTCGTCTTCGCGCAGCTTGGCCGCGCGCTCGAGGAGACGGCTGTGGAGATAGAACACGTCACCCGGATAGGCTTCGCGGCCCGGCGGACGACGGAGCACGAGCGATAGCTGACGATACGCCGCAGCCTGCTTCGACAAGTCGTCGTACACGCACAACGTGGGCTTGCCCTCGTTGTACATGAAGTACTCGGCCATGGCGCAACCGGCATAGGGCGCGATGTAGAGCATCGGCGCCGGATCAGAGGCCGAGGCGGCGACAATGATGGTGTACTCGAGGGCCCCGGCCTGACGGAGACGCTCAACGACCGACGCGATGGTGGACGCCTTCTGTCCGATCGCGACGTACACGCAGACCACGCCCTGTCCCTTCTGATTGATGATCGTGTCGATGGCCACGGCGGTTTTGCCGGTGGACCGGTCGCCGATGATGAGCTCACGCTGACCGCGGCCGATCGGGATCATGGAGTCGATGGCCTTGATGCCCGTCTGCATGGGCTCCTTGACCGGCTGGCGGACGATGATGCCCGGCGCCGGCGACTCGACCTTGCGGAACGTGGTGCTACGGATCTCGCCGAGACCGTCGATAGGACGGCCCAGGGGATCAACGACGCGACCGATCAGCTCCGGTCCAACGGGCACTTCCAGCACGCGGGCGGTGGGACGGACTTCATCGCCCTCTTTGAGCTGGAGGTAATCGCCGAGAATCACCGCACCGATGTTGTCCTCTTCGAGGTTCAACGCCATGCCGATGATGACTTCCTTCGTTTCCGAAGCGGTGAACTCGAGCATCTCGCCGGCCATGACCTTGCCCAGGCCATAGACGCGGGCAATGCCGTCCTTCACTTCGAGGATGGAACCGACTTCCTCGACATTGAGATCGGCGAGATCCGCCGCTTCAATCTCGCGGAGGAGGATGTCTTTGATTTCGCCGGGGCGCAGGGCGGTCTGGGTAGCCATGAGGCAGGGGCTTTTATATGCGAGGTAACGATTCGGGGACAGCTTGTGAAAATTATCACAAGGGTGGAATGGGGGCAAGCGTGAGCTGAGGGCTTAACTGCCAACACTCTAGGGAGCAGGAGGGAGGGATTCAGGAGGCAGGAAGCGGGGGAACCGCGCGCATTTCCTGCTTCCTGCCCCCTGAAACCCTCCCTCCTGCTCCCTAGAGTGTTGGCAGTTAGGCCCTTAGCCCTTCCCCTGCCCAAACCGCTCCAGCAGGTCGACGGCCCGCAGGCGGGACAGGCTGGACGCACGGGCGCCGACAAGGCGCTGGGTGGTGCTCGACAGGTGCGATGAGCTGGCAAAGCCGAGGACCTGCGCCACGTCGCGCACGTCGAAACCGGCGTTCTTGGACAGCTCGGCGGCGGCCAGCACCCGCACCAGGTCGATCACGCGCTTCAGAGTGGGCGCCTGGCCCACGGCGAAGCTGCGGGACAGGTGCTCACGCGAGACGCTGAGTTCCTTCGCCAGCTGGTCGGTGCGCACGGGTCGGCCGGCGCGACGCACGACGCTTTGCCAGACCGCGATCTGCAACGGCGTCTCGAGGTGCAGCATGGCGGGCGGCTGCGAGAGGGCGCGCTCGAAGCGGCTGGAAAAGGCGCGACGGAGCACGAGTTCGCGCGCGACGCTGTCGTCCACGCCTTCCACGAGCACGTCGGCGACACCGGCATCGGCCGCCCGCGCGACGAGGGGCGCATCGGCTGGCAGCAGCGTGGTGATCAGCACGAACGGGAGACTCGGAAACTCCTCGGCCCGCGAAATCAGACGCTGTGCGTCGTCACCGGCACCGGCATCGATGATGACGACGTCGACGAGTTCTTTGATGAGATACTCCTCGACGTCGGCAGCGCTCTTGGCGGCGTGTACGTGCGCGCGACGCCGTGGGAAGGCGGAACGCACCAACACGCGCGCGCGCTCACGCTTGAGCAGCGCGACGACGCACATCGGCGGAGCAGCGCTGTCGGCGCCGCCGCGGGCGGCGGCCATCAGTGCGTCGGCTCGGTGTGCACGCCCGCGCGCGGCGTCGGCGCTTGGGCCGGATCACCGGCCGGGTCTTCCCCACGCACCATCGCATTGGCGCGCAGCAGCACGTCACGCGCATTGGCGTACGACACCAGCTTCGTGGCTTCAGGAAACGTGGCCCACCGACAGGCCGTGATCCCTTCGGCACGCTGCGGCGTGGTGGTCGACGCCTCGCTGCGCATGAGGTAGAAATGGCAGACCTTGTGCACGAGCCGGCCGCGAAAGCGGAAGAACCAGTCGATGGTATCGATCGCGCCATCGAGGGCGACATCGTCGAGCCCCGTTTCCTCGCGGACTTCGCGCAGCGCGGCCGCGTCGGGCGGTTCGTCGGTCTCGAGATGCCCTTTCGGAAATCCCCAGTTCTGGTAGCTGTCGCGAATGAGCAGGAACATCGGCTCGCCATTGTGCACGCGATACACGACACCACCGGCCGATGTCTCGAGCGTGGCGCGCCCGGAGCGATGCTGTGGACCGCGCGACGTCGTCACGGCGCTGCTATCTGGCGACGCCGATCAGCGGCGCGCTGCCTTCGAGCGTGGCGCGCCCTTCGATGAACTGCCGCACGAGCGGATCGGTGCTGTGCTGGATTTCGCTTACCGTCCCGACGGCGCGCACCTGCCCTTCGTACAACATGGCGATGCGCGTGCCCACGGTGTACGCGCTGCGCATGTCGTGCGTGATCACGACGCCGGTGACGCCGAGTTGATCACGCATGCGTACCATGAGCGCGTCGATCGTGGCCGACGTGACCGGATCGAGCCCGGTGGTGGGTTCGTCGTAGAGGATGTACTTGGGGCGCAGGGCGATGGCGCGCGCAATGCCGACGCGCTTGCGCATCCCGCCGGAGAGTTCGGCCGGCATGCGACCTTTCACATCGGGCAGATCGACGAGAGCGAGCGCTTCGTCGACGCGCGTGGTGATTTCCGACTCGCTGAGTTCGCCCTGCTTGCGCAGTCCCATGGCGACGTTCTCGCCGATGGTCATCGAGTCGAAGAGCGCGGCGAACTGAAACACGTAGCCGATACGTCCGCGCAACGCGTACAGGTCTTTGCGCGAGAGTTGGTCGACACGGAGGCCATCGACCCATACCTCGCCCTCGTCGGGTTCGAGAAGGCCGACGATGTGTTTGATCGCCACCGACTTGCCGGATCCGGAATAGCCGATGATCACCATGGTCTCGCCTTCGTTGATTGGAAGGGAGAACCCGCGGAGCACCTGTTTGGGCCCGAAAGCCTTGTGGACGTTCTTGAACTCGATCATGAGATCACAAATGTACCGCCAAAGTTCAGCGAAGGTAGGCGTGCGGCGCCGGGCACCACGCAAAAGGGGCGTCCGATCGTCGGACGCCCCTCGATGCTTCGTACCCCGCCGACCCGACTCTGCCGTTCAGGCGGCGAAGCTGGACAGGGCGCGACCCACGTCGCCTTCGCGGAGACGCTTGAGGGCTCGGTCGCGCAGCTGACGCACGCGTTCGCGGGTGACACCGAGCATCGTGCCGATCTCTTCGAGCGTATGCTCACGACCACCTTCGAGGCCGAAGTAGAGACGGAGGACCTTGGCATCGCGCGGCGGCAACGTGGAGAGCGCCTGTTCGATTTCGTCGGTGAGGAAGCGGTTCATCGCTTCTTCTTCCGTGTCCGGCATTTCGTCGGCGACGAACCGTTCGATGAGCGAGCGATCGCCATCAGGGTCCATCGGGGCATCGAGCCGCACGTCACCGGTGTTGAGCGCGGCGAGCGACTGCACCACATCGACCGAGAGGCCGGTGACCTGCGCGAGCTCTTCGGGCGACGGCTCACGACGGAGCTTCTGCCGAAGGATTTCCGACGCCTTGATGATGCGCGAGAGGTCGGCGGTGCGATTGAGCGGCACGCGCACGGTGCGTCCCTGGCGCGCGAGCGACGAGAGAATGGCCTGACGGATCCACCACACGGCGTACGAGATGAACTT
>JBBQXC010000013.1:0-44425 GCA_038210005.1 Gemmatimonadales bacterium
TTCATCGTTCGTGATGGGTGTGGTGAACAGCAAGGCCTTCCATAGCAAGCGCGCCGAGCCGGTGTCGGCTGATGCGTCTCATAACTGATCGAACTTCCAAGGAGATCGACCCATGTCGTTCATGACGCAGAAAGCCCTCCCGCGCCGCACGTTCCTTCGGAACATGAGTGCCGTCATCGCACTCCCGTATCTCGATGCGATGGAACCGGCCGGCCGTTTCCTCGCCAAGGTCGGCGGCGCCGGCGCGCCGCTGACCGGTCACAAGCGCCTCGTCACCATCGAATCGGTTCACGGTGCAGCCGGATCGAACACGTGGGGCGCCTCGAAGTATCTGTGGGCGCCGCAAGGTGTGGGGCGCGACTTTACGCTGAACCCGGAAGGCGCGCTCGCGCCGATGGAAGCGTGGAAGCACAAGATGTCGATCATCAGCAACACCGACGTGCGCATGGCCGAAGCGTTCGACGCGCCGGAAATCGGTGGTGACCACTTCCGCTCCAGTGCGGTGTTTCTCACGCAGTCGCACCCCAAGCAGACACAGGGCTCCGATCTGTACGTTGGTACGTCGTTCGATCAGATCGTGGCGCGCAAAATCGGTCAGGACACACCGATTCCGTCGATGCAGTTGTGCATCGAGAATCTCGATCAGGCTGGCGGCTGTTACTACAACTACGCGTGCGCGTACACGGACACGATCAGCTGGGCTTCGCCGACCGAGCCGCTGCCGATGATCCGCAACCCGCGCGCAGCGTTCGACCTGCTGTTCGGTGCCGGTTCGAGCAACGCCGACCGCTCGGCGCGTCGCAAGGACAACGGCAGCATTCTGGACTGGGTCGTCGGCGAGATGTCGTCGCTCAAGCGTGAACTCGGCGCCACCGACCGTCGTCGCGTGGATCAGTATCTCGAAAACGTGCGTGAGCTCGAGCGTCGCATCCAGAAGGTCGAAGCCAAGAACGCGAGCGGCGACGAGCGCCTGTTGCCGGAAGCACCGGCTGGTGTGCCCGATTCGTTCGAAGAGCACATGAAGCTGATGTTCGACATTCAAGTGTTGGCGTTCCAGTCGGACATGACGCGCGTATTCTCGTTCAAGACCGGTCGCGACGCGTCGAGCCGCACGTTCCCGGAGTCGGGCACCAACAAAGGTTTCCACCCGTCGTCGCACCATGGTGGACGCGAGTCGGCGATCCTCGAATTCAATCAGATCAATCGCTATCACGTGTCGATGCTGCCGTACTTCCTCCAGCGTCTGCAGGACACGAAGGAAGGCGATGGCACGATGCTCGACAACACGACGATCATGTACGGCTCGCCGATGGCCGACGGCAACATCCACAACCATCGCCGCTGCCCGTTGTTGCTCATGGGTGGCGATGCCGCGCTCGTGCCGGGCGGCACGCACCTGCGCGCGCCCGACGGGACGCCGATGGCCGACGTGATGCTGTCGCTGCTGCACAAGTACAACATCGACGTGCCGAGCTTCGGTGACAGCCTGTCGCCGTTCGCGCTCTACGCCTGAGACGAATCATGATCGATCGAAACGGAATCCGTGTTGGTGTCGCCGGGGCGCTCGTGCTGTTGTCGGGCGCGCTGTCACCGATCGCGGCACAGGATACGAAGTCGGTCGTCCGCGTGGCTACGGCCAAGTCCGAGACGAAGCCGGCGTCGCGTGTGGCGCCGGCCGTTGCCGACGCCGCCATGCAGGGTGACCTCGCGAAGGTGCGCGCGTTGCTCGCGCAGCAAAGCGATGTGAATGTGGCGCAGGGCGATGGCATGACGGCGTTGCATTGGGCAGCCGATCGCGGTGATGTCGCCATGGCTGCGCTGCTGCTGCGTTCCGGTGCGACGCTCACGGGTACCACGAAGAACGGCGGGTACACCCCGCTGCATGTGGCGGCGCGAGCCGGCCACGGTGCGGTAGTGCAGGCGCTGCTGGCCGCCGGTGCCGATGCCAAAACGCTCACGGCAACGGGTGCGACGGCGATGCACCTCGCCGCTGCCGCCGGTGATGCGCCGTCGGTGAAGGCGTTGCTGGCGAAGAAGGCCGATCCGAACGCGCGAGAGTCGGCGTGGGGACAAACACCGCTGATGTTTGCGGCGGCCGAGAATCGCGGTGATGCGGCGCGTGCGCTGCTGGCGGGCGGCGCCGATGCGACGATCCGCACGAAGATGGTCGATCTCACGGAAGAGTTGGCGCGACAGCAGGCCGCAGCGAAGAAGCGCAACGAAGTGCTGTTCTCCTATCTGCCGCCGAAGACGCGTGACTCGATCATCGACGCCTCGGCCAAGGCAGCGGAGAAGTTGATGGCCGATGCCGCCGCCGCACGCAATCGTGCTGCCGCCGCGTCGGGTATGGCAGCGCCGGCCGCGGCGACTCCCGCGAAGGCGACGCCCGCGACGGCGGCTCCGGCGGCTCCGGCTACGGCGGCTCCCGCGGTCGCGGCGGCGCCGGCACCGGCAGCTGTCGCGACCGCCGTTGCTGCGCCTGCCGTTGCTGCGCCTGCCCTTGCTGCGCCTGCCGTTGCTGCGCCTGCCGTTGCCGCGGCACCGGCGCCCAAGGCTGATCCTGCGCTGCGTGGTTACAAGATCGGCGTAGCGGCTCCGCCGACGACCGATCTCACGCCGGCGCAGATTCAGCAGGCGATCGAAGCGGGTCGCGCGCTCTTTTCAGGTGGTCCGGTGGCCAAGACCACCGAATCCGCCGAGCTGTTCGAAGGACAGGTGTCCGGCTACGAAGCGACCGTGGGCAGTATGGGTGGCTTGACGGCGCTGCATCATGCGGCGCGTCAGGGCAACATCGATGCAGCGCTGGCCATTCTCGATGGCGGCGCGAAGATCGATGACGTCACGACCAGCGACAGCACCACGGCGCTGCTGATGGCGGCGATCAACGGCCAGTTCGATCTGGCGATGCTACTCGTGAAGCGTGGCGCGAATGTGAAGATCGGCAGCAGTGCCGGTCTCACGCCGCTGTATGCCGCGCTGAACACGATGTGGGCGCCGCGCTCGCGGTATCCGCAGCCGCAGTCGGTGCAGACGCAGAAGGTCACGCACCTCGAATTGATGGACGCGATGCTGAAGGCGGGAGCAGATCCCAACGTCCGTCTGAAGAAGAACCTCTGGTTCTTTGCCTACAACAACTGTGGCAATGCCAACTGCGGACTCGAAGCGCTCGATGCCACGACGCCGTTCTGGCGCGCCGCGTACGCCGTTGACGTTGATGCCATGAAGCTGCTGAAGGATGGCGGCGCGATCGATACGCTGCCGTCAGTTCGCCCGGTCGCGGCCAACCGCGCCAACCGCGCGCGACTGGCGGGTGGTGCGGGTGGTCCGGGCGACGGTCCGGCGCAGTACGTGATGCCGCCCGACATCGATTCCGCCTCGAAGGCCGTGCCCGCCGGTATCGGCATCTATCCCGTGCATGCCGCAGCGGGCGTTGGATACGGCAACGGCTTCGCCGGCAACTCCCATCGTCATGCCGCCGACGGTTGGATGCCGGCCATGAAGTACCTCGTGGAGGTGCTCCATGCCGACGTGAATCAGCGCGACGTGAACGGTTACACGCCACTGCATCACGCCGCTGCGCGCGGTGACAACGAGATGATCAACTACCTCGTGAGCAAGGGCGCCGATCCGAAGGCCGTGGCCCGCAACGGCATGACCACGGTGGATATGGCGAACGGCCCGGTGCAGCGTCTACGGCCGTTCCCCGAAACGATCCAGCTCCTCGAGAAGCTGGGCGCGAAGAACAGCCATCGCTGCGTGGCCTGCTAGGGCTTCTTCTCACCCGCGAGGAGAAGTCTCATGTGGTCCTGCGCCTGCTGCAGCCCACCTTCACCATCGCCCCAACCAATCCGGCCGTCGGCGTTGTTGTCCGCGCCGGCGATGAACTGATCGCAGATCGACACGAGCTGCGACACCAGCGAGGCGGCCGCGGCTGCGGTCGTCGCGGCCTGAATCTGCTTGGCGATGGCGATGGCCTGATCGCCTCGCGCCATCGCGCTCCGCGCGGCCGTCGCGACGTGCGTGGCGTGGGTTTTCACATTCGCCGATGCCGCAGGTTCCTTCGCCGCGAGCTCCACGTGCTGCGCAATGCCACCGGCCGCGCGCTTCATGCCGAAGCCCTTGCCGGGTCCGCTGGGTGCCTGTGTGGGATCGATCGCATGAATCACGTGCCCCGCGTGCGTCTGCATGGACTGCAGATTGTCCGGCGTGCGTGCCGCGAACGCGGCGTGCTGCGCCGCGATCTTGGCTTCGACCAGCGCCATCGGCAGGAAGCCCGATTTGTCGGGCGTGTCCATGAAGCTCGAGACCACGTGGCCCAGATGCGTACCCACGAGTCCCGGCGGCAGCGACGACGCGGCCACGGCACCCGGCGCCAACGGTGCGGCTGCCATTACGCCCGGTAGCGGCGCGCCCGTCACCACCGAGAGGATGCTGTCGAACTGCGCGCGCAGTGTTGCGTTGCTGCTCACCAAAAACCGACGCTTCGAGAAGACGGAGTCGGCCATCCCCTTCGCCGCGAGCGCTTCGGTAATCATCTCGCGCTTCTTGTGCTGCAGCTCGAGCTGGGCCTCTTTCGTCTTGTTCTTCTGCTGGGCCGCCTTGTTGTCGCTGGAATCGTGAATGGCGGAGACGACCAGGTGCGCTTCCACCAGCGCCCGCACTTCGGCGAGCGTGAGGGTGGGAGCGGGCGCGGGGGCGCTCTGACCGGCGAGCGGCGCGGCCGAGACGACGAGGGCGGCCGAGAGGGTCAGTGCTAGAACGGCAGACGGGCGGACAGGGTGGGCCATGGTGTCCGGGAGGTTGGAGTCGATCGGGGGTGCGTCGTTCACGCGCCCTGCGACACTATACGCATTCGACCCGCACTCCGCTCTGGCGAAGTGACGAATTCGGGGGCATCGTCTCGCATCCTCCTGTGTATCACCCCCGAGCTCTCCCACCGTTCAACTATACCGAGGCACCGCAATGACCCGAGGCATTCTCTCGCGCGCCCCACATCGCGTCGCGATCCTGGGCGCCGCGCTGGCCAGCGCCGTGGCGTCCGTTGCGCTCAGCAGCGTCGCCAGCGCTCAGGGCGGCGCACCACGTGATCCGCGCAGCATGGGCGGTGGCAACTGCGCGGCCAATCCCTACAACTGCGTCGACGCCGTCAATCCGCTTCCTGCGCCCAACACGGTGTGGATGGAAGAGATGACATGGATGGATGTGCGCGACGCGCTGAAGGCGGGCAAGACCACGGCGATCATCGCCACCGGTGGTATGGAACCGAACGGTCCGTGGCTCGTGACGGGCAAGCACAATTACGTGCTGCACACGAACTGCGAAGCAATCGCCCGCAAGCTGGGCAACGCGCTGTGCGCACCGATCGTGAAGTTCGTGCCTGAGGGCAACATCAGTCCGGCCAGCGGGCACATGGCGTCGCCCGGCACGATCAGCATGCGTGAAGAGACGTTCCGCATGCTGCTCACGGATCTCGTGCACAGCCTCAAGGCGCACGGCTTCACCAAGATCATCCTGATCGGTGACAGCGGCGGCAATCAGGCCGGACAGCGCTGGGTGGCCGACTCGGTGACCAAGCTCTGGCAGGGGTCGCCGATCGTCGCGCACATCCAGGAGTACTACGACTACGCCAGCGTCGCGAAGCACATGGAGCAGTTCGGCATCAATCAGACGGTGGCCGAAGGGCTGCACGACGATCCGGAAATCTCGCTCAACATGTTCATCGATGATCCGAAATCCATTCGCTACGACGAACGTGCCAAGGCGAAGCTGCTGACGATCAACGGGGTATCTTTGGCCGACCGTAAGAAGGCGACGGAGTGGGCGAAGCAGATCGTAGAATTCCGCACCAAGGTCACGATCGAAGCGATCGACAAGGCGATCGCCAACAAGGGTACGCTGCCGGCCCCGCCGCGTCGCACGGGCGGGAACTGACACCGACTATCTTTCCGACATGTCGATGCCTCGCTCTACACGCCGCGGCCCTCGCCCGGCCGCGGTCTTTGCCGTGCGTATGCTGACCGGCCTCACGCTGGCCGCCTGTGTTGGTGATCCGGCGCCTGTACCGTCGCCCACGACCAGCGCGCCGATCGTGTCCGCGCTGCCGCAGCTGCCCCAGCTCGCGACCGAGCTGCGCCCGGTGGTGCCTCCCGACCTCGAGCTCGCGTTCGGCGCGGACTCCGTGCGCGTGGTGATTTCGGTGGAGCCGGGGGCACGCGTGAATGCGCTACTCCCCCCAGTCATTGAAGGCACCGACGGGCGTCGCTTTGTACTGCGAGCGCCCACCGTTACGGAAGACAGCGCCTACTTCGTGGAGCGTGCATCAGTCACGGTGGCGCGATCCGCCTTGCCGATTCGTGGCACACTGCGCACCAGCTTCTGTCGCAGCGATGAACGGCTGTGTCGAAGTGCCGCTCGCGACGTGGTGATTGAGCATCGATAGATCGCCACAGCGCGCTTACTTGACCCGCGCCCGCTCCAGCTTGGTCGTGGCTCCGTCGCGCAGCGCGAGAATCACCACGCCGCCCTGACCGAAGCCCACGATCGTGCGGTTCTCGGGGATCTGCACGCGATCCACGACCTCGCCCTTGCCGTTGATCACGTCGTACACCGCGCCACCGGGCGCGGGCTTGGTGGGGATCGTGCGGACCCAGATGTTGCCGTCGTCATCAGCCTTCGCGCTCGTGGCGAAAAACGCCGGCTGGTAGTCGGGTAACTCGGTGGGCGACACGTAATTGATTTGCGGCGCCATGATCTGCGGGGCCCCGCCGCTGCGCGGAGGGCCGCCGGGACCGCCGGGGCCGCCGCGCATGTCGAAGCTCATCACCATTTGCGGGGCAGCACCACCGGCGGCGCCGCCCATGCCGAGTGCCGCACCGAACGCTGCGGCCATCGCGTTGCCTTGTCCCGGATTCGCGGCCGCTGCACGATCACGAATGGCCTTCACCGAATCGATGAGCGCAACCTTTTGCTCGTCGCTCAGGCGCTTCCAGTCGAAGGCCATCTTGGGCGACGATCGATGTGTGCCGTCGGGCGACATCCAGTCGATGTGATAATCCTTGCCGCGGAGCAGCGCCACATCGCCGTTCGAGGTCACGACCCAGTCATCGACCACCGGCAACGGATTCACTTCGATCGAGATGCTGATCTTGCCGTCGTCGCTCCGTGACATATTGGTGTTCGTCTTCGGAATCTTGATGAACCCCACCGTATCCACCGCGCGCGACTGCAGATTCACGCGGACGATCGCCATCATGTCCGCGACCGACGGGATGGTCGGTGTGCCGCTGGGCCCCATCTGCATGCGAAACCCGGGCATACCGCGGTACACGAGGTACCCGTTGCTGTAGTACGCACCGGTACCGAGTCCGCCGGCGGCCAGCATCATCGCGTCCTGCGAGCGCGGCACCGACATCACGCGACCGATCCTGCCCGTCGGGTCGATCACCAGCATCGAGAGCGACGCGGCGTCTACGAACAGCGTGGAGTCACCACGGAACGCGATCAGACTGCCCGAGCGCGGACCGTACGCGTTGGCCGTGCTGCTGGTGGAATCGGCCACGATACTGATCGTCGTGAACGTCGAGTCCACGAGCAGCACACGTCGGCTCGAGGCATCGTTGATCAGCAGTCGCCCACCGGGCAACGCGCGCACATTGTTCACCATGCCGAGTGAATCGGTGGTCACCGCGTGCACCGTACCGAGCTGACGGATCGGGGGACGTGCCTGTGCACCAGCGGCCGGAGCCAGCGCCGCGAGAATGATCGGAAGCGCGAGTCGTCGCGCGAACGTGGGAGTCATGACTGGAGTCGTGGTGAGGAGGAATGCACTACCGTCGGATTTCAATCGTCTGCGAGCCACCGCCCATACCGCCGCCCATGATCATGGCGCCACCGCCGGGAAGCATCATGCCGCCACCGCCGCCGGAGGTCGCAGAGCGGATCGACTTGAGGTAGCGATCATCGAGCGCACTGGCGACGAACGGCGGGAGCTGGCGACGCTGTACGTCGGTCAGCAGCCCCTTCACGGCAGGCGCGTACTTCCGCAAGATGTCGATGCTCGCCTCACGCGCCCTCACGTACTGCGCGTAAATGTCGTCATGATCGTAGCGCTCGGGCAGGTCGGCAAACCGCTTCGAGATCGGTGCCCAGATAGAGTCGAGCCGCACGGTGTAGCGACGATTCATCGTGGCCAGGCTGTCGGCCTGATCGGACGACAGCTTGAGCGTATCCTGATCGCGCAGGATCGTCGCCAGTGGATTCGGCACACCACCGTTGCCGAACTGCGCCTTGATCATCGCTTCGCCCGCCTTCGTACCCTTGGTGAGCCGGCCGCGATCGAGCGACTGCGTGAGCACCTGCCGTTCACGCGTGGGGCCGATGTCGTAGCGCAACTGGGCCGTGATCGTGACCGGCACCCGGAAGCTGTTGAACTGCGGGTTGGTGGCCCCGAAGCGCTGATTCACCTCGTACGTATAGCGCTTGGTCGTGGCGTCGAAGCCGCGCACATACAGCAGCGACTGATCGAGGAACGGCTGCTGTCCCCAGCCGCGCAGATTGTTCTCGCCGTGCAGCATCAGGTCCGCGGCACCGAGCGGATTCGACACGTTGAACGACAGGTTGGCGCGCTGCGGCAAGCGCAGCTTGATCGGATTGAATGAGATCGACAGGTTGGCCGAGCTCACCCACGGGCCCTGACAGCTGTTGCGGGCCGCCAGTGTCCCCAGCTGTGACGACAGGCACTCGCGGGCCACACGCGACCCACTGTTCAGCAGCGCCTGCATTCCGCCTGCGGTGGCCGCATCGCTCGACGCAATACCGGAAGCCGGATTGAACACGAACGCCCGATCGTTGCCGAAGCCGTCACCGTTCACATCGCCTCCGATGATGGGCGTGAAGGGCGTACCCGACCGGAACTGACCGAACCACCCAAGGCGAATGAAGTCGAACGCGTTGTAGCTCAGGTTGTACGTGATCTGGTGCCGCGAATCGAACGACGAACGCGACCAGTTCACCGCCAGCGGATCGCCGACTGTACTGGTGAAGCCGCGGAATTGCTCGCGCACGTTCGAGTAGGTGTAGCTCATGCTCCAACTGAAGTTCGTGCTGAAGTTCGTGGGCGACAGTCGCACACTCCCTTGCGCGCTGCGCGACGCGAGATCGCTGCGCTGTTCGGTGACGCGCTGCAACGAGGTCGCCACACGACCGTCGCCGGCCGCGATCGCTCCCGTGAGCGGGACGATGCTGGTGGGGAGGACATACACCGGCCGACCGTCTTCGTTGTCGAGCGCGAAGCGCTGCACGCCGGCGAAGTTGCGATCCACGAAGCTCGATTGCCGCGTGTTCAGCGAGTACGTGGCGTCGAAGCTGGCATTGAAACGATTGCGCAGAATCGGCCCCGACCAGCTCAGGTTCGAGCGCAGACTACTGGGGGCCGCGTAGTCCTTCGCGAACAGCGTCACGTTCGGCGCGCGGTTCGAAAACAACGTGCCGGTGCTGCCGTCGGCGCAACGCGAGGGGATGAGTGCCGGGTTGCCGTAGGCGTTCCAGTCGGGAATCGGAGTGGCCTGCCCTACGCAGGCGAGCTGCTGAATCGCACTGGCCAGACCGGTGTTGTCGATCGCCGAACCCACCAGCGTGGCCTGTGGGGTGTTCTGAAACACACCGACCCCGCCACGCACCACCGCGCGCGGACCACGAAACGCGCCATCGAAGGCGCCGATTTGCGGACCCGTGCCGTACTGCCACGAGAAGCCCACGCGCGGGCTCACGAACACGCCATCGGGCACGAGATCGTTGCGCACGCCGAGCAGTCGTTCCACGTCGGAGTTGCGAGCCGGTGCGTCGAGGTACCGGTTGGCATCGAGGCGCACGCCATACTGGAACTGCAGACGATTGGTGCGGCGATACGAATCGCCGAGCGAGATCGCACCCACCATCATGCCGGCGTTGCGTTCACGTGGCGCGAGTGTGCGCGTGAACGAGATCGGAATGCCGGCCTGCAGATCGGCGAGCGAGTTGTACGCGAAGGTGCCCAGCCGGTTCACGGTCTGATCCTGCGACGAGCCGTCGCGCCGTACTTCAGTGGCCAGCTTGAGACGATGCTTGTTGTCGCCGCTGAACCACGACAGCGTGTTCATGGCCGATAGGCTGTTCGACGTCTGTGATGTCCCGAGGAATTGATTGCCGCCGAAGGCCAGATTCTGCACGCCGTTCGTGCCGTCGGTGAAATTCGAGTTCACGCGCACGCGCCCGCCCGGCAGATCCATGTACGGCAAGCCGTCGCTGCTCGAGGCACTCACCGCACCCGACGTCTCGGTGAGAATGCCGACACCGCGCAGCGTGAAGTAGCCGCTGTGCCGCCCCTGTATGCCGCCGCCCACCGACGTCCGCTCACCGCTCGTGGTCGGTAATCCCGTATTGAGCGGCGACGCGGGATTCTGATTGTTCCAGTTGCCGGTGAACGTGAGGTTGTACGCGGCGCCGCTGGTGCTCGACGGCGGTGTGAAGTCGATGGCGCCGAACACGGAGCCCTGATCGCCCAGACGGCTGGACGGCAATCCGCTGAAGCCGATGGGTACACGCGCGTTCTGCAGAATGCCCACGAGACGCTGCACGGAATCGGCCGCGACACCCGATGCTTGGAGGCCGGTGCTCGAGGTGTTCAGCAGCGTCTGCAGGTCGTTGCTGCGACGGCCAAGCTGAAACGACACGTTGTAGAACGCCTTGTCGAAAATGAGCGGGCCCGACACCGAGCCGCCGAGTGAACCATTGGTGTACTCCTGCCCGTTCGCACGCGCCGCCGCGTCGGTAAACTGCAAAGCCGGCGCATCACCCACGAAGCTCAGTCCTCGGCCGATGAAATTCGAGCCCGGCCGCGTACGCAGACTGAACTGCCCGCCGGAGAATCCGCCACGCGATACATCGTACGGTGACGTGGTCAGGGCGCTCAGCACACTCGCATCGCGAGGCAATCCGGCGCCGCCGAACATCATGCCATTCAGCGTCGTGTTGTTCTGATCGGCGCCGAGTCCGAGCACGGAGAATCCATTCGCGCCGCCGTCTTGTCCGGGAACGAGCTGTACGCCGGGAAGCGTCGCTGCCATCGCGGCGAGATCACCCATCTGGTCGGGTGGTAACGCGCTGTTGTTCTGAATCACGCGCTCGGTGCCGCCGACATCCTGCTGCACGTCGTTGCGTGACACTTTCTGCCGCGCCGCCGTGACCTTCACCGCATCGAGGACCGCGCCCACCTTCGACAGCTTGGCGTCGGCAATCAGAATGTCTTCGTCGGCGCCGCGCTTCACTTCGAAGCGTTTCACGCTGTAGCCGAGCGCGGTGATGGTGACGATGTAGTCGCCGTCGCCGCCGGGGAACGTGACGGTGAAGCGACCGGAGCGATCGGTGCGCGCCGTGCGATTGACGTTGCCGGAGATCGAGGTGACGACCACGGCCACATTGTCGAGCGGCTCACCCTCGGCGCCGGTAATCCGGCCACGGATCACGTCGACCTGCTGAGCGACGGCGAATCGCGGAGATGTAAACAGACTGAAGCACAGCAGGGCGGCCGCAACCAGAATACGACGGAGCACGTCGGAGGGGGATCGGAGGGAACGGGCAGGGCGGGTCCCAATTGATACGGACCGCGTCACCTACACGTTTCGACACAGGTCGTCCGGTATTCGTTTCCTCTGCGTTCTCTGCGCCTCTGCGTGATTTGTTCCGACCACGCCGCCGCCGAACGGATCACGCAGAGGACGCAGAGGCGCGGAGAACGCAGAGGGAAACGCCTTTCTTGGAGTTAGAACTCCCCAATAAAGCCGACTTCAGGATGTAGTTCGTAACCGAACCGCTCCTTGACCGCGCGCTGTGCGTGCGCCACCAGTGCCCGTACATCGCCCGCGGTGGCGTGACCGAGGTTCACCAGGATATTGGCGTGGATATGGGAGATCTGGGCGTCGCCCACGCGAAAGCCCTTGAGGCCGCACTGGTCTATCAGACGACCGGCGCCCACACCTTCGATTTTTTTGAAGATGGAGCCGGCGCTGGGATGCACCTGCAGCCACGGGTGCCGCGAGCCGCGCCAGGCGAGGTTCTCCTGCAGGATCTGGTGGAGTCTGGCCGGATCGGCTTTGGTGAGCTGAAACGTCGCGCTCAACACCATATCCCGGCGGTGATGAAAGACCGTATCGTCGTAGCCGAATTTGATGTAGTCGGCGCGGACCACGCGACGATCGCCTTCTTCGGTCAGGATCTCGCAGCTCTCGAACACTTCTGCGATGAACATCGTCCGCTCGCGCTCTGGGGCCGGCGAGAGAAAATGCAGGTTTTGCCACAGCGCCCCACCCACGGTGCTCGGGATGCCGACGTAGTGCTCGAGCCCCGACCAGCCGGCACGCACGGTGTCGAGCACCAGGTCCTGCATCACGGCACCGCTTTCCGTCCATAGTGTACCATTTGGGGAGATCGTGTGGGCGGCGGCCGCGTTCCGGATCACGAGGCCGCGCATGCCGCGATCACCGATCAGCACATTCGCACCCAATCCCAACACGAACCACGGAATCCCCGCCTGCTTCGCGGCCGTGATGGCCGAAGCGAGTTCATCGGCGGTCTGCGCTTCGAACAGCACGTCGGCCGGTCCGCCGATCCGGAACGTCGTGAACGGCGCGAGCCGTGCGTTGAGCTGCAGGCGGCTGCGATCCAGCGGCGGTGTAGCGGCGGCGGATGCGGCAACAAGTGCGTCGGCGATCTGGGCGGGAGTCATGCTGAAAGATTCCCCGCAGCGGGTCCGTTCGCCATCGTTCGGGTAACACTCCTCACCTCCCTCTGCTCACGTCGCATGCCCGCACCCTTCGGCGCCCGGCCGTCTCTCCGGCACCTCTTCGCGGTCGCCCTGCTCGCGGTGGCCATTCCTGCGATCACGCCGCAGCCGCTATCGGCCCAGTCTCGCGCCGAGCTGGCCAAGGTGGTGCGCCGGAAAGTGCTCGCGAATGGCATGGAAGTGATCGTCGTGGAGAATCACGGCGTACCCATCGCGACGCTCGAAATCGATGTGCGGAACGGCGCGTTCACGCAGAGTCCCGAGTACGCCGGCTTGGCGCACATGTATGAACACATGTTCTTCAAGGCCAACAAGGATCTGCCCGACGCCGAGGCCTTCAACGATCGCGCCGCTGAACTGGGGGCGGTGTTCAACGGCACGACGCAGGAAGAGCGCGTGAACTACTTCCTCACCTTGCCCGCTGATTCGTTGGCCGGTGGACTGCGCTTCCTGGCCAGTGCGCTGATCAGTCCGAGTTTTCTCGAGGATGAGTTGAAGCGCGAGAAGGAAGTCGTGCTTGGTGAGTACGATCGCAACGAAGCGCAGCCGGGTTTTGCGTTTCAGCAAAGAGCCACGGAGCTGCTGTATCCCGGACAGTTCAGCCGCAAGAACACGATCGGTGATCGCACGGTGATCGCCAACGTGACGCCGGCGCAGATGCGTGAGATTCAGCGCAAGTACTACGTGCCGAACAACAGTGCGCTGATCGTGACCGGCGACGTGGATCCGGAGAAGGTGTTCGTGCTGGCCGAGCAGGTGTTCGGCGCTTGGCCGCGCGGTGCCGATCCGTTCACGGCCGATCCTATTCCCCCCATTCCCGCGCTCGACGGCAACAAGTCGCACATCAGCGAAGAGCCGATCAATGCGGTGGCGGTGCTGATCCAGTGGCAGGGGCCGAGCGTCGGCAAGGATCCGGGCGCGACGTTTGCGGCCGACGTGTTCAGCGATGTGCTCAACACGCCGGGTTCGACGTTTCAGAAGAATCTGGTGGACACCGGATTGTGGCAGGGGGTGGGCGTCAACTACTACACGCTGAATCAGACCGGCCCGATTTCGATCAGCGGACAAACGACACCCGACAAATACCGCGCTGCGATGGCGGCGTTGGAACGTGAGATCGCGCGCTTCACCGATCCCACGTACGTGACCACGCGCGAACTCGAAGCGGTGAAGGCGCAGCGCACCGTGTCGAGCGCGTTCGGCATCGAGAAGGCCTCGGAGATCGCGCACACCATCGGCTTTTGGTGGAGCGTCTCCAACCTCGACTACTTCATCGGCTACACGGATACCATGGCCCAGCAGCGTATCACCGATCTCTTGCGGTACACCAGCACGTATATCGCCGGCAAGCCGCGCGTCACGAGCGTATTGTTGTCCAGTGAAGCGCGCCGCTCGATCGGGCTCACGGAAAAAGAATTGCTGACGCCTGGGGGGCGGCAATGAAAAAACAGTATGGGGTCGGGAGTCGGGGGTATGGGGTGGTGTGGGCGGTGGGATACGTCGCGATTGCGGCGACTTCCGTGTCGGGGCAGGCGGTGGCGAAGCGGGTGGAGCTCTCGCCGGCAATCACGTCGCCGACCGACACGCTCACGTCGAAGTTCGAGGTGGCGGGCATCCCGGTCATTCTGCGTCGCGTGAGTGCGAACAACGTGGTCGCGGCCAACTTGTATCTGTTGGGTGGCACCCGTCAGCTCACGGCGGCGAACCAGGGCATCGAGACGTTGCTGCTCGAGGCGAGTGAACGCGGGACGGCGAAGTATCCGCGCGACCTGTTGCGCACGAAGATGGCGCGGCTGGGGAGCGCGATCGGAGTGGGTGCGAATGCCGACTGGACCACCATCAGTCTGCGTGCCACCACCACAGGCCTCGACAGTACGTGGGCCATTCTCGCCGATCGTGTCATGGCACCGCGTCTCGATCCGGCGGAGGTGGAGCTGGTGCGCGAGCAGTTCGTGACCGCGACCCGTCAGCGGAAGGACAGTCCTGATGCGTTGCTCGATTATCTCGCGGACAGCATCGCATTCTCCGGTCATCCGTACGCGCTCGAACCCACCGGCACGGAACCATCGCTCACGTCGATCACGACCGCCGACCTCAAGGCGTATCACGCGTCGCAGTTCGTGACGTCGCGCATGATGCTGGTGGTGGTGGGCAATGTGTCGCGCACGAAGGTGGAGAAGTTGGTGCGTGAAACGCTGGGCCGCATGCCGAAGGGCAACTACGCGTGGACGCTGCCCGATCCGCCGGCGGAGTTGCCGAGTGCGTATGTGGTGGAGAAGCGCACGCTGCCCACGAACTACCTGCAGGGGTACTTCCACGGTCCGAAGGCCACGAGCAAGGACTATCCGGCGCTGCGACTGGCCTGCGCGGTGCTCAGTGGCCGGTTGTTCGCGGAAGTACGCGGTCGACGCAATCTCACGTACTCCGTGAATGCGCCGTTCGTGGAGCGGGCCTTCTCGTTGGGTGGGCTGTATGTCACCACGACGCAACCCGACGAAGTCCTCACGATCATGCAGCAGCAGATCGCGGAGTTGCGTGAAGGCACGATCACCAACGACGGACTCGAGCGGCTGGTGCAGCAGTTCATCGTGACGTACTTCCTCGACAACGAAACGAACGCGGATCAGGCGAACATGCTGGCGCGCGCCGAGTTGTATCAGGGGGATTTCCGCCTCGCGGCGCAGTTTGTGGAAGAGCTGCGTGCCGTCACGCCGAAGCAGATTCAGCAGGCCGCTCGCACGTACATGGGCAATGTGCGATGGGCCTACGTCGGTGACCCGTCCAAGGTCACGCCGGCGCGGATGCTGCGCTTCTGAACGACACACACAACGGCACACCCCGCCGTGGGATCGCGCTCTCGGTCGATCTCGCGTACGTCGAGTACCGCGATATCGGGGTCGCGCTGGTCACCTACGACCGAGCCGGACATCAGGAATCACTGTCGGCGCGGGCGTTCGACGTGCCGCTCAGTGGGCGCCCTTCGGTGGCACCGCTGGTCGCCTGGCTGCGGGAGATGGTCGACGCGCACGACGTGCGCTGTCTCTGCATCGACGGCCCGCTGGGCTGGCGATCGCCCGATACCGATTCGCCGCACTGCCGACTCAGCGAACGCGCGGTGCGCGCTCCCGGCAAGACCGGTCTGCCGCCCGATGGCGTGAAGCCACGCACGTACCTCGGGTTCACGACGTTCTCGATCGCGCTGTTCGAGGCGTTTCTGGAGTCTGCCGACTGGGCGTTACCCGGTGACCCTGCCGCCGCGCCGCACGCCTGCGTGGTGACCGAGAGTTTTCCCACGGCCGGGTGGCGTGCGCTTGGCCTGTCGCCGCTGATGGCCAAGGGACGCGCGTCGGTCGCGGACGTGCAGGAGGCCGGCGCGCGGCTGCAGGCGCGCACTGGTATCACCCTCGAGCAGGTGCGTACGCACGATCAGTTGCAGGCGGTCGTGGGTGGAATTGCCGGTGCCTGGTGGGCCGCCGGCCTCACCGAACGCGTGCAATTGGCAGGAGCCCCGCCGTTTCGCCTCGACGGACGCTGGCGCGAGGGATATATCATGATTCCAGCGGTCACGACGTGATCGACCTCAGTGTACTTCCTCTGCGAACGACACCCCCCCGCCTCCCATGTCGAATCCATACTCCCGTCGTGACTTCGTGTCCGACAGCGCCACGCTGGCCTTCGGCGCGATGATCGTGCCGCGTGTCGTGCTCGGTGGCCCCGGCTATCGCGCGCCCAGCGCCAAGCTCAATATCGCCTGCGTCGGTATCGGTGGCATGGGCATGAGCAACATGTCGCAGATGCTCACGGAGAACATCGTGGCGGTCTGCGACGTGGACTTCGCGTACGTGGAGCGTTCGCTGGACGGACGGCTCAAGCCGCGCACGGGTGCGCCGACGCCGGAGAACGTGCAGCTTGGCGAAGCGTACACGAATGCGAAGAAGTACACGGATTTCCGTGAGATGCTGGACAAGCAGAAGGACATCGACGCCGTGCTGATCGCGACGCCCGATCACCTGCACGCCACCATCGCGCTGGCCGCAATGTCCCTCGGCAAGCATGTGTACGTGCAGAAGCCGCTGGCGTACTCCGTGCACGAGGTGCGATTGCTACAGAAGGCCGCCGCGGCCAATCCGAAGCTGGCCACGCAGATGGGGAACCAGGGCCACTCGATGGAGGGCTCGCACCGCATCAATGAGATCATCGCCTCGGGCGTGCTTGGCAAGATCCGTGAAGTGCACGTATGGACCGATCGCCCGGTGCGCTATTGGGCGCAGGGAATTCCGCGTCCGCGCGCGGCCAATGCGCCGGCACCGACCGCGCCGCCGAATCCCCGTCCGCAGTGGAACATGGGCACCGTCGACAACGCGGTGCGTTCGGCCATGGCCGCCAACGATTCGTCGATGCCGCCGGGACTGAACTGGGATCTGTACCTCGGCCCCGCACCGGAGATCGCGTATCACCCGGCGTACCATCCCTTCGCGTGGCGCGGATGGCTCGATTTCGGCGTCGGGTCGCTGGGCGACATGGGTGCACACCTGATCGATCAGCCGTTCACGTCGCTCGGGCTCACGTATCCGACCTCCATCGCGGCGTCGTCGAGCCCGTGGGGGGGTGGTGCACAAAGTCCTGCCACCTACCCGATGGCCACGATGGTGCAGTACGACTTCCCGAAGGTGGGTAAGCGCGACGCGCTCACGTTGTACTGGTACGACGGCGGCCTTATGCCGCCACGTCCGGCGATGCTCCCCGACGAGGTGCCGATGAACAACCCCGGCAGCGATGGCGGTGGTGGTGTGTTCATCGGCGAGAAGGGCATCATGTTCTACGAAACGTACGGCAACAAGCCGCGCATCTTCCCGGAAGCGATCGCGAAGAAGGCCGAGCAGGTGCCGGTCACGTTGCCGCGCATCACGGTGTCGCACGAGCAGAACTGGATTCAGGCGTCGAAGGGCGAAGCGCAATCCAGCTCTCCCTTTTCACAGGCGTCGCCGCTCACCGAAACGATGCTGCTCGGCATGGCGGCGCTGCGCGCCGGACAGGGTCGCAAGTTGGTCTACGACAGCGGGGCGATGAAGTTCACCAACGCACCCGATGCGAATCAGTATCTCACGCGTGTGTACCGAAAGGGATGGGAGCTCTAATGCGCCGATTCCCTCGTGCACGTTGCGCAGTCGTCGTCGTGGCGGCGCTGTCGGTCGGTGTTCCCGCCGCACTGCAGGCGCAGGAGGCATCTCCGTATGTGGTGACCACCGCAGCGCCGGCCGGCTTCGATCGCGCCGTGGCGCAGCGCGCGTCGCTCGAGCATCTCACCAAGCTCATCGCGCTCAACACGCAAAATCCGCCGGGCAACGAAATGCTCACGGCGCGCTACTTCGATGCCGTCTTCGCGCAGATCCCCGGCGTCGAGCGCCACGTGCTCGATGCCGGCAACGGACGCGCCAACTTCATCGCGCGACTGCGCGCGACGAATCCGACCAAGCGTCCGGTGCTCATCATGGGGCACATGGACGTCGTCGGTGCCGACACGACCAAATGGAAAACACCGGCGTTCACCGCGACCATTCGTGACGAAGATGGTGTGTCGTACCTCTATGGTCGCGGCGCGATCGACGACAAGGGGATGCTGGCCACGGCCACGGCAGCCATGCAGCAGCTGGCAACGCAGCGCGCGTCGCTCGATCGCGACATCATCTTCCTGGCCACGGCGGCCGAGGAAGGCGGCGACGAGATCGGCATCGATCGGGTCATCGAGAAGCATTTCGATCTCATCAAGGACGCCGAGTTTGCGTTGAATGAGGGCGGCCGCGTGCGGGTGTCTGACGGCCGTGTGATGTCGGTGAACATCCAGACCACCGAGAAGATTTCGTACAACGTGGTGGCCACGGCGAAGGGGCCCAGTGGACATGCATCGGTCCCGCTGCCGCAGAACGTGCTGGCGGCGCTGGCCCGTGCCGTGTCGCGCGTTCACGAATGGAAGTCGCCGGTGAAGCTGAACGAGACCACGCGACTCTACTTCGCGCGGCTGGCGCGCATCGAGAAGGATCCCGTGATGAAGGCGGCGATGCTGCGTGTGTCATCGCCCACGGCGTCGAAACCACAGATCGATGCGGCCGCAGCGATTCTCTCCCGTGAACCGCTGCACAACGCCGTGTTGCGCACGGGCCAGTCGCTCACGTTGATGAACGGAGGCATTCGCTCCAATGTGATTCCAAGTGAAGGCACCGCGACCTTCAACGTACGCGTGCTGCCCAACGACGATGTGCGCGCCGTGGTGTCGGCGTTCAACCGCGTGGCGAAGGAATCGCAGGTGACCTTCGTGCTCACGGGCGAGCCGCGTGTATCGCCGTCGGTGTCACCGGTCACGGCGGCGCTGTATCGAGCGATGGAGTCTTCGGCCACGGCGATGGTTCCGAACACCACCGTGATTCCATTCATGAGCACCGGCGCCACCGATGGTGCCGCACTGCGCGCGAAGGGCATCCCGACCTACGGGATTCTGCCGATGCCGTTGCCGATGGTGGACGAACTGCGCATGCACGGTGACAACGAACGCGTGCCGGTGGCGGCGTTGGGATGGGCGGCGGAGTTTCTGTACCGCACGCTGCAGCGCGTGACGGCGAAGTGAGTGGTGCGAGCGAAGCGCCGTCGGTGGAGCTGTATGCACCAGACGGCGCATTCGCGCGTATCTATCTCGACGGCGCGCATGTCACGTCGTGGATTCCGGCCCAGTCGACGATTGATCGCCTGTTCGTGAGTCGCGAGGCGCAGTATGGGCCTGGCTGCTCGATCCGGGGCGGCATTCCGGTGTGCTTTCCGCAGTTCGGGGCGTTCGGCCCGATCGGGCAGCACGGGTTTGCGCGACTGAGCCGATGGACCGTGCTGAGTCAGGAGGAGGTGGGCGGTGGCGCGCGCCTTGTCCTGCGGCTCACCGACACCGAGTCCTCGCGTGTCGCGTGGCCATTCGCCTTCTGTGCCGATCTCTCGGTGCACGTGGCGGCGGCCGCGCTCACGGTGCAGCTCACGGTTACCAACACCGATATGCAGCCGATCAGCTTCACGGCCGCGCTCCATCCGTATTTCGCGGTGGAGCATGCCTACGCCACGACGGTACGTGGTCTGGCTGGCTGTCGGTATCGCGACGGCCTGCGCGGCGGCGACGAATTCGACGAAGCAGGCGACGTACTGCCGATCGAAGGACACATCGATCGCGTGTACTACGCCACGCCGGATGTGATCGAGCTGTGGGAGCCGCATCACACTCTGCGCATCGAGAAACGCGGATTTCCCGAATCGGTGGTCTGGAATCCTGGCGCGGAGGGAACGCGCATGCGGACCGACTTCGCTGACGGCGAGGAGTTGCAGATGGTGTGTGTGGAGGCCGCAGTGGTGCGGCCACCAGTACTCCTCGCCTCAGGCGAACAATGGACTGGAACGCAACTCATGACCGCGGTGCGGTAGCGGTCGGCGTTCGTGGCAACGGCGCCGCGCATCGGCCGATTGCACCGATGCGCGCAGATCATCTCGCGGCAGCGCACGACACCCGGCAGACGCATCGAAACCTACGTCGGACTGGTGCACAGGAAGACAACAGCCCTACCATCAGTTCCGCTCGACTTCCGGTGTCTCGCGACCCTTCCCGTCAGGCGAGTCGAACATCCGTTCGCCATGGACCTCATCGTCTCGCGTGACACCTGCCGCTCCCTTCAGTTCGTGTCCGATCGTCGCGTCCTCGAGTTCTTCGGTGGACATGGACTCCCCGCCGACTCCCAAGTCGTCGTCGTCCACGTCATTCCGGTGCGATACGGAGAGAACGATCTCGGCGATGCCATCGCCGTCGTCGGCCACCTCGGCGAGGACATCCATGTCGTCAAGCGTACCAGGACGGTCTAACGCATCCATGCCGTCTGCGCTGGTGAAGGCATCGTCGGAATACTCGTCGACCACCAACCCGTCGGCGTCACGCACCACACGCCCCTCGGCCACTTCTTCGAACCGTTCGAGCGCCTGACGCACTTGCCGATTCGGCTCCTTCGTGGAGACTCCGAGCACCGAATAGGTCTTGCAGTGCCCCGACGTACCGCGGTACAGCAGTTCGGCGCCCAACAGCGCCATGCCGTATCCCGCAGTCCCACGTCGGCGCAAACCGAACATGGTGAGAAACCCTCCCGCGACTGCGGAGGCGATGCGCTCGGTGACACCGACGTTCACGTAGTCGGGTTCGCCCTGCCGCATGGTCTCGCGGCGCAGGCGGCGATCATCCGATCCGTTGCGGTCCATCGAGTTCGGATTTTCACGTGCCATGAGACGCATCCCTCCGTCGTCCGGTTCGGTCTTCATCAGATCACGGAGCCTTTTTGAGCGAATCCATCATCATCATCTTTGCGGTGCTGATCGTCTCGTCGTCGATCACGATCGCTTCGATGCGCTGACCAGCCGCACCAGTGAGCACCACGCTGTACGAGTGCCCGGCCTTGAAATCCATTTCCCGCTTCAGCAGCTGCTTGCCGTTGCCGTCGACGTTCACGCTGATGGTGGTCTTGACGGGATCGATGTTCTTGTAGCCGGCTTCCGACATGAGATTCACGTTGTTGAAGAACGGCTCCGTCATGCCGGCCATCACGACGTCGACTTCACCGACGCCCTTCACGCCGTGGATCACGCGCAGCCGCGCCTTCGTGCTGTCGGTCGCGAGCTCATCCTTCAGCACGCGCAGACGGACACTGCCATTGTCTTCGGGCAGCGCAATCAGCGAATAGCGCGAGCCGTCCATCATGATCTCGTTATTCGACGCAATCGTCGTGTCGCGGTCGCCGGCCTGCAGGCGGAACTTCGTGATGTTGTCCTTGAGTTCCGTATACGGCGTCACGGTTTTGAAGCCGATACCACTGAACATGGCGCGATCATCGGCACTCACCGACGCATCCTTCGCGCTTGGCAGCGCATTGATCATCCGAACCATCGAGACGCCCCGGTTCTCGGCAGTATTGGCGGATTCTGAGGTCAGACTCCCTTCGGCGGTGGTCGTCTCCACGGCCTTCTTGTCGGCGTCACTGTCACCCTTGCAGGCGGTGAAACCGCTCACGAGCGACAGGAGCAGAAGTGTTTTGGCAGGTGTGCGCATTGATGGCTCCGAGACGATGGGAATCGCAGGAACAGGTACCCTGCGTCGCAATCCGGCGCGATGTATTTCAGCGCGCGGACACCCATTGCCATTGCATACGCCGTGCCGCTTACTTCGCCCGGGACGAAAGGACGGTGCGCACGCCGTCCAACGAGCCCCCCACCGCACGCAGTGCTACCAACGCGTGATACAGCAGGTCAGCGGTCTCTTCTGTGGCCCGTTCGATGTCGCCATCCACACACGCCGTCGCCAACTCGACGGCTTCTTCACCGAGCTTCTTGAGTCGTAAGTTGCGGTCGCCCAGCAGACGCTGCGTGTAGCTGCCGGACGTGTCGTCCGTGCTCTGCATGCGCGCGGTGATCGTCGCATCGAGGGTGGCGAACACGTCGGCCCGCAAGGCATCCGCGCGAAAGCACGAGGTTGTTCCATTGTGGCAGGCCGGACCGGCCGGCACCACGCGCGCGAGCACCGCGTCGGCGTCGCAGTCGGCGGTGAGGGACACCACACGCTGCACGTTGCCACTGGTGCCACCCTTGTGCCACAAGCCGCGCGAGCGCGACCGATAGTGCATCTCACCGGTGCGCAACGTGTGCTCGAGGGCCTCGCGATCAGCGTGCGCCACCATCAACACGGCACCCGTTGCCACATCCTGCGTGACGACGGTCACGAGACCACCACTTTTCGTGAAGTCGAGCTGGTCGATATCGAAGGCCATGGCGCGTACGGGGTCACTCATACCGAAACTCCAGCAGCAGGATCAAGAGACTCGACCAGATACGGCCGGACGATGTCGCCAAGAGCGGCGTTGGTGGCGATCACGTCGCCACCGAAGGCGGTGTCGCGACCCCGCCAGTCGGTGAAGCGACCACCGGCTTCTGTAATCAGCGGATACATCGCGGCCGCGTCCCACGGATTGACGATATCGTCGACCATCACGTCGGCGCGGCCCGTCGCCACCAACAGATAACCGTAGCAGTCGCCCCAGGTGCGGGCCACGGCCGCCTCCGACGAGAGTGCGTGCCACTTGGCGCGCCGGTGCGGCCGCTCGAGAAACCGGTCGTCGGTGATCAGCGTCGTGGCTTCGTGTAGCTGCGTCACGCGCGAGACCGACGCGCGTGATCCGTTCCACCAACAGCCCTCGCCGAGGGCCGCGGCAACCGTTTCCTGCACGGCCGGATAACAGGCGGCACCGGCGATCACCGTGTCTCCCTCGCAGCACGCTACGAGGGTGCCCCACAGCGGCACGCCACGCACGAAGGCCTTGGTGCCATCGATGGGATCGAGAATCCAGCGACGCGGGGCATCCCCGCGCTCGTCGTCGAGCTCCTCACCGAACACACCGTCGTACGGAAAGCGTTCGGCCAGCCACGCACGAGCCGCACGCTCTGCTTCGCGATCGGCGATCGTAACCGGCGATCCATCGCCTTTGATCTCCACGTTCACTTCGGTGCGATACCACTGCATCGCGATCGCGGCCGCATACTCCGCGACCTCGGCCGCCGCCTGTAGCAACACCGCCGCGCTCTCGGGTCGCGTCATGCTGCCACGCCGGCCGTCGTGATGCGCACGGGGAGCCCTGCCTCGTGCATTACCGCCTTGAGCGCCTGTACCGTCGTGATACCATCGTGCAGAATACCGGCCACCAACACGGCATCGGCGCCGCCCTGCACGATGCCGTCGACCAGGTGCTGGGCAACGCCCGCGCCGCCCGACGCGATCACCGGCACATGCACCGCGTCGGCAACGGCGCGTGTGATGGATAGATCGTACCCCGTTCGCGCGCCATCGCGGTCGATGGAGGTGAGCAGAATCTCGCCGGCGCCGCGCGCCACACACTCCTGCGCCCACGCCACGGCCTCGAGCGGCGTTTCTTCACGGCCGCCCTTCACCCACACCTTGTAGACGCCGTTCGCGTCGCGCTTGGCGTCGATGCTCGCCACCACGCATTGCGCACCGAAGCGATCGGCCGCTTCGGTAAGCAGCTCCGGCCGCGTCACGATCGCCGAGTTGACCGACACCTTGTCAGCGCCGGCACGCAGCGCGCGCGCCACATCGTCCGAAGTGCGCACCCCACCGCCGATGGTGAGCGGAATGAACAGCCGTTCGGCGGTGCGACGCGCCACGTCGAGCAGCGTAGCGCGCTCCTCGGCGCTGGCCGAAATGTCGAGGAATGTGATTTCATCGGCGCCTTCGCGCTCGTAGCGCTCCGAGAGCGCGACCGGATCGCCGACGTCGCGCAGTCCTTCGAACTGCACGCCCTTCACCACGCGTGCGCCCTTTACATCGAGGCACACGATCACCCGTCGGGTCAGCATGCGATCACGAATCCGAGATCAAGAGACGCACGTTACCCTTCGTACTGAACACCGCGCCCGTTTCGACGAGCGCTTCGCGGAGCGCAAAGCCCAGCCCCTTGATGGCCGCTTCAATGATGTGGTGCTTGTCGAAACCGCGGATCACGCGTACGTGCAGCGTCGCCTTGGCGTTGTCGGCGAACGAGCGCAGGAAGTGTTCGTACAGATTCGACGGCAGCTTCCCCTCGAAATACGGACGTCCGCCGATGTCGAGCACGACTTGCACCAACGCGTCGTCCATCGGCACCGTGCGCTCACCGTAGCGCGCGCATCCGGCCGGTGCAAAGGCTGCCACCGCCTGACCGAGCGTGATCGCCACGTCTTCGATGAGATGGTGGCGCATGTCGCCGGTGGCTTGGACCTCGAGATCCACGCCCGCGTAGCGCGCAAACGCGACCAGCATGTGGTCGAGAAAGACATCGCCGGTGGACACCGTAGCCACGCCCGTACCGGCGGTGATCGCCACACGGATCTGGGTTTCCTTCGATTCGCGATTCACGACGGTCATGCGCCGAACTCCTCTGCGAGACGACGCGCATCGAGCGCGCCCGTGTAAAGCGCCATCCCGAGCACCGCGCCGGACAGGCCACGGTGTTCGAGGGCGCGCATATCATCCAACGACGTCACACCGCCCGAAGCGAACACCGGCCACGCGCTCGCCTCGGCCACATCCTCCATGAGCGGGAGATCGGTTCCGTTCATCTTGCCTTCGAGATGCACCGCCGTGACCAGCACACCAGCCAACGGAAGGTGCGCGAGTTCGGACACGAAGTCGATCACGTCGATCTCCGATGTTTCGGCCCAGCCTCGCGTGACCACTTTCCGCTCACGCACATCCGCCGCGATGATCAGGCGACCGGGGAACTTGTCCGCCATCTCGCGACGCCAATCTTCGTCTTCGATGGCGCGCGTGCCGACGACCACCCACGAGGCGCCTTCATCGAGCAGGCGCTCGATGCGCGATTCCTCGCGCACACCGCCACCGACCTGCACGGGCACGGTGGCGTCGCGCAGAATTTCGCGAATCACCTCGTGATTGTGCCCACGTCCGGTCGCCGCATCGAGATCCACAACATGCAAACGCGTGAAGCCGGTTCGCTCCCACTCGGCGGCCACGGCACCGGGATCATCGAGACGCACCCGCTCGTCGTCGTAGTCTCCACCGACGAGTTGAACGCACTTGCCACCACGCAAATCCACCGCCGGTACAGCGATCATGACGCACTCCTGAGGGAAGCCGCGAACTGCAGGAACTCACGCACGAAGGCCACGCCGGGGGTGCTGGACTTTTCCGGATGGAACTGCGTGCCGATGATGTTGCCGCGTCGAACCGACGCGGGGAAGCGGTCGCCATCATGTTCGCTCCACGCACTCACGAACGGCACATGCGCTTCGCTGGGGCGACAGACAAAGCTGTTGGCGTAGTATGCGACGTCGAGTCCCGACGCCAGAAGCAGCGGATCGGTGACATCTTCCAGGCGGTTCCAGCCGATCTGTGGAATCTGCGTGGCATGGAGCGTCGTCACCTGTCCTTCCACGACGCCCAGCCCACGACCCGGCCCTTCATCGCTGCCGTCGAACAGCAGCTGCATGCCGAGACAGATGCCAAGCGCCGGCAGTCCAGCCAGCAGTGCGTCGCGCATGACCTCACGTCCGGGCGCGAGACGCTCGGCCGCCGGCGCGAACGCACCCACCCCGGGGAGGATCACGGCGTCAGTGTCGCGCACCGCGAGAATGGGGTCGGTTTCCACGTGCACCACGGCTCCGCCGGCTTCGATCGCTTTCACCAGCGAGTGCAGATTGCCGGCGCCGTAGTCGAATACCGTGACCCGCAGCGGCGCGCCCTGCAAGGCGCCGCTCGCTATGCCGGTCCCCGTTGTGCCGGTCCTCGTCATGCGGATCTCCGTGCAGCCATCACGTCATCGAACGCGGCAAGAAAGCGCTCGAGCAGCGGCCATGGTCCGACGCTGATACGCAGCGTGTCGCCGATGTGCGGCAACGCCGGAAACGGCCTCACCGCCACGCCCCGCTCGCGCAGGGCGAGTCCCACGTTCACGCAGTCTGCCACCGGCACACACACGAAGTTGGCATGCGACTCCAGCGGCGCGAATCCGCGAGTGCGCAAGGCATCGGCCAGCCGTTCACGCAGCGCGACGGCGAGGGCGATGTGTTCATGCACCCACGGCATGTCGTGCTGCAGTGCGGCGAGGGCCGTCTGTTCCGCCATCGCATTCAGCTTGTACGGTCCGCGCGACTTCTCCACTTCCATCACCAGCGACGGTTGTCCGATCGCGTAGCCGATGCGAAGCCCCGCCAGCCCGAACGCTTTCGACATCGTGCGAATCACCAGCAGTCGGTCCGACTGCTTCACCAGATCGACCGCCGAGACACCCGCGAACTCGGCATACGCCTCGTCGAGGAACACCACACCGGGCGCCTCGCGCAGCACACGCTCGATGGTCTCGCGGGCCATCAGGGTACCGGTGGGATTGTTCGGCGAACAGAGGTACAACAGCTTCGGTCGCGTGGCGAGCAATGCATCGATGTCCGGCTGATGTGACGGCAGTTCCACGCATCCGGCGTACTCGAGCGCATTCATGCGGGCAAAGATCGGGATCATGGCGAACGACGGCTCCGGCCCCGCCACGAGGTCGCCCGGTTCACCGAAGGCGCGCATGGCGCTATCGAGAATGTCATCTGAGCCGCAGCCGGTCACGATCATGTCCGGCGTCACGCCCACGAACTCCGCGAGCGCCTGCTTGAGTTCCGCCGCGTACAGTGTGGGATAGCGCGTAATGCGTGCCACCGGCAACTCGCGCCACGTGCGCTCCGCCACCGGCGGTACGCCCCACAGATTCGTGTTGTCGGTGAGATCGAGATCCACCGGCGCGCGCTTGGGATCGTACAACGGCACGGCATCGTACACTGCGCGTGCCACGGCCAGACGTTGGGTGTTGTCGGTCATGCGTTCACGCTCCGCGCACCTGCGCCAAGCGCACCTGCGCTCCACGCGCGCGCGGCGGCAGCATGCGCGGGCAATCCTTCCGCGTCGGCGAAGACGCCCACGTCGCGCGACAGGCTGTCCGCGGCGTGGGGTGACACTTCTTGCCACGTGGTCCATCGTACGAAGTCGAGCGTGGACAGCCCCGAGTAGCTGCGTCCCGCACCTGCGGTGGGCAGCACGTGGTTGGCGCCGGTCATGTAATCACCGAACGCCACGGAGCTCGATTCGCCCACGAAGATCGTGCCGGCGCTGCGCAGGGCCGCGAGGGTGGATGCCCGCACCGGCTCCGCCACCACGAGCAGCAGGTGTTCGGCGGCCCATTCGTTGGCGAAGGCGACACCGTCGGCGATCGTGTCTACCGCGACGATCGCGCCGCGCGCCGCGAGGGCGTCGCGCACGATCTGCGCGCGAGGGGCCTGCGCGATCTGCGCGAGGACTTCACGTTCCAGTGCGCCGGCCAATGCCGACACCTGCTCGGACGAACCCGTCAGCACCGCGATCACGGCCGCATCGGGGTCATGCTCGGCCTGCGCCATCAGTTCGCGCGCCAAGACCGCCGGGTTGGCGGTGTGATCGGCCAGAATGAGCAATTCGCTCGGTCCGGCCGGCGAGTCGATGGCCACATCGGCCACCAGCTGCAGCTTCGCTTCGGCCACGAAGGCGTTGCCCGGTCCCATGATCCGGTCCACGCGCGGCACCGTGGCCGTGCCGATCGCCATCGCCGCAATTGCTCCCGCGCCGCCCAATGCAAACACCCGATCCGCGCCGGCCAACGCGGCGGCGGCGAGTACCACGGGAGACGGCAGGCCATCGGGGCCCGGGGGCGAACAGACAATCACTTCACCCACTCCGGCGACACGGGCCGGGATGACACCCATCAATAACGAGCTCGGGTAGGCCGCGCGTCCGCCCGGGGCGTAAATCCCCACGCGGGCGAGGGGGTCGGGGCGCCGCCCCACGCGAATACCGGGTTCCGGCGAGCACTCGGTCGCAACGGGACGGAAGGCCTCGTGGACCGCAGCGACGTTGCGGGCCGACCGCTCGAGCACTCGACGTAGTTCCGGATCGAGCGAAGCCAGCGCCTCGTCCCACGTAGCACGCGGTATTTCGATGGAGGGCAGCTCGACCCGATCGAAGTCCCAGGCGAAGGCCAGCAAGGCGGCGTCGCCCTCCGCGCGGACGCGTGCGATGATGGCTGTCGTTCGGCTCCGAACAGTTTGGTCGGTGGTCGAGGAGCGGTCCACGATTGCCCGGCGGGTCGAAGCGTCGAGAGCGGCCAGCGGCCCTCGCGCGCGCAGCGTCAGCGTCGATGAAAGCGGAGCGGTCACGGCACGAGCCTTTCGATGCGGGTCACGAGGATGCCTTCGCCGCCGAGGGCGCGCAGCTGCGAGATCGTGCGGTAAATCGTGGCGGCGCTCACGACGGCGTGGACGGCCACATACTTCCCGTGATCGGCGATCTCGATGACGGTCGGGCCATTGAGGCCGGGGAGCACGGCGCGCACCTCATCGAGGGCGGCACGCGGCACGTTCGCCATGAGATAGCGCTGACCACGGGCTCGGATCACGGAGCCAAGCGCGGTGACCAGATCGTTGAGCTCCTGCATTCGCGACGGGTCGCCGTTGCGGGGGCCGTTGGCGGCGGTCACGAGGTGGGCGCTCGAATTCATGACCGTCTCGATCTCCCGAAGGCCGTTCATCTTGAGCGTGGAGCCTGTGGACGTGAGATCCACCACGATGTCCGCAATCCCGAGGTGGGGGGCAATTTCTGCGGCACCAGACACCGGAACGACCTCCACCGGGCGTCCGCGCGACTCGAAGAACGTGCGCGTGATGCGGGGGAAGACCGTGGCAACGCGGGACGGCTTCCCGTCAGCGCCGATGTCTTCGACCGACCGGATTCCGGAGTCGTCCTTGGCGGCTACGACCAGGCGGCAGCGGCCGAAGCCAAGATCGAGGTGGGAGCGCAGCTCGCGTCCCGACTCATTGACGAGGTCCATGCCGGTCACGCCCACGTCGGCGGCGCCGTCGGCGACGAACTCCGGGATGTCCTGAGCGCGGACGAAGATGGCTTCGAACTCTCCCCCGAGCGACGCCGTGAGGGCGCGCTCCCCCGACGAGCGGACCTCAAGTCCGGCATCGTTGAACAGTTCGCGGGTGTCTTCACTCAGGCGCCCTTTGTTGGGCAGCGCAATTCGTAGCATGACGGTCTGGGAAAAGAGAGGGCAGGACTGGAAAAACAAACGGCCCGTCCGAGAAGGACGGGCCGAGGATCGCTTGGGTGCTGCGGGATCAGCGAGCTGCGCTGGTCACCGTGGCATGCACGAAGCGCCCCGACCCGTATGGTCGTGGCTGCGATGCGCATGATGGTGGCGGAGGCTCTGCATGATTCTGAGGAGCGTAGTGGGCGTCCGGACGCCCGTCAAGGAGGAAAAACCCGACAGCCCTTGGCGCGGCGTACGCTTGTGAATAAGTTCACAATGCTCGTAGGGCCCTACGCGCACAGGACTCGTCCTGTAGAAAGGTAAAATTTTCGATATGGCTTTTAGGAGGCCTCTCGACATGCGGTTTCTCGGCTTTGCAGTAGTAACTGGCGCGGCTCTTATGCTCGGCGCTTGCGGTGGAGACAAGGCGGCCACGACGGATTCGGCGATGGCTCCGGCTGAAGCCCCTGCGGCGGCTCCGGCTGATGCGGCTCCGGCGGCGGGCGCGATGGCCCCGATCACGGGCACGACGCACGAAGTGAAGATGATCGGCGACGGCGCTGGCTACCGTTTCGAGCCGGCCAACCTTACGGTCGCGACGGGCGACGGTATCAAGTTCATCATGGTCAGCGGTGGCCCGCACAATGTCGCGTTCGATCCGGCCGTGGTTCCGGCCGCTGCGAAGGCGCAGCTTTCGGCCAACATGCCGGAGCAGGCGGGTGAGCTCTCGGGCAAGATGATGCTGAACGCCGATGAGTCGTACACGATCTCGTTCGGTGGCGTCCCGGCTGGCGAGTATGCCTACCACTGCACGCCGCACCTTGCCATGAACATGAAGGGCGTGATCACGGTCAAGTAATTCGAACGGTCTCCGTTCTGCAGGAAACCGCGGGGGCTGGCGAACATCGCCAGCCCCCGCGTTCGTTTGTACAGTCTCATGTCGATGCCTCCCACTGTGCCCACTCCGGCCCCGGCCGTCGCCGATCCGGCCGCGCTCACGCCACCAACCCCACCCACGCCACGACGGCCAGGCGCCGGTCAGCGCGCGCGGTGGCTTGCGGCCCGCACGCGCAACGCCGCACGACACGGCTTGCTGATCGCCGCGGTCGGGGCGGTCGTCGTGATCGCCGCGCTGCTACTGTTCGTGCTTGTGCCCCGACAGGTCGATCGGGCACTCGCGGTGCAGATGGCCGCGCTTCCACCCGAACGCGATACGATGCCGCTGCATGTCGAACGGCTCGCGGCTCGCCGTGAACTGACGCGTCTCGAAACATCGATCGCGGCCGCGGCCATCGCCTCACGGGCCGATGTCAGCCTGCCGCGGGCCGAGGCCGCCACCCCAGACTCGGCCGTGGTCGCACCGATTCTGCCGGCGCGTGACAGTGCGGCGAGTGATCTGCAGCGACAGCTGCTGCGCATCCGTCAGGCTCCGCTCGTGGAGAGCTATCGCGCGCTCGCCGATACTCGACTGCTGCGCGATGATGTGCGGGTGCGCAGTCTCATCGACTCCCTCGAACAGCTGCACGCCGAACGTGAAGCCTATGCGGCGCTGAGCGGCCCCGATGCGCGCTACGCCACGATGACCGCGCGTCTCACACAGCTCGGACAACGACTCACCCGACTCGCTGAATTGACGTACGACATGGCGCTCGCGAACGCGGCCGCGAATCCGGCGGGAGCCGTGGCCGACAGCGTGACCGCTGCGCCGCTGCTGGTCGTGCAGCCGCCGCTGCCCGACAGCGCGCTCGAGCGCGCACGCGCCGCGGCGGCCGCCACGGTGGCCCGCACCGAGCGTGCGCTGCAGGATGCCGACGCGCACAATGTCGAGCTTCGCCGCAACCGGGATGCACTGCGTGCGCGCATGCCGCTCGAGATCCCACCCATGGCGATGCTGCTGGCCTCGCTGGTGCTCGGGTTGGTGCTGGGGTTCGCGTTCGTACTGTGGCGCGAGGTGCGTCATCCCACCGTGGGTGACGAACAGGAGCTTGAGGCGCTGACACGCACCCGCGTAATCGTCCACCGTGCCGCGCCGGCCTCGATCCGCGCGACCCGCGCTCGCCGACGAGCCGACGGGCAGATGCCGCCGATCATGCAGCCCGCGGATGCAGCGTGGCCGTTGCTGCATCTCACGCTCAGCAGCATCGGCGACGTTTCGCGCTACGTGGAAGTCGTGGCCGACCAGCCGGTGCTGGCGGGAGCCGTTGCGCTCAATTTGTCGGCCGTGGCTGCGCACGAGTCGCGCGCCACGGTGCTGGTGGATGTCGCGCAGCGCAGTGGAGCGCTGCTGTCGCTGTTACCCACGTCGGTGCTCACGAGCGCGTCCACCACGATTGCGGCGACCTCGCGACGCGCTGACGCCGGCATGGCGAGCGAGACCGCGACGGCTACCGCGACGGATGCGTCGGTGCGCTCGCGATGGGATGCGCCACGGTCGCTGGCGATCGGTCGCGATACATACATCGACATCGTGTTGCCGCACCGTGTCCGTTCACGGGACGCGGCGCGGGATTCCGGTGTGTCGCGTGATGCGGCATCGATGCTGGATGATCTGCAGCGATTGGCGGCGCACCATGATCTCGCTGTGTATGTCACCGACCACGATCTCGACCAGCATCTGCCGTTGGAGACCGATGTCGTGTTATGCGTGCGTCCCCGCGTGACGACGCTGGCCTGGTTGTCGCGCACCATGCGGCAGCTGGAGGATCGCGGGCGCCGGGTGCGCGCCGTCGTGCTCTGGTCGGCCGACCTCCCGCTCGCCGGATAACGCGGGCACCCGTCGTCTCACGCTCCGTGGCGCGGTCCGTGGCGCGGTACGTCGTCGTCGGCTAGTCTCCGAGACATGTGGGCCGATACGCTATTGTCACTCGAACGTGGTCACCTGATCCGCCTTGCGTTGTGGGCCGGCGCCTGTGTGTTGAGCGGGACGTCGCTGCTGACCTGGCTGATGGTGCGTCGCACGACGGCGCCGCTGTTGCGGCATTTCGCGATACAGACCGCGGCCTGGGGGGCGGTGAACCTCGCCATCGTGGCGTGGGCCTGGCGCGGACTCGCGTTCCGCGATTTCGCCGGCATGCAGCGCTTGTTGGGCGTGCTCTGGCTGAACACCGGTCTCGACGTGGGGTATGCGGCCGTCGGTGTCACCTTGGCCCTGACGGCGTGGCGCTGGGGACAGCGCCCGGGTGGTATCGGTGCCGGCTTGGCGGTCGTGGTGCAGGGCGTGGCGCTCGCGTTACTTGATCTGCGGCTCATCTTGGCCATTGGCCCACTGCAGTAGGGAGTAGGGAGTATGGGGTACGGGGTATGGAAGTGCACTCCCTGTTCCCTGTTCCCTGCTCCCTGCTCCGTACCCCTTACTCCTTACTCCTTACTCTCCCATGGAGCCCTCCATTCCCGACCTTCGCGCCGAGCCGCGTGAGCGTGCCTATGCGCAGCTGCTCGAGTTGCAGTCGTTGTTGCTCGAGGGCAGCGACGACGCGATTGCGGGTATGGCCACCATGAGCGCGTTGCTGCACCACGCCTTCGGCCATCTGTGGACGGGATTCTACCGCGTGGTGGAGCCCGGAACGCTGCTGCGCGTCGGCCCGTATCAAGGGTCACTGGGCTGTCTGGAGATCGCCGTCGGGCGCGGCGTGTGCGGCACGGCGGCGGCCGAACGACGCACGGTGGTGGTGGCCAACGTGCATGACTTCCCGGGACACATCACCTGCGATCCGCGATCGCAAAGCGAGATCGTGGTGCCGGTCTTCGACGGCTCGGGCGCCTTGATCGCGGTGCTCGATATCGACTCGTCCGTCCCGGCCGCCTTCGGTGACGTCGATCGCGACGGGCTCGAGAAGCTGGTGGCTTGGTTTGCCCGCGCAACGTATGTTCCCGTTCCTGTCTGACTCCTCCGTCGCCCCGTCGATGACCGGCTATTCCGATCGGATCAACCACGCGTTCGCCTTCGCGGCGAAGCACCACGATCAGCAGGTCCGCAAAGGCACGCGGCTCCCGTATCTCACACATCCCGCGAACGTGGCCGTCATCCTCACCCGCTACGGGTGCGGTGAGGATACGGTGGTGGCGGGCATCCTACACGATGTCGTGGCCGACTGTGTGCGCGACGGCTGGACGCGCGAGACACTCGACGACCGCATCGGCACCAAGTTCGGCAACAGCATGCTCGAGATGCTGCTCTCCGTGACCGAGCGTCGCATCGACGACGACGGCGTCGAACTGTCCACGGACGATCGCAAGGACGACTACCTGCAGCGACTGGCGCTGGCCAGCGAAGAGGCGCTGTGGGTGTGCGCCGCCGACAAGGTGCACAACGCCAACTCGATCCTCTCCGACCTGCGCCGAACCTCGTTTCCCGAAACGGTATGGGGACGCTTCTCCGCCGGACGCGAAGGCACGGTGCGACTGTACACGCGCGTGAGCGAGCGACTGCGCGAAATCGGATTCAACGCTCCAATCGTGGACGAGCTCGCGCAGGCCGCCGCAGAGCTGGGCCGGATCTGATCACCGGCCCGCGTCGGTGTGATTACACCGACGCGCCGTAGCTCGTCTCGACGTAGTTCTCGAGAATCACGAGGAACTCCTCGACGATCTTGTCGCCCTTGAGCGTCGTGAACAGTTTGCCGTCCACGTACACCGGCGCTTTCGGCTCTTCGAACGTACCCGGCAACGAGATGCCGATGTTGGCGTGCTTGGATTCGCCCGGTCCATTCACGACGCAGCCCATCACCGCGACCTTCATCTCCACCACACCGGGGCGTGATTCGCGCCACACCGGCATCTGTTCTTTCAGATAGCCCTGAATATCCTGGGCCATATGCTGGAAGAACGTGCTCGTGGTGCGACCGCAGCCCGGACACGCGGTGACTTGTGGCGCGAACGAGCGCAGTCCCAGTGACTGCAGAATCTGCTGCGCCACGTACACTTCTTCACGACGATCGCCGTTCGGCTTCGGGGTGAGTGACACGCGAATCGTGTCGCCGATGCCTTCGCCGAGCAGAATGCCGAGGGCGGCCGCCGAAGCCACGACACCCTTCGTGCCCATGCCCGCTTCGGTCAGACCGAGGTGCAACGGATAGTCGCACCGCTTGGCGAGACGGCGGTAGCACTCCACCAGATCGGGCACCACGGAAATCTTTGCGCTCACGATGATCTTGTCGTGAGCGAGTCCGACTTCTTCGGCCAGTGCCGCCGAACGCAGCGCGCTCTCCAGCATGGCGTCCATGTAGACATCCTTCGCGTCGCGCGGCTCAGCCGACTTCGCGTTGCTGTCCATCATGTCGGTGAGCAGCGTCTGATCGAGTGAGCCCCAGTTCACGCCGATGCGCACCGGCTTGTCATGGTCGATCGCCGCCTGCACGATGGTCGTGAAATTCGTGTCGCGATGCTTCGAGCCGACGTTGCCCGGATTGATGCGGTACTTGTCGAGTGTCGCGGCGCATTCCGGATACTTCGTGAGCAGCAGGTGCCCGTTGTAGTGGAAGTCGCCGATGAGCGGGACGTCCAAGCCGCGGTCGGTGAGCCGCTGCCGGATCTCGGGGACCGCTTTCGCGGCCTCGTCGTTGTTGACCGTGATGCGCACTTTTTGCGAACCGGCCTCGAACAGCTCGGCGACCTGATTCGCGGTGCCGGCGGCGTCAGCCGTATCGGTATTGGTCATCGACTGCACCACGATCGGTGCCGAGGAGCCGACAGAGACACCGCGCACCTTGGTGGTGACAGTGGGACGACGAACGCCGAAGCTGCGAACGGAAGACACGATTGAACCCGGTTGAGAGTGGCAGCCGTAAGGTAGCGCGGGGAGGGACTCCTCCCCAAGTTCCCCGCACGCCGACCATCTCGCGAGTCGGCCCCTTGTTGCACTCACAACCCCGTGGCCGCCGTGTCCGATCCCACTTCGCCATCCGATTCGTCCGAAGGCGCGTCAGCAGGCGCGTCCGACACCGCCATCGGTGCCACTGCGCCCAAGCCGCGGCAATCCTTTCTGCGTCGGCACTGGTTTGCGGTAGGCGTGTTCGGGGTTTTTGGCCTTCCGGCCCTCGGGATTGCCCTCTGGGCCACGATCGCGCTCAGCTGGAGCTACTCAAGCGGTAAGCGGGCCGGCTACGTCCAGAAGATGTCCAAGAAGGGCTATATCTGTAAAACATGGGAAGGAACCCTGTATACCGACATCGCCCGTGGCTTCCGGTCGGACAGTTTCAACTTCACGGTGCGCAGCGATTCGCTGGCGCTGGTGATCGAAACGCTCAGCGGCAAGAGAGTTGCAGTGGACTATGAGCAGCACATCTATGTGCCGACGTCATGCTTCGGCGATACGGAGTACTTCGTGACCGGTGTGAGCGCGTTGCCGGAGTAGTACGACGTTCCGCCGCGTGGTCCGTTGCTGTGCTGGACTCGGTGTTTCGGATGATGCACAGCCTTCCGCGCTGAAACTGTGACGCGTAGCCTCCGTATTCGCGGGTGTTGCGCGAAGTTCGTCCCGCCGGCGACGATGTCGTTGCCGGTTTCCCTTACGCTCTTAGGAGATCCACATGAATCGTTTGACGAAGTTTGTTGCCGTTGCTGCGGTGATGATGACGCCCGTGATGGTCAGTGCCCAGTCGTCTGCCATTGGTTTTGGCGTGAGCGGTGGCCTGTCCGTTCCCACCGGAGATTTTGGCGATGCGGCCGAAGCCGGCTACTCGGTCGCCGGTCACGTTTTCCTGAAGCCCGCGTCGATGAAGTCGCTTCGCTTCCGTGGTGACGTGAGCTACGACAGCTATTCGCGCAAGGGCAACAACGACGGCAGCTTCCGCAACCTCGGCTTCGTGGGCAATGCGCTCTATGACCTCGCCACCAGCGGCGGCGCGAAGCCGTACGTGCTCGGCGGAGTCGGCCTGTTCAATGGCAAGGGGACTTCGAAGATCGGCTCGTTGAGCGTCTCGAACAGCAACACGGATGTCGGCATCCAAGTCGGCGGCGGCGTCAACTTCCAGTTGTCCGGCTTCTCGACGTTCCTCGAAGCGAAGTATGTGAACGTGTTCTCTGATCCCAACAGCACGGGCTTCATCCCGATCACGTTCGGCGTTCGGTTCTAGTCCAAGGTTACGCACGGCGAGGCCCGGTATCCACCTGGATACCGGGCCTTTTGTGGTTCGGGGGATACTGTTGCGCGGTGCGTCCTGCCACTTTTCGAGTTGATGACTAGCCAGACTCCTCCCATCATCGTGGTCGGCGCCGGCGTTGCCGGCCTCATCTGTGCGATCGAGATTCATCGCGCCGGTCGCCCCGTGCTTGTGCTCGATGCCGAGTCGGAGGTCGGCGGGCGGGTGCGAAGCACGACCCGCGACGGCTTGGTGTTCGATCACGGTTTTCAGGTGCTGTTCACAGCGTATCCCACGCTGCGCCGTTACCTCGATCTCGACGCGCTCACGCCGCGAAAATTCTTGGCCGCCGCCCGTATCGTGCAGAACGGTCGCGCTTCGCTCATCGGCGATGCGCTCAGCGATCCGTCGCTGCTGATCGACACCGTCATGGCGCGCGCCGTCCCGCTGGGTGACAAGCTGCGCCTGCTCGCCCTGCGCCGCTTCGCCCAGCAGCTCTCCATCGACGAGTGCTTCACGGCGCGCTTCGCCGGTGTGAGTACGCGCGAGTATCTCGCGTCACGCGGCTTCAGCGCGGCGGTCATCGACGGATTCTTCGCCCCGTTCTACGGCGGCATTCTGCTGGACCGCACGCTCGCCACCAGTGCGTCGGTGCTGCTGTTCACCTTCAAGATGCTGGCCGAGGGAGATACCGTGGTACCCGCTGCGGGCATGGGCGCGCTCACGAAGCAGCTGGCCGCGCGACTTCCGTCGGGCATGGTGCGCACCGGCGTGGCGGTGCAGTCGCTCACGGTGCGTGACGGACGCGTGAACGGTGTGGTGGTGAACGGGGGCGACGTACTGCCCGCTGCGCAGGTCATCATGGCCACCGATGCGCCGGCGGCGGCACGGCTCGCCTCCACGGCTGGTGTGCAGATCGCCACGCCATCCGGTGCTCGTGGCACCACCACGCTGTACTTCACCACACGTGGCGCCTCGCCGATTCCCGGACGCGCGCTCTGGCTGAATGCCGATGCGTCGGCGGTGATCAGTCACGCCGTCACAATCACCGATGTCGCCGCCGAATACGCGCCGCGTGGCGTGTCGATGATTGCGGCCAGCGCTGTGGGTGAGGCGGCCGATCGGTCGGACGCGGAGCTGGAATCGGCCGCGCGTCGCGAGCTGGCGGCCATGGCCCTCGCCGCCGGCGATGCGACGGCCGACGCCAAGGCCGCCGCGCTATCGCGTGTATCGATCTGGCGGGTGCCGTACGCCCAGTTTGCGCAGCCACCGGGATGGCGGGAACACCGCCCGACGATCGCGTGTGGTATACCCGGGCTGTGGCGCGCCAGTGAAGTTTTGCACTCCAGCTCACTCGAAGGTGCGGCGCGCGGCGGGCAGGATGCCGCTCGCGCCGTGCTGCAGTCTCACTGACGTTTCGCTTCCTCCTATGCGCCATACTCTCGTTCGTACCGCTGTACGTACCGCCGCGCTGATCGGCGCCGTCGCCGTTGGCGCCACCACGTTGTCCGCGCAGTCGCTGAGCGATCAAACGCGCGACGCCGTTGCCAAGACACCGACGAAGGTTATTTCGGTGAATCCGTTTTTGCCGTTGTTCGGCTATTTCCAAGCGGAGTACGAGCATCGCGTGGCGCAAAACGCATCCATTGGCATCTCCGGCGCGCACATGAAGCTCGACGATCTCTACACCAGCGTCGACGTGAAGCTGCGCCTCTATCCTCAGGATCGCGTACTGGAGAAGCTCGCCCTCGCCGCCGGCCTCGGCTTCGGCCGGATCAAGCGTCAGGACAACATCACCTGCGATCCGGAAGCGTTGATCCAGTGCGTTGACGGGCAGGCGTCGGCGTCGGCGCCGACCTTCGCGGTGGAAGGACAGTATCAGTGGCTGCTTGGCGCGAGCCGCTCCACCGCCGTCGCGATCGGTGGCGGCGTGAAGCGGTATTTCATCTCCGATGCCAAGTCAGAAGGGCTGGAGCGCGTGGTGCCGACGTTGCGGCTCACGATTGGGTACGCGTTTTAGACCGTACGTCGTTTGGCGAAGTGCTGGGGCGACGCGGTGGTGCGCTCGCGTTGTCCATGTCGGAGAAGATGAGCCAAGGACCGCCGTGTGTGCGTCGAAGCGTGCGCGTCCCGACACCCAACGTGGCGTATCCGTCTGGCTGCAGTACGAGGCCGTCGGTGGAGAAAAGCGCCACGCGCACTCATCGTTGCGGAGTACCGGATCGAGCTCCGACTGGTGCAAGAACCTGAGTCTGCTGCCCGTCGAATCTCGTTCAGGGCATTGATAAAGTTCGGAGTGAGCCAGCCAATCTTCTCGGCCGCGTCTTGGTGCTGCCCAATGAGAAATTCATGTTTCGTTCTCACGAACCCAAGCTTTGTCATCTGCTCGTCCGAGAACGCTTCCTCAAGAGCGGCCTCCGCGATCGATCTGGTCATGACGGTGAATTCGCCATCGAACGACCAGATGTAACAATGGACCATGCGGTCGATGTACGCGCGTGCGCGATCGGGTAGCGCGTCAGGTCGGCGGCGGCTTCTTCAGTGTTCTCCCACGGGCGCTCGTCGCCGAGTAGTGTGGGTAGCTCCGGATCGAGACGCAGGCCGCGCGCCGAGGCAAAAGGTTCGAGCCAATCTTGTCGAGCAGCTCAGTGAGCGCCCAGTCATTCGGCGCAAATTCGGCGGGGCATGTCGTCGCATCGAGTTGCCAGTGCTCGCGGAAATCTCTCCTCTAATTTTGGAGATCGATGTCGAGTAGTTCTGTGAGGGAACTGTCCGGCCAGTATGAATCCATTCCATCCCTGCGCGAAAGGTGTGGCTCTCGCGCGCGGCGTTCTGCTGCAGGGCCCTTCAACAAGTTGCAGACAGTGAGCGCCACGAACAACGACGCTGATTTGAAGGAATTGACGGCAGTGACGCAAGGTTCAGCTGAAGCTAGGTACAGTACAGGGACATGGTTCACCCTTTCTGAATCCCCTTCGGAGAGAAGGCGATGCTGTGGCAGGAGATCGACCGCATGTTTGAGCGGCATCACGTTGCGCAGGATCTTGCGAGCGAACAGTGGACGATGACCCAGCTGCCACGTCCTGATGCGCCTCGTCGTCTTCATCACGTAGGCGATTCGCGCGGGGAACTCAGCGGCCGACCCGAGCATGCGCACACGGGAGATCGTGCACTGAGCCGAGGAAGCCCTCACGTTCGTGCCCGGCTGATGGTACCCTCAATTGAGTAGGCATTTGCGCGACAATTCGCCGGACTCCTCTCACTCGACGTGTCGTCGAAGGGGCTCTTATGCGACGTCTCCTGCTGTCTCTCGGAACCGTTTTCCTGCTGGCAGCCTGCGGCGGCGGCACGACCCCTCCCACCGGCACTCCAGGCATCACCCTCACCGCGAGCGCGACCTCCGGCACGATTGCGAGAGGTGTCTCCGGCACGACTACGCTCACGCTTGTCCGGGTTGATGGATTCGCTGGAGCCGTGTCGCTGGCCGTCGAGGGGGCTCCGTCTGGTGTCACGGTGCAGTTCGCACCACCGTCATAGACGGGCCCCACATTCAACAGCACGGGGATGATCAGCGTCGCGTCCACCGCGGCGCCGGGTAACGTGACCCTAGCGTTCCGCGCGACCGGCAGCGGCGTGACCGACAAGACGGTGGCGTACGCGCTGACCATTCCAGCGCCGGCCATCACGGTGTCGGCGGGTTCGGGAACCGCCAGCGCGGTGCAGGGGGGCTCGGCAACGTTGCCCATCACGGTCACGCGCGCCAACGGTGCCACTGGGAACGTGACGCTCGCTGTTGAAGGCGTACCAGCCAATGTGACGGCCGCGTTTTCGCCGAGCGTTATTCCCGACGGATCCACGACCAGCACGCTGACGCTGACCGTCCGTGCGAATGCGGCGGTGGGCTCGTTCCCCCTGACCGTGCGGGCATCGTCGCCGGGTGCGACCGACCAGACGGCCACCGTTCAACTGACGGTGACGGTGTCGCCCGGCGGGAATGTGTCGTGGCCGTTCTGTGACCCGCGGAGACGACCGCTCTGGCTTGCGTTCCGCGACGGCACCTCGGGGGCATGGACGCGCGTGACGGCCGGTGCAGTGGCCACATACGCCTTCACGATCGCGCAGCCACTCGCTGCGGTGGCGTATGTGCCGCCTGACGGGCTCGGTAGTGAGGTTCAGGTATACCTCGATACCCGTGCCGGCTTGCAGGCACAGGCGACGCGCAAGTGCATCGCGAACCCGCCGGAAGGCAAGTTGCTCAACGGCTCGGTGGCCGGCTTGGGTGCGACCGACGAAGCCTCGATCTTTTTGGGCGGCGCGCTGAAGACCGCCGCGCAGTCACGGCCGAATTACCAGTTGGTGGATGTTGCCGCCGGCAGCCAGGACCTGCTCGCGGTGCGGACCCAGACCACGACCACGCCGTACTCGATGACGCTCAACCGCATGTTCCTGCAGCGGAACGTGGACGTGGCGAACGGGGGGACACTCCCGCTGGTGGATTTCAGAAACTGGCGCACGCGGGCGACGCGGCGCGCGCTCGAAAGCGCTTTTTCCTACCGCCTCAACGCGGGCTTCTGTTGCGGGCGGACCACCTCATGCGCCACGCTACGCTGATGATCGGTCCGCCCGACTGCAGCAAGCATCGTTCGGCATGAGGAGCGTAGGCCGGCGTGCTCCGTACACTCACCGCTTTACGATCACCGCGGCGCGATCGAGCAACGTGTTCAACTCTGGACGGGACAGGTACCGGCCGTTCACCACAACCGCCGCGATCCGCTTCGTGTTGCGAATGTCGTCGAGCGGATTCGCGTCGAGCAGCACCAGATCGGCCAGCTTGCCTTCAGCGATCGTCCCGAGCTCCTGCTCACGACCGAGGAAGCGTGCCGGATTGAGCGTCGCACTCTGCAGCGCGGCCAACGGCGTGAGCCCGCCCTTCACGAGCAAGGCTAGTTCATCATGCAGGCTGAAACCGAAGAACAGGAATGGAAACGTGTTGTCGACGTCAGTGCCGGCCAGCAACAGCGCGCCACCCTGAGCCAAGTCCGCTGGCATGCGCAGACGGTTGGCCACCTCGCGCGCACGCTCGGCGAACAGACTGTCCGGGCCGCGTGGTCCGAAATTGAACTGACCCTGCACGACCCCGGCATCCAGGGCCATCGTGGTGCGCCACTGCAGTACTCTGGCGGGTGACACGAAACGCAATCGGGGGTCCGTGAATCGCTTTTCGAACTCGTCGCTCAGCGGATACTCGTCGCTCAGCGCGTTTGCATTTCGACCAGCGTTGGGACAAACCACGTGCCGTTGCGCGCAAACCGTTCACCCAGTGCGCGGCACTTCTCGGCGCTGTACGTGTTCACGCCGAGGACGAATGCCGAATCCTCGGTGGCGGCATACCGTTGATCCTCACCGGCCTGCTGGATGCTGGGCAAGCTCCGCAACTGTCGCCGGATCTCGTCTTCTGCCGTCGCGCACGCCATGCGATGCCGGTACGAGTGCTCAATGCTCCGCATGCCGGCGTCTGAGGCCTCGGCCGCGGTGATTGACAACGGGACATGACCCGCGAGCGGAATGCCGCGCCGCTTGGCCTCATCCGCCGCCGCCATAAACACCGCACGCGACAGCCGGGTGTAGACCTTGATGAAGTCGAGCCCGGCCGCCTGTCGCTGCTGGATCTCATCGCGCATCACACTCGGACTATCGATGGCGACATAGGTAGCACGCGATTTCGGCGTCCCATCGATGATACGTCCGCTCGCGACGAAGCGAGGTCCGAATGTCTCGCCCCGCTCCACCGCACGGCGCAGTTGTACGATCTCGGGAACAGGCTTTACAGCGGCCGGGTCACGAAAGCCGGTCACCCCGTTGGCGACGTTGAGCAGCGATGACCACTCCCACCGATCCAACGAATGACTGTGCATGTCCCAGAGGCCGGGAATCATCACCTTGCCGCGAGCACTGATGACGCGCGCACCCTTGGGGATGCGCACATTCGACCCGACCGCGGTAATACGATTGCCGGACACCACGACGGTATAGTCGTCAGCAACGCGCCCGCTCTCCACGTCGACGACGGCGACGTGCGTGAAGGCCAGATGCGACACGGGCGCCGCAGGGCGTGACTGGGCGGCGAGACCGCCAACCAAGACAGGAAGGATGGCGAGCGTTCGCAGCAACGCGCGATCAACGAGGCTCATGAAGATCTCGGAAGCATGGTGAACGGTCGACGACCGACGCTGATAGACTGAGCATGACGCTGAGCACGTCGGCCCAGCTACGGCTTGGGCTGATACCGCGGATCACCAGTGTGCCAAAGCATGAACGAAATGGCCGTCGCCGCCCATTGCGGCGAAACGCCGAACAGCGGAAGGTGTCCTCCTTCCGTATGAACCCACAGCACCGGTTGTCCTGACGAGTTGGCCCGCTGCAGTCGTGCGACATACTTCGCCGCCAGCATATTGGTGCTGAAGTTGTAGTCGTCCGAGGCGGATTGTACGAGCACCGCAGGCAGGGCAATCGTGTCGGGTAGTTGGTGATACGGCGACGTTCGCATCAACATGCGAATGCCCTCTGGTGTGTCTATATCGCCGATCTCTCCGATGTTGCGGGCGGCCGTGGGGTCGGTGCTGGCTCCGCGTACCTCGTCGGGTTCGCCCACTTCGTACAACACCGCGCCCAGCAGGTCGGGGCGTTGCGCCATCACCATGCCGGGGACGGTTGCTCCGAACGACATCCCGCTCAGCGTCACGCGCTTAGCGGATGTGTACCGTTTGGCGATGAGGTGCTCGATGGCTCCGATCATATCGTCGAACGTGTTCTGCTTTTTCTCGCGCGTAGCCGCGAGGTGCCACGCATCGCCAAGTTCACCACCGCCGCGAACGTGCGCCCATGCATACACCACGCCGAGTTGTGTGAGATAGCGTATCACCGGATCCATACCGGGATCGGTGGCCTGGCCAAAGCCACCGTACGTTTCGATCAGCAGCGGCGCGGTGCCATCAAGGCGCCCGTTGCGCAACGCGGCCTTGCCGTACACCACGGAGACGGGCACCATGGTACCGTCTTTCGAACGCGCTTGCAGGCGTTCTGTGATCACGTCGGCGGCCGCCAGTGCCGAGTAGCCATCATCAATGCCAAGGGCGCGCGCGCTATCGCCCGATGCCAACATCCAGTGTTGCACCGTGGCCCACGACTCGACAAAGAACGCGGCGCCGGCGCCCGACTGGGCGCGAGCCAGTTTCACGTTTCCCGTGACGGGTAGTTGAATGGGTACGGCGGTGCGCGCGCCCGGTGCCAATCGGAATAGGGTGATCGCCTCAGCGCCCCGTTCCGTGAAGTAAATACCGTCATCCTGCACCACGAAGCCGGTGAGGACGCCGGCACGTTCGGGGATCACCGTTTCCCATGCAGACAACGCCGCAGCGCCAGTGCGCAGTACCCGTCGCACAACCTCCCCACGGTCGGCCGTCTTGCGGGCCATTCCGTACACGGTATCGCCGTGCAACTTGAGTGCCGTGATGCGATCGGCGCCGGTGGCAATCTGCACCCACGCCGGAGCGGCGTTTGCGGTTGGCAGGGGCGACACATAGTGGTCGGTTACGTTCTGCTTGGCGCGGTACACCGTACCAAACATCCACGCCGAATTCGCCGACGTGCCGACGCGCGACGATACGTCAACCGTCGCGATCGGTACGGCAGGCGAAACGTCGTAGCCAAAGATTGGAATGTCAGCCGACTGCGGCGTGCCCATTCGATGCAAGAACTGCCGCCCGCGATTGAGTTGCTCGGTGGGATCAGTACTCGACGTGGGGTACAGTCGCGGATAGAAGAACCCGCTGCCGTCGGGTAGCCACGTT
>JBBQXC010000014.1:0-44190 GCA_038210005.1 Gemmatimonadales bacterium
CGCGTCTACGTGGGCCGCGTGTGCGTCGGCAACGTCGGCCGCGTCTACGTGGGCCGCGTGAGCGTCGGCAACGTCGGCCGCGTGAGCGTGGGCCGCGTGAGCGTCGGCAACGTCGGTCGCGTGAGGGTGGGCCGCGTGAGCGTCGGCAACGTGGGCCGCGTGAGCGTCGGCAACGTCGGCCGCGTGAGCGTCGGCAACGTCGGCCGCGTGAGCGTCGGCCGCGTGAGCGTCGGCAGCGTGGGCCGTGTGAGCGTCGGCCGCGTGGGCCGCGTGAGCGTCGGCCGCGTCGGCCGTGTGAGCGGCGGTCGCGTCGGCCGCGTGACGGTCGGCCGCGTGAACGTCGGCCGCGTAAGTGTGAGCGGCGGTCGCGTGAGCGTGAGCGGCGGTTGCGTGAGCGTAAACGGCGGACGTGGGCGTGTGAACGGCGGCCGAGTAAACGGGGGAAAAGTGCCTGGTGGTAGTGTCATGGTTCCTCTCGGATTTGGGCTGAGGGGGATCTGTGGACCTGCGAGCTCGGCGGACCTCGCAACCGCGGCGGCGGCATTCACCAGCCCGTGACCGTAGCGCGGGTTGGGTACGACATCCGACGGCGCCTCGCGCAGCGGCTCCGCCGTCTCGACAAGGATCTGCTTGACCTCATCGGCGGTGAGCGCGGGATTCACCGACAGGACAAGCGCCGCCACGCCGGCGACATGCGGACTGGCCATCGATGTGCCGCTCTTGATGCCATACGTGTCGTTCCAATCGGTCGAGAGGATGTCCACGCCGGGCGCGACGAGTGCGACGTGTGCACCGGTATTCGAGAAGGCAGCAAGATGGCCCGAGGCATCGACGGCACCGACCGCGACGACGCCCGGAAACGCCGCGGGATACGATGGTGTACTGCTCGCGTCATTCCCCATCGCGGCGACCACGACAACACCGTGCAAGACGGCGTACTCGATCGCTTCCTGCTCGACGAACGTGGAGTGCGATCCGCCAAGGCTGAGATTGATCACGCGCGCCCCATGATCGACCGCCCACCGAATACCAGCGGCGATATCGGCGGAGGACCCGATACCGTGGACGCGTTGCGCCCCACTGATCTCTACCACCCGGGTCAGGACTTTCACCGGCAGAATGGAGCAGCCCCACGTCACGCCGGCGGTGCCGACCGCGTTGTTGGAACCACACGAGATCGTACCCGCCACGTGTGAGCCATGTCCAACCTCATCCTGTGGCGTGTCGTCACGGTTCTGCCAATCACCTTCGTAACGGGTGCCTGGCGGCGGTGAGGTATCTGAAAGATTCACCATATCCTGACCTGGCAGCATGCGCGCCGCCAACTCAGGATGGTCGAGGTCGACGCCCGTATCGATCACCGCCACGACAATTGCCGGATCGCCGGACGTGATCGTCCACGCCTCCGGGCATCCGATGCGAGCCAGTGCCCACTGTTGCGCATACACCGGATCGTTCGGCAGGACGCTCGCCTCCCGCCACCGATTCGGTTCGACCGAAGCGACCTCCGCGATCGCCGACAGCTCGGCGAGCACTGCACCGACGTCGGCCGTTTCGTCGAATCGCACGCGAAAGGTCTGACTCAACGCCTGCGCGGCGTCGAGTGTCAATACGGACGCCGTCATGGGCGGGTGCAGCTTGCCGACAGCACGTGCCCCGTGTCGTCGCAACACGGCATCTACATCGCGCAGACCGAAACGGTCCGGCGAATTGGCCGAACGTGTTCCCGGTGGACCCGCTGGGATGCTTTCGGCAAACTGGTCGGTGCCTGTCTTCGTCAGCTTGATGATGACTTCACCACGCACGACGTTGTCGCCGTCGGGAAGGAAGAGTCCAGGCATTCGTGTGTCGGGCGTCAGTGCATCCGACGGCGATGTCGTTGTCTGAGGCGTCTCGGCAACAGCAGCCGATGAATCCGTGAGCTCCGTCGTGCGTGACTTTTTTGCCGCCATCGCGGCCTCCAGTCTCAGCAGTTCGACACGCCGTCGCGATCAAATTCCGTCGGCGCGAACGCGCGCGCGTGTGTGTGCATCTCGCTCTTGTGCAACACCGGCGCACCACACAATGTGAACACACGCGACGCTTGTCAATCGGCACATTCAGTGATTGAAATCACATGACGTGTCGCAGATTGTCGACGTACTCACGATGATGCTCACACAGCATGCGGAGTGTAGAGATGAACGCTTACGATGCACTGGATTCTCATCGCAGCATGGTCGGCGATCGCATACGAACTGAAGCATTTCGCCGTGCGATTCACGCCACCGTCCAGCCAGGCATGACCGTACTCGACGTTGGCGCAGGGTCCGGCATTCTCAGTGTGTTTGCTGCTCAGGCGGGTGCGCGACGCGTCTACGCTGTTGAGCGCGCGGCAGGCGCTGCGGCCATCGCGCGCGAGATGATCGCCCGCAATCGGTGTGCCGATATCGTCCAGGTGTTCGAATCGGATCTTGCGCGAGCATCACTCCCCGGCAAGGTGGATGTCATCGTGTCCGAGTGGCTTGGTGCGTACGGCGTCGACGAGAACATGCTGGCGCCCGTGCTGGTGGCGCGCGATCGCTGGCTCATCGATGGCGGCGCGATGATTCCGTCGACCTGCACGGCGTGGTGCGTACCGATCGAACATGATGCGGCGGCGGCAACGAATCAGTTCCGCGATCTACCCTATGGGGCCGACTGCTCGGCGCTGGCCGTCCACAGCGCCGACCAAGCCGTGTGGGTGCCGTGGGCCCCCGTCTCTGCGATGCGTGCGCAGCCACTCGCCCTCTGGGTGACCGACTGCGCAACGATGCCGGCCGCCGATGCTCACACGCCGTACGCGGCGCAGCGGCGCTTCACGCTGACCGGTGCGGCGAACGCGCTTGCGGTCTGGTTTTCCGCCGAACTGCCCGGTACGACGGCGCTCAGCAACGGTCCAGGTGATCCTGCAACACACTGGGGGCTGCTGCTCTTTCCGATTGTCGCCGCAGCGCAGTGCCGCGCAGGTGATGAGCTCGACATCGGCTTCCACAACGTGCCCGTGACCAACGGATCACATCACATCTGGGCGGCGCGTGTCGGCGACGGCGTACAAGAAGTGCACGATACGCGTCGCCACCCGCGCGCGAATATCGATCCCCCTTGGCGTGTTCATACCCCCACAACCGAAGGTGCGCTGCATGTCTGATTCTCTGGGACTACGCGCGCTCGCCGAGCAGGCGGCGCACATTCTGAACCGTGCGCAAGGTGACGCGCCGTCGGGCGGATCACTGACCGTGGTCGGCACCGGCATCCGTTCGATCGCACAGCTGTCCATCGAATCGCTGACGGCGATGGTGCAAGCAGAGGTGCTGTGGCATGTGATCGGGATTCCGGAGCAGGAAGCGGCCGTGCTCGAGATCAATCCCGCCGCACAGACGATGATCGACCTGTACGCCGACGGTGTTGATCGCTCGAACAGCTACGAAGCGATGGTGCAGCGCGTGCTCGACGCCGTGCAGAGCGGCAAGCGCACGGTGGCGGCGTTTTACGGGCATCCCGGCGTGTTCACATACCCGACCCACGAATCCGTGCGTCGGGTGCGCGCGGCCGGTTTCCCAGCCCGGATGTTGCCAGCCGTGTCGTCGGCGGATTGCCTGTACGCGGACCTGGGCGTCGACCCCGGCGACGGGTGTCAACAGTACGAAGCCACCGACTTTCTCTATGGCCCGCATCCGGTCGATCTCGCCGCGCACCTCTTCATCTGGCAGGCAGCAGCGATCGGCAATCTCACCTACGAAGCAGAGGGCTACGACATGAGCCTCTTTCCATCGCTCGTGGCGAAGCTCCTTCACAGTTACCCCGCAGGGCATCCGGTCGGGTTGTATGAAGCGTCTTTCGAACCGACCGGCGCCCACCGCGCTATGCGAGTTCCGCTCTACGCCTTGCAGGCGGACATGCTGTCGGCGGCGACCACGCTGCATCTGCCCCCGGTACCGGTGCAGTGGCGCGCGGGCGGGTGGTGAGACCGTGCGACGCGATGCCCTAGAAGGCGTCGCGCATCTCTTCCGCTTCGGCGTAGCGCACGTCGGGCACGGCGGTCAGCGCTTCGATCAGCGGCGCGAGTGCGACCTCGGGAGGCACCGACGCGGTGAAGAGACCAGGCAACTCCGCGTGCGAGGGATTCGCACCGATGATGCCATGCAGACGAAGCACATTGGCGACGGCGTCCGGCAGCGCGCCTGGCGCCTTGAGTTGGATGAGTATACGAGCCGATGGCATGTCCTACTCCCATGAGGGATGCCGCGCCGTTGCGGGAAGTCGCCGCGCGCACATAGTGGACGCTGACGGATGTCGTCGACGCACGCAAGGTCCTCCCTTGCCCGGTGCCGATGCACACACCAGCGTATGCCCTGCACGACGAACTCTGCTGCGGCGCTAGCAGGCGGACGAAACAGATCGCGCGCTTCGGACGACTGCGGAACATCGTTTCAGCACCGAAGTGCATTGGCTCGCCGGATCACGGATACCGTCGGAGATATCGTGCTCACGCGCGGGCTGACGCGTGTGGCGCTGTTGCGCTTGCACACCACTCGTACTGGCGGATCGAGTTTTGCACTGGTGGATGATGCCACCTTGTCGTGCGGGCATGGTGACAGCAGCGCTGTTGTCTGGCGTCGTGCATTGAGGAGCCGACAGCTGAAGAGCGGACACCACGCCGGTGCTCGAAAAGCGGCTGCGACCTCCGTGTTGCGTGCTTCGTATCAATCCGGCAGATCATCTGACACGTTTCGAAACTGCGATAGCAAACGTGGCAGGGAAGAACGCGATGCGCTTCGGCCACACGGCCTTATCGGCACGACGTGGTGCAGAGGCGATGGACGTGCAACGCCACCACGTCATTCTCATCCCTCACGCGCAGCACCATACGATCGTTGCCGAAGGCGACCGGTATCGCATCATCAACGAGCCGGAGCCGGCCGGTCATGGCGCCGTCACGGCGATAGGAGGTCACCATCGTACCGCTCGTGCCGCTCGCCGCCGCCTGATCGACCACCCAAAGCGTGCCATCCGGGCTCGTGAACAGGCCAACAATGATCGGCATTGAATCGGCAGACGGCGCGAGCCGCGCATTCTGGCGCTGCTCGTCCTTGGTGTACGTGTCGCCACCACCTCCTTCGCCCACGCTGCTCTCGATATACTTGAACCGCAAGGCTAGCGCCCGCTCTCGATCGTCCGAACGCACAGGCCGTCGCTGCAGCGGAATGATGATCTCCCGCAGCACGGTGCCCGAGGGCGACCGCACGGTGATGGTGTAAGAGTCACCGGAGCTGGTGGTCACCAACGAATCCCAGAGTACGATGCTTGCGTGGGGCGTGAACTGCAGCGCGGCGGTCTCTCGGGTGGTCCGCCCGCGAATGCGCATAGGTACTGAGACCTGCGCGAGATCAGGTATGGACGCGATCGTACAGCCGGGCCCCTCGATTGGCTGCACCACCACCGTGGCTACGCTGCGAAACACGGTGTCGGATTCATCCCACGACATGAGGCCACCCGAGTGCAAAATCACGCGACCGTCGGCAAGCACGCCCGCCACACGTTCAGCGTCGCGCCGCTGCTGGGTCCAACGCATGGCCGGAGTGCGCACGAATCGTCCATCCGGTGTCACCCAGTTGAGCCGGTTGTTGGCCATGTCGTTCAGGAACAGCGTGTCGCCGGGTAGCACGACGACGCCCCCGGGCCGCATGAACTCGCCCGGCCCTTTGCCGAGCCGGCCGATGATGCGCTGCTCCTTGCCGTCGGCGCCGAACACCATGAGCCGCGCGCCGATGATGCCGAACGCGACCAGCCTGTCGTCCGACAGCAGGCGGACGTCGCGCACGTACGTGAGATCGAAATCACCGCTACCGTTCGATCCGCCAGCGACGGCGAGCGGCGCGGTATCCAGCACAACGGAGGGCGCACGATCGAAGGCGTCCGCCGTGAAGCTCAGTTGTTCCGTGCCGTCCGGCCGTCGTTCGACCACCGGCAAGAGGGCGGCAACGCTCTCTCCGCCACGCTTCGGTTGCTTTCCGTGGTCGGCCGTGCCACCTGCGCTGCACGCGGTGATGCCGAGTGTTGCGCCGGCGAGGAATGCGAACGACGACACACGAGAATGACGATTCGACATGAATGATCCAATGATTGAAGTCCTGAGAACGGCGCGCGTGCCGAGGCGTCGCGGCGTGCAGCGAGGCTACAGCCATACCAAGCCGGTGTCAATTTGCCCCGCGCTCGATTCGCTCGGGCCACGCTTTCGCGTAACTTTCACCGCCACGCACTTCAGGCTGCCACAGTGTGTCGGCCCTGCCCGCTGCCCGCTCAAGCCTCTCCCGAGACCCCGATGCTGCTTCGCGTTTCGCGATCCCACTCTCCGTTCCGGCTCCCTCGCTACCTGCTGTCGGCGGCGCTGCTGCTCGCGGCGGCACCGATGGCCCTCGCCGCGCAGGGGGCAACGCCCGCCGCAACACCTGGGGCGAAAAAGGCGCTCACGATCGACGACTACGGCAAGTGGCGTAGCATCGACGGTGCGTCTATTGCGGGCGACGGTGGCTGGGTGGCGTACGGGCTGCGGTTCTCCAACGCGCTTCCCGCCGACGGGAAGCCGGTGCTCAAGCTCCGGAACCTCCGCACCAACGCGGAGGTCGAGATCGCCAACGCGTCGCAAGCGCAGTTCTCACCCGACTCCCGCTGGCTTGCCTACCTGGTAGAGCCGCCCGCACCTACCCGCGCCGGCGCCCGCACGGCCAATTCGGCGACTTCACCAGCGAGCACGCCACCCGTCACGCCGCCTGTCACGCCGCCCACAACGCCACCGGCCTCGCAGCCTCCCGGCACGCCCCCGGTACCGCCGGTCTCCATGCCAACCGGCACCCCGCCGGTCGTCCCGGCCATCACCCCGCCTGGCACCACACCGGCCCAGCCTACCGCTGCTGCGCGCCCCGCCCCCCAGCCGCGCCGCTATGAGCTGCGCGAACTGGCCACAGGCCGCACCATCGCCTTTCAGGACATCCAGAGCGTGGCGTTCTCGCCAACCTCGAAGCACATCATCCTCCGCCGCCGTCCCGCCACTGCGGCCGGCGCTGGCGGGGCTGCGGCCGGTGGAGCCCCTGGCGGGAGCGGTCCCGGGGCCCAGGGCGGCGCGAATGGCGCCGGCGCAGCGGTCAGCAACGCCCCACGCGGTGTCGACGTGCTTGTGCACGCACTCGAAACCGGCCGCACGCAATTCCTCGGCAGCGTCGGTGATATCGCCTACAACAAAACCGGCACCCTGCTCGCGTACACCGTCGACGCGACCGTGCGCGATGGCAACGGACTGTTCGTGCTCGACCTGCCGAGTGGCCGCACCGACGTGATCGACAACGATTCGCTGCGCTACACGCGCCTCACGTGGAACGATCGCGGCACCGGCATGGCCGTACTCAAGGGCCGGGACGTGGAACGCATGCGCGAGCGCGACAACCGCCTGCTGGTGGTGCCGGACGTCTCCGCACGCACCTCGGTGCTGTTCGACGCGTCGAGCGCTGCCGGTTTCCCGAAGGGATTCATGGTGAGCGACCGCGCCCCACTCGCTTTCAGTGACGACGGCGCCCGCGTGTTCTTCGGCACCATCGGACAATCGGCCGCGCCGGACACGGCACGCCGTCGCAGCACCGACTCGATCGCTGACGTGGATGTGTGGCGCACGCAAGACGAGCGTGTGCAGTCGCTACAGATGAACACCGTCGACGCCGATCGCAATCGTACCTACCGGCAAGCGTTCGACGTAGTGGCGCAGCGGTTCATCCCGCTGGCCGACTCCAGCATGCGCGACCTCGAGCTCGCGGTGAACGGCCCGTGGGCGGTTGGTCGCGACGGTCGCGCGTATGTGTCGGACTACAAGCAGCCGGCCTACGACTACCATCGCGTGGACACCCGTACAGGTGCGCGCACGCCGATGTTCAAGGGCGTGCTCAGCAACGGCGGTGGACTCACGCCGGATGGCCGCTTCTACCTGTACTGGAACAACGCGAAGTGGAACGCTTTCGACATGGCAGCGGCCTCCACGAAGACACTCGGCGGCGGTGCGGCGCCGAGTTTCGTGGACACGGAAGAAGATCATGCGGTGGTGCGCCCAGCGTACGGTATTGCCGGCTACACCATCGACAGCAGCGCCGTCGTGGTGCAGAACCGTTTCGATCTGTGGCTACTGCCACTCGACGGCTCGGCCGCGCGTAATCTCACGGATGGCGTCGGCACGCGTGACCGCGTCGTGTATCGCTATGTGCGCACGCAGCCGATCGACTCCAGCGTACAGCGTGGCGCGCGCGCCGCCCGCGAGATCGATCTCTCACGGCCACTCACGTTGTCGATGTACGGTGAGTTCACCAAGAAGGCCGGCTTTGCCAAGCTCGACAACGGTGCACTCCGGACGCTCGTCTACACCGACGCGGCGTACTCGACGCCCACGCGCGCGACCAACGCCGAGACCTATCTCTTCACGCGCCAAACGTTCGCCGAGTATCCCGACTTGCAGGTAGCCGGCGCGGACATGACCGACGCGAAGAAGATCTCCAACGCGAATCCGCAGCACGCCGAGTACATGTGGGGGCGCCGTGTGCTGTTCGACTACACCACGCGCCGTGGTGACAAGCTGCAGGGCATCCTTGCTCTCCCGGATGACTACGTAGCGGGACAGAAGCGTCCGATGCTGGTCACGTTCTACGAGAAGAACTCGCAGACGATGCATCGGTATCCGATGCCGTCGTACATCACGGGCATGGGTGCGATGCCGGTGGAGGCGCTGAGCCGCGGGTACATAACGATGCTGCCCGACGTGGCCTTCCACACGGGTTCGTCGCACAGCGACATGCTCGACGCCGTAGAGGCGGCCACGAAGAAGGTGATCGCGATGGGCTACGCTGACCCGAAACACATCGGTGTGCACGGGCACAGCTACGGCGGCGAGGGCGCGGCATTCATCGCCACGCGCTCCAAGATGTTCGCTGCCGTGGGTATGGGTGCGGGCGTGACCGATCTGTACACCGACTTCAGCCAGAGCTGGGGCTGGACGTACCAAGTACAGGGCGGCAGCGGCGCCAACGCGCATGGCTACTACATGACCGGTCAGGGCCGCTGGGGCTTCTCGCCGTGGGACAAGCCCGACGTGTACCGTTTCGAGTCAGCACTCACGCATGCGCCGAGCGTGTCGTCGCCGGTACTGATCATGCATGGCACTGCCGACCCTACTGTGTCGTTTACCGAGAGTATGAACTTCTACAGTGCGCTGCGCTACCTCAAAAAGGACGCCTACATGCTGGCGTATCCGAACGAGGGGCACGGCCTGCGTGGCTTTGCGAATCGCAAGGATCTCACCACGCGGTACTTCCAGTTTTTCGATCACGTCCTCAAGGGTGCACCGGCTCCGAAGTGGATGACCGACGGCGTACCGTTTGTGGGCAAAGCGATGGCGAAGGACGCGAAGTAGCGTTGATGGTTATTCACCCTTACTGATCACGTTTATCATGCGTTACCCTGCCTTTTTGGGTGTAGTTCTGCTGTTGACCGCTGGCTGCGACGAGAGCCGCCCGGCCGCCTCGCCTCCGCGTGCGATTGCCGCCGCGACGGCCGCAGCGGCGATCACACCGGGCGGTACGATCACCGGCACGGTACGTGAGCAGATCCCGGTCGAGCCGTATGTGTACGTGCGCTTGGGGACCGCGAGCGGCGACGTGTGGGCGGCGGTCAACCAGGAGCCGCTCACCATCGGGTCATCGGTCACGGTGTACAACATCCTCCCGATGGACCAGTTCGCCTCCAAGACCCTGAACCGGACCTTCGAGCGGATCTACTTCGGGGCGCTCGATCCCTCGCGTGGTGTGGCAAGCGATACACCAGCAGACGCCGGGGTCGCGAGCGCGTCGGACGCATCCGCTGGCACGCCGCCAGCCCCCGACGCCAAGGTCGGCCCAATCGGGCGGGCCAGCGGCACCGATGCGCGCACGATCGGTGAACTGTGGACACAGAAGAGTCATCTGGCCGGCGCAACCGTGTCCGTTCGCGGGGTAGTCGTGAAATACAACGCCGGCGTGATGGGCAAGAACTGGATCCACCTGCAGGACGGCAGTGGCGATGCGGCGCGCGGGACGCACGACATCGCGGTGACGACCCTGGACGACGCCGCGCTCGGCGACACCGTGACGATCACCGGCACGGTACGCACGAACCGGGACGTCGGAGCGGGCTACACGTTCGTGGTGATTGTGGAGGAGGCGAAGGTCACGAAGCGGTAGGGCGATCACGGGCAATACCGACCGTCGCCCCTGACGGTTCTCCCAGAGACACTGGAGCCGTCGGCGACACGCCCGTAGCATCCGTCCGGACACCATGGGATCCGGCGCGAAGTTCTGCGGGATACGCCATCCGTTGATCCAGACCTCCTGCGCTGTGCCGCAAACCCGTCGGCCGCCAATGCTGGTGAGCATGCTGGGGCGTAACGCCACAATCGCATCGAGGGCACTGCGGATCCGTCGTGCGCTACTGACAATCGTCGCCGCGTCGACAAAGTAGGCGCGCCGTCGCGCGCTTTCCCTCGCTGTGACTCGCGCATTCGCGAGCCACTGCACCGCACGGCCAAGCGTGAGCGAAACAGCGAGCGTGTCACGAGGGAGGAGTCGCACGCAACGACTTGCGGGGAGGAAGCCGATTTGCCGGGCAACCACTTCGAACACGGTAGAGTCGTCGCCGACCCTCAGCGTTGCTGTGCCGCTGGCGCCGGTTCGCATCGAGATGACCGTTCGACGCCCCTGCCGCACAAGCACCTCCGCCGATGCGACGGGTCGCGACGTTGAATCCACAACCGTGACCTGAAGGACGGCTTCTCGATCGCCTCCGGTCTGCGCGAGGGTCGAGCGCGGTGCGACCATGAGCAGCGCGAACACAACTGCTATCGCTCGGACAAGGGGCGCAACAGCTGGGTGGCGGTCTGGAGATTGTGTGTCCGAGGAGAAGGCACTCGATTCTTGTAAGTGGCTCATCAATGCGCAGATTGGATCAACCAGGTGTGACATTCGCGCACCCTCGCAACAGCCACGTTCGCAACACAGACGACAATCGCGCCATCACCGCGATCATCGCCGTTAATCTTGTCGGCGCAACGCTTCTCGTGAAGCGTGCACAAGCGTCTGAGGATTCGTGTCCAGCCAGCGAGGAGCAGGCGTGCCGATGCTTTGGGGGTACGTACGGTACGGATTGGCCCGTTGGTGCAGAGTGCAAATCTTCGAACGACTGCTAGGTCGCTCGAAGACCGCGATGGGCCGAACACGACTGTTGAACGTTGGCCTGCTCATCAGCACGATCGTCTTTTTTGCGGCTTGGTACCGTGTCGATTCGAATGGACGGCCAACCGGACCGGTCACTGGCAACCTCTTGCCGGACATCAGTCTTGTAGAAGTCACGACGGCGCATCATCGAACGCATCGCGATTTCGCTGGAGCGGCCCCGGGTTGCGTACTGGTGTCGTTTGTGAGCAGCCGGTGCTCCGCACGTATGCGAAGGCGGGCGACTTGGGCATCGCGCGCGCGAGCTTGGCGCGATTCGGTCGCCCGGCCAGTGCGGTTCGCCTGGGTCGCCGCTGAATCTCCTAGCGCTCTTGAAGGATTCGTGCGCGAGTTTGATTTTGCTGGCTTCACGTTGCTCACCTTCAACCCGGAGGAGTCGAATCCGTTGAGTAAACTCGGAGTGTATGGAACGCCGACCACGTACCTCATTGATGCCGAAGGTAGATTACGATACGGAGTGCTCGGACCATTGCTCCCCGCGCTCGATGTCGCGGCGAGTGCTTGTGGGTAACCGACGCCCGGTCTCGCCGTGGACCGTAGCGTTGCTGTTCGGCGCCATCTCAGTCCAGAGCGTTAGCTGCACCCCGAACAATCTCGGTCAATTAGACGACACTGCACCACGAGATGAACTCGTGATGCAGTGGACATTCGTCCCAGCGGGCGGGCGGCAGTTCTCGAGTGCCCAAGCGATCAATGAGTGCCAGTTCGTATTTGCCGATCGGGAAACGGGTGAGCTTAGCATCGCAGCTCTCGGAGCGCAGATGTCGACGAGGACTGTGAAGCGGCTAGGCGCTCCATCGCTCCGTGGCGGACAAGTCGACGTCGAGGCAACTGGTCGGATCTCCCTGAGCTTTCCCAGCGAAAGTTCGTTCGCGAACTTGGCGGTATCCGATTCGACGTATCAGGCTCTGACTACGCCCCCGCATCCGTGGGGCGGCCGGTTGTCGGGGAATGCCGTGTTCGCCCCGAACGGTTTCGTCATCGCTGCTGACTTTGGTTCAACCGCCATCCAGCGCCCTGAGGCTGCCCCTCAAGCACCACTCGTCGCGATCCTTCGTCCCGACGGCGCGTATCACTCAAAACAGGAACCGCCGATACAATCGGTCGTTACCTTCCAGCCTACAATGCACGTCTGACCGTTCGCGTGGTAGACGACTCGATCGTGATGGTCAGGCACTACGACGCTTCAGGAGCGAAAATTGCGCTAAGGGATGCGATGCGCAGTGAAATGCCGATTGCCTGGAAGCCATTCCCATCTTATCTGGGGCGACGCCAAGCTTGGGAAGAATGGTGGTCGCCATCGTGGATCCAACGTGGTGGCGAGCTATTCGAGGTGTTTGATGTTCCTGAGGTCGAGGCAGCTACGACGGGACGAGACGGCCGCCTGTACCTCATCCGCAATACGTACGCGGAGTGGTCCGCAGGCCGAAATCGGTATCTTACCACTCAAGGGATGTGGCGGGTGCGTGAGCGCGTCCTTGAAGTCCGCTCTCAAGACGGAACACTGCTTTCGATTTTTCGCATCCCGGTCGACTACGCAGCATGGATTCGCGTCGACGACTTTGGCCGAGTCATATTACCCGCCGAGTCTGGCAGCGTGGCGGTCTATGCGTGGCGTGCGAACCAGACATCTCGGTGCGGTATTGCCGATGAGTCGCGACGTGTCCAGTCCGATTAGCGATATGAGCATTGGCGACGAATGGCGCGCTTCTTCAGTTTGAATAGTAAGAATCGGTGAGCGAGCTAACGTTTGCCCATTTTGATCCAGTCTCTGCCGCACCGTCTATGTTGATGCTCGGCGCACGGAGCTCCAATGGTGGTTAAAGTGCGAGTTCACCAACCGCTATCATTAGTCTCGTGAAGATCACTCAGCCATTCACTATTTTACCCGTCGCTCGCATTGGGCGTATGGCGACCGTCACTGCGCTCGTAGCGATATCGGCGACGAACTGCGGCCCCTCGGATCCTGAGCGCGGACGTCGGACGGTCACGCGCGACAGCGCGGGCGTCCGTATCGTCGAAAGCGCGCGCCCGATGTGGACCGCCGGCGATCAGTGGCTGATCGACAGCGTACCGACGATCGACATCGCGTCGGTGCCTCAAGACTCGACTCTCGTACTGATGCGAGTTGGTGGCGTCGTGCCGCTCGTGGAGGGAGGAGTCGCGGTCGTCAACGGCAGCGATCGACAGGTGCTCGTTTTTGGTCCGTCGAGTCAACTAGACCATCGGATCGGGCGTCGTGGATCTGGCCTGGCGATTTGTCGCGCCCAACAGGCGCATTGCGCTGCGGTCGTGACTCCTTCGTCGTAAACGACGTCACTCGCGTAACGATCTTCGAGATCGGTGGACCGCACGTGCGCGAGTGGCCACTCGTGCCCGCCGTGACAGGCGGAGCGGTGCGACTCGCCGGTGTCGCCCCCGACTGTAGCGCGTTCTTGCTGTACGCCAGGCCGGAACGACTTCCGCCCGCCGGCGACGTCGGTATCGCGCAAGCGACGCTATTCTGGACTCGCGGACCAGAGCTGCCGCGTGATACACTCGGGACATTCGAGGCACGCCGTGTGGTACGTCGGACTTTGGGGCCGGGGGGCGATCAGGGCGTCTCCGTGCCATGGACCGGTGAGACACGGTGGGCAACGAACGGCGAGCTCACGTACGTCGCGCTCGGTTCGACCGCGGAAGTGAGAGTTTACGATCGCAGTGGGAGCATCCAATCCATTTGTCACTGGCAGGCGCCGCTGCGGAAAGTCGACGAGACCGACCAGCGCCGCTACAACTCGCGACGCGACGCCGTTACACGCGTTGCACCCGGCGTCGCGCAGCTCGTACCGGAGCTCAACGAGTTTCCCGACCTCCCGAGTGCCAAGCCGCCGCACCTCGGCGTACTCGTTGATGATTCATCGCGCGTCCGGCTTCGTGAGTACCCGGATTGGATCGCCGGCCGTCCGGATCTCTTCGACCGCGACGTTCCCTTGTACAATGTTGACGACGACCCGGACGGTGGTGAGACGTGGCAGGTATTCAACAAAGATGGCACGTGGCTCGGCGCCGTGCGCATGCCAGCACGACTGACCATCCGCGCGATCGCGGGCAATCGCGTGCATGGCGTGTGGCGCGACGGAGACGGCGCAGAGCATGTGCGCATCCACGCTATCACGTTCAAATGATCGCGTGCATACTTTCACGGCCTCGAGACTACGGCACGATCACCCTCGGCTTCGCCGGCTTTGTCCCATTCAGCCGCGGACGCGGGCCGTTGCCGACTTCCACCACGAGATCCTTGATGTAGTTCGAGATCTTGGCGTAGTGCGGATAGTCGATGAACTCCGGCTCGTCACTGCGCTGGTGATAGTCGCCGTGTAGCCCGGTAAAGAAAAACGCGATCGGCACGCCCTGCTGCGCGTAGTTGTAGTGATCGCTGCGCGCGTAGATGTTGTTGTAGCCGCTCCATGCGATCGGCTCGTCGAACTTGTAGTCGAGCGTAAGCGGCTTCGCCTGCTTCTTGTTCACCGTCTGCACCGCTTCGCCCAGGTCCTTCGAGTCGAAGAACGAACCCACCACGCCCACGTAGTCGGGGCCACCGCCCGGCAAGTCCTCGGCGCGGCCGCGACCGATCATGTCCACGTTGAGCTGCGCCACCACGGAGTCGATGGGCACCGTGGGGTTGCGCGTGAAGAACGCCGACCCGACCAGCCCTCCCTCCTCGCCAGTATGCCAGATGAAGATCGTGGAGCGCTTCGGCTTCACCGGCATGGCCATCATCGCTTCGGCGATCTCCAGCACACCCATCGAGCCCGAGCCGTCGTCATCGGCGCCGTTGTTGATCGAATCGAGACGCGCCTTCGGATGCACCTTGCGGATGCTGTCCATGTTCACGCGAATTTTCGTGAGGATGTCGGGGCCCAGCCCCTGCATGTTGTTCGCCAGCAGCAGCTTGTTCTTCTCGATGTTGAAAGCACGAATGGAGTCTTTGTCTACCGGTGCGGTGATGCCCACATGATCGTTGTGTGCGCCGATCGCGACGTACTGGTGCTTGAGCACGGGATCGCTGCCGGGAACTACGGCGATCACATTGCGCGCCCATTCGGTCGGCGTGTCCACGAAATCCAGTGATGCCGTGACAGTGCCGCCCTTGAGGCCGGCCGAGAGTCCGTCGATGTTGCTGCGCTTGAACAGACGCGCCGCAGCATCACGTGTGAGGCGAATCGCGGCCTGCGGCTGCAGCGCGGCGAGTTGTGCCTTCAGCAACGCGATCGAATCGACCGGTCCGCGAGCGGCGCTTGCCGGTGCAGCGCGCCCGGGCGCACTCGACGTAGCCACCGTCGGCTCGTTGAGTGCCACGCGCTGCGCCGGTGTGAGGGCGTCGAGGTCGATCGTGGCGATGGCCACGGCATCGTCGAATCGCGAGCGCGCCGGAGCACCACCGCCGCGCACCGCGAACGCCTGCCCCTGACCACCACGGGGACCGTTCGGATTCGGCAGCAACACGACGAACTTGCCGGCCGCATCGGCCGCCGAGATCTGCGTGGTGGAGTCACCCTGCGTGCCGCCGAACACCACCTCGGCGCCAGCGATAGGGCGCGGCGCGCGCTGACCCGGCACCGCCACAAAGTCGGTGTTCCACGCGATCGGATTCCCGTCGACCGTCAGCCGCGAATGGTCGGTGAACTTACGCAAGTGATACGGCAGCGACTGGAAGTACGTGCCGTTGTCGCCGGCAGGCAGCAGCCCGAGGCGCTTCACCTCGGCGGCGATCATGTCGGTGCCCTTCATGTTACCAACCCGACCGACCTGGCGGCCGAGCATGGAATCGTCGGCGAACTGATAGAGACGGATCTGCAGGTCGCGCACGTTGATGGCAGCCGTGGTCGGCGCCGGTTTCACCGTGGCAGGATTGCCGTACTGGTTGGTCTTGGCGGCCCCTTGCGCGGCAAGCAGCGCGGGAAGAGCGGCCAGACCACAGACCGATGCAGCGAAGGACCAGCGGGCGAGCCCGAAGGATCGCATGGTTGCTCCAGGGGAGAGTTGAGAGAAGGTGGGACTACCGAAGGATACGTGATTTGGCCACGGAGCGTTCAGCCGACGACCACAGGACAGGCGGGGGGACCGATGACGGGCCATATTGGGCATCGACCCCTTCCCGGATGTCCGAATGTGGCTGTTAGTCCCACTTCTCCTGCAGGCGGCTGGCGCGCAAGCGCCGGTTCCGTCCACCACGTATGACCTGCTGCGCGCCGAGCATGCACGCGGAACCGACATGCGCGCCATCCACGCGGCGCTGGTAAGCGGCGACGCGGTGCGCCAGCGGCTCGCGGTTCGAGCCGTGGGGCGTTTCGAACAGAGCGCTCTCGAACCCAAGGTCATTCCGTTGCTCACCGCACGGTCTGCGCTGGTACGACGTGAAGCGGTGAACGCGCTTGGCCAGATGCGCTCGCGCTACGACTTGACACTGCTCCTGACCGGCGAGAAAGACGCCTCGGTGCGTGCTGCGATCTATGAAACGATCGGACGCATTCCGACGGCGCCGGGGACAAGTGCCGCGGCCGCAACTGCTGTCACCGCACAGCGACTCACCGACGGGCTGCGCGAGGCGGATGCCGTGGTGCGCGCCGGTGCCGCGCGCGGACTCGAGTCGCTGCTGCGGCGTACGGCGCGCGCGAACGCGCCGAGCACCGCCACGCTGCGAGCGATCCACGACGCCGTGCGCAGCACTGGTGACGCGGATACGCGTCAACTTCTACTGCTCGCACTTACCGCCGCGAACGATCGCGATTCCGCAACAGTTGCCGTGGCGCTGCGCGATACGAGCGCCGAGGTGCGCCGCGTGGCGGTGGCGCTGGGCCGGCGTTGGGTCGACGATAACGCGCCGATGGTGCGGTGGCAGGCGCTCCGGGTAGCGGGCACCTGCGCCCGTGCCGCAGCGCACGTGCGAGATACGAGTGAACATGTCGCGCTGCTGGCGATCGACCTACTGGGCGAACAGAAGTGCACGGACGCCACGTCACTTGCCGCCCTCGACAGCGAGAGTGGCGCGGGTTCACTATGGCGCCACCGGGCGCATGCGGCGGTGTCGTTGGCGAAGGTAGCACCGAGCCGTGCACCGGCCGTCGTGCAGCGACTCGCCCTATCAACGACATGGCAGGCGCGCGTGTATGCCGCCAACGCCGCGAAGCTGTTGAAGGACAGCGCGACGCTCTCTGCGCTGTCGGTCGACAAGGAACCCAACGTGGTCATCGCCGCGATGACCACGCGCGAGCAAGCACTCCGCGCGCTGTTCAGCGATCACGCGGGGCTCGCGCTCGCGGGCGCCACACAGCTCAAGGGCGATGCGAACCTCGCGAGCGCGCTGCCTCAGCTGCGCGTCGCCTTCGACCGTTTCACGTCCATGAACCGCGTCAGCCTTCGCGATCCGCGCGCCGCGCTGCTGGAGCGGATCGGCGAAGCGGCTGATGGCCCCAGCACGATATGGTTACGCGAGCGGCTGAACGATCCCGATCCAGCCATCGCCAGTAGCGCCGCACAATACCTGTCGAAGCTCACCGGCGCGACCGTGTCGCCCATCACGACCCGCTTTGAACCGGCCGCCTTTCCAAGCGTCGACCAGCTACGGGGGCTCGACGGCGCAACCGCCACCATGCGCATACGCGACATCGGCGACGTGGAGCTCGCGCTACGCTTCGACGACGCACCGATGGCGGTGCGCACCTTCGTGACACTCGCCAGCGCGGGGCAGTTCAACGGCCTCACCTTTCATCGCATCGTTCCCAACTTCGTGATTCAAGGAGGTAGCCCGGGCGCCGACGAGTACGACCCGATCACCGACACGTTCATGCGCGATGAAGTCGGCCTGGCGCGCAATGTACGCGGCAGCTTCGGCATCAGCACCCGCGGCCGCGATACCGGCGACGGCCAGATCTACGTGAACCTCGTGAACAACTTCCGTCTTGACCACGACTACACCGTGTTCGCCAACGTGACGCGTGGCCTCGCGCTGATTGATCGCGTACAGGAAGGCGACGTGATCGAGTCGATCGTCGTGCGCCGCGCCACCACCTCCGGCCCACGCCGACCGTGATCCTCGCGACCGTGCTATCCCCCCTGCTGCTCGCGGCCACGCTCTCGGCGGCCCAGTCGGTTGCGCCGGCCTTGAACGCCACGCCGCCAGACACCACCGCCCTGCGCGGGGCCCGTCAGCCGGCCATGTCGGCCACCGGTGCGCTGGTGTTCGCGCACGACGGCCAACTGTACTTGCAGCACGTCGTCGGCGGTACGGTGGAACGCATCACGAGCGGTTCGGCATGGCATCGGGATCCCGCGTGGACCTCCGACGGCAGCGCTATCGTGTTCGCCTCCGACTCCATGGGCAACTACGACCTCTGGCGCATGCCGCTGAACACGTCGGCCAGCGGCGCCGTGCAGTCCGGTGCGATGGCGCGACTCACCACCAGCGGCGCGCATGAGACCGCGCCGAGTGTCGGTCCAGATGAGCGTGTGGCGTTTGTGCGGGGCAGCGGCGGCTCCTCGCGCATCTGGCTGCGCAATGTGGACGGCACCGAGCAGCGACTCACGAATACGGAACAGACGGAGCGTGCGCCGCGGCTGTCTCCCGACGGCACGCGCATCGCGTGGATCGCGATCAACGAGGCCGGCCGCCGCGTGCTGGTGCGCACCGTCAGCGGTGGCGCGCAGAGCACCGCCAGCAGCGATGCGACGGCAGAATCGGTGGATTGGTCGCCGGACGGACGGCTAGCGGTGTCGACGCGAAGTGGCGTGTACGCGGTGGCCACCGATGGCTCGTTCAGCGCGCTCGTGTCGAAGGCGCACGGCGACGTGGACTGGTCGGCCGACGGTCTCTTCATCACGATCGCCGAGTATTCGGAGGTGGTGGTCGGGTACAACGGCGATCCCGATCGCGGACTCGATCGCAGCGCGACGGAGCGGTACACCGGGTCAGTTGCGACGAAGGGTGATGCGATGATCCGCGTGCTCGCACCCGCTGCGCCGGACGCCGGCCGTATGGCCGCCGTGTCGTCGGTGCCAAGCGATCGCTCCGTGCGCAACGCGGCGGCATTCGATCGATGGTGGTCGCGACTCGCGCGCACGTATTTCACTGGTGCCGACGCCGCCACGCGTCGCGTGCTGTGGGACGCCGTGCGGACGTCGTATCGCCCGCGCGCGTTGGCGGCCGCGAACGACAGCGTTCTGCAGCAGGTGCTGTACGAGGCGCAACAGGCGCGCCCGGCGCTGCGCGCCGATGCCACGGGGCGCGCCGGGGTGTCGAGTGCGCACCCGGTGTCCACCGAAGCCGGTCTGGAGGTCATGCGTCGTGGCGGCAACGTGATCGATGCCGCCGTCGCGGTGAGCTTCGCGCTTGGCGTGGTGGAGCCCGATGCGAGCGGCATCGGCGGCTACGGCGAGATGGTGATCGCGCTTAAAGGTCGCGCCACCCCCACGCTGATCGAGTTCATGAGTCGCGTGCCGGAAGAGGGCGGCTTGACCAACACGTCGCTGCTGGTGAACGGACGCTATCCGAGCGACGGCCCGGTGTTGGTGAATGTGCCGGGTACAGTGGCGGGGATGTATGCGGCGTGGCAGAAGTACGGCAGTAAGAAACTGCCGTGGGCCGACTTGCTGGCGCCAGCGATTCGCGCGGCGCGCAACGGCTACGAGGTGAGTCAGGGACTCGCCACCACGCTCGCCACGGAACGCGAACACTTCGCGAAGTACGAAGGCAGTCGCGCGCTGTTCTTCCGGAACGGGCAGCCGATGGTGGCCGGTGACACCATCAAGAATCCCGACCTGGCGTGGGTGCTCGAACAGATTGCCGCGAAGGGTGCCGATGGCTTCTACAAAGGCGACGTGGCTGCCAAGTGGGTGGCCGATCTGCGCGGCAAGGGCAATGCGATGAAGCTGTCGGACCTCGCCCGCTACTTCGCGCCCGAGCGCGAGCCGATTCGCGGGACCTATCGCGACTACACGATCTACTCGAGCGCGCCACCGGTGAGTGGTGGCGCTGAACTCGTGGCGCGCCTCAATCTGCTGGAGCAGTCCCCTGCCCCGTCGCGCACGGGAAAGCGCTACACCGACGACCCGGCGTCGCTGCATGCGGCGCTGTCCGCGTGGTTCCTGGTGCCCTCGTCGCGCAATCGGATCGCCGATCCCGCCATGTGGCCGATCGATGTGGCACCCATCGTGAACAAAGACACGGCGCGTCTACGTTGGCGCTGCTTCGATGCGAACAAGGCGCTCACACCAGCATCCGTGCGCGGTGATACGCTGCCATGTCTCCCGAAGGCGGCGCCTGCAGTGGTACCGACCAAGTCGACCAACTCGCCGGAAACAACCGAGTCGCCGTGCGGCGACGAACATGCCGCTGAAATGACCGTCTGCCATGCGGCCGGCACGACCGCGTTCACCGTGGCCGACAACGACGGCAACGTAGTCGCCGTCACGCAGACCCTTGGCACCTGGGGTGGCAATTTTTACGTCACGCCCGGTCTTGGGTTCCTCAGCAACGACAAGCTCACCAGCTACGGCACCGACGCCACGCAGTACGGGTCGCGACTGCCGTTCGCGCGTCATGGCAGCACCCTTGCTCCCACGATCGCCTACAAGAACGGCAAACCATTTTTCGCCGTAGGTGCCGCCGGTAACGCATGGATCACGTCGGCGGTGTATCAGACGTTGCTCGGTGCGCTCGACTACAACTTGGGTCCGCAGGCGGCACTCGAGTTACCGCGCTACCTGCCCGGCGGCGGTTTCGGTGGCGCACAGGGCGCGGCACCGGGCACACCGGTGCCGTATACGCTGCAACTGGAACACGGGTTCTCACCCACGGTCATCACGCGACTGCGGGCCCTCGGCTACGACATCAATTTCGTGTCGCTGCCGGGCGAACTGCGCGAAGGGTACGGATCTGCGGTGCGCATTGACGGCAAAGTGGTGACCGCCGGCGCCGACCCGAGACGGGCCGGCGCGGCCGGCGCCATCAAGTAGCGTTTCAACTACGTACACGAACCATTCACCACCATCGCATGCGCCGCTCGACCCGAGGGTTCGCATTCGCCACGACTGCCGCCGTTGTTTTCGGTGGCTCATGGTGCGTCGGTCGGGCTAGCGCGCAGCCGACGATCAAGACGGCGCCCGTCGCCGCCGACAGTCTCCGTGTCGGCCAGTTCGCCGCGCTCGTTCGCCGGCTCTCCGACAGCGGTGGTTACTTCGACACCGACAACCTGATCTCGAACGAATCGAGCTATCTCCATCCGCTCACGACGCTCGACAAGCTCGGTGTGCGCGGTGGGGCCTACATCGGCGTCGGACCGGATCAGAACTTCAGTCTGATCGCGCGCGTGAATCCGTCCATCGCGTTGATCACGGATATCCGGCGAGACAATCTGCTGCACCATCTGCTGTTCAAGGCGCTGTTCGAGCGGGCGCGAAATCGTACCGAGTACGTAGCGCTCTGGCTCGGGCGCACGGTGCCGTCGAATATCGAGGCGCTGCGCGACCAACCCATCGACTCGATCGTAGCGTGGGCCTCACGGACCGCCGCGACGTCGGCGAGCGCGGATGCTGCTATCCGCGACGTGCGCACACGCGTGATGCGCTACGGCCTCGCCTTGTCCGCCGGCGATCTCGCCACGATCGAACGCTTCCATCGCACGTTCATCGCGCAGGGACCGGCGTTGCGCTTCACGAGCACCGGCCGCGCCCCGCGCGACTACTACCCCACACTCGGCCAGCTGATGACCGAGCGCGATCTCGCCGGTCGGCAAGCGAGCTATCTCGCCCGGGATCGCGACTTTCAGGTAGTGAAGTCCCTCGAGCGCCGAAATCTCATCATTCCCGTGGTCGGCGATCTGTCGGGCCCGAACACGCTGCCCCGCATCGGCACGGTGCTGCGCGAGCGGCGGGAATCGCTGTCGGTGCTCTACGCCTCGAACGTGGAAGACTATCTCATCCGCGACGGTCGCTTCGCGGCGTATGCGCAGTACGTGGCGCGCCTCCCACGCCAGCCACAAAGCGTGATGGTGCGCAGCTGGTTCGGCGGTCCGGGTTCGCATCCGGCGTCGGTCGCGGGGTACTACACCACGCAGCTCGTGCAAACCGTGGCGTCGTTCGTGGCCGACAGCGCCGTGTCGCGTGTGCGCAGTTATCGAGAGTTCGTGCTGCGGACGTGGGAGCGATAGAGGTGCGGCCCGCGGTAGGTGCGGTGACCGCGCACGTACGCGGTCAGAGGAAATCGCTCACCCCGCTCCGGCGCGGGGACGCTCCTCCAACGCGCGGCGAATCGCCGCCCCCAATGCGGCGACCGTCAGCGGCTTGTCCAGCGTTCCTCGCACCCCGACCGCCGCGAGGTCGGCGGAGCTGCTATCCGCGCCGATCCCACTCATCAGCAGGATCGGCACGTCCGGGCGCAGCGCGTGCAGCTGCTGCGCCAACTGCATCCCGTCCAACTCCGGCATGGTGAGGTCGGTGAGGACGAGGTCGAAGGCGTCGGGGTGCTTCCGGAACTCGGCGACCGCTTCACTGCCACGCGGGAAGGCGGTCACCAAATACCCGAGGTGCGAGAGCGTCCGCTGGAGCAACCGAAGAATCGCCGCTTCGTCGTCGACGACGAGGATCCGCTCCGAGCCACGCCGCGACGCGTTCTCCGGCAACGCGGAGTCGGGGAGCGCGGCGCCGTCCTGAGTCGGGAAGTAAAGGTTGAAGGTGGTGCCCAGACCGACGCTGCTCTGCACGGTGACCAGGCCGCCCGCGTTCTGCACGACGCCATGCACGACCCAGAGCCCGAGTCCGGTCCCTTCCCCGACGGCCTTGGTCGTGAAGAACGGATCGAAGATGCGGGCGGCGGTCTCCTCGTCGATGCCATGTCCGGTATCGGACACGTTCACGAGCACGCAGGCCGCTCCGGCGGATGGGGACGTCAACGGGAACCTCGCGCGCGTGACGCTGACGGAGAGCACGCCGCCGTCGGGCCGCATCGCGTGTCCGGCGTTCGTGCCGAGATTCAAAAGGGCTTGGTGTATCTGGCTCGCGTCGCCCAGGATGGGGGGACAGGCGGCGTCGATCTGCGTACGGATCTCGACCTTGGCGCCAAGGGACGCCGCGAGCAGCTGGCAGACCTCGCGCGTGACCTGCTGCATCGAGACGGGGCGGCGCGCCTGTTCCCCCTGGCGGCTCGTGGCGAGAATGCGCCGCACGAGATCGGCCGCACGCGAACTCGCGGCCTGGATCTCCCCGACAAATTCGCGCGCTTCGGACGCGGGGGGCACCGCTTCCGTCAGCAGGTCGGCGTAGGCGGAGATGGGCGTGAGGATGTTGTTGATGTCGTGCGCGATGCCGAGGGCGAGCGTGCCCACGGTCTCAAGCTGCTGCGAGCGCCGCATTTGGTCCTCGAGCGCCTTGCGGTCGCGCGCGCGCTGCCGCTCGTCGGTGACGTCGGCGCCGAAGCAGAGCATCTGTGACTGCTGCAGGACGCCGTCGCGGCCCGGCACGCAGGTCCACGCGATGATACGTTCGTGGCCGGACGCGTCGCGCAACGTCGTGTCGTGGTTCCGCACCGTACCCGCGTTCGTCAACAGCGCCCGCAACGCCTCGCGTTCGTCCGTCCGGTCGTGCATCGTGATCCACCAGGACCGCCCGACGAGTTCGTGCACCGCCCGCCCGAGCGTTCGGACGACGGCGGGGTTGACGAACACCGTGCGGCCGTCGTCGTCGACGCCACAGGCGAGAAGCGGGAGGGTTTCGAACACGTTCGCCGTGTAGTCGCGCTCGGCGCGCAGGGCCATCTCGGTGCGCGCGCGCTCCTCAACCTCCCGTTCGAGGCTGCCGTAGAGGCGCGAGTTCTCGATGGCGGTCACGGCCTGACTCATCAACAGCCAAAGGGCGCGGCGGGAGTCGGCACGAAAGGCATGCGTCGTCTCCCAGTTCTCGAGGTGCAACGCGCCGATCCGCCGTCCCTGACTCTCGATCGGCATCGTCAGCGTCGAGCGGGGACGCTCTGCGGCGGGGACGCGTCCGAGTCCGAAGCGCGCCTCGACGGCAAGATCGTCGAGCACCAGCGAGTCGCCACTGCGCAGGACACGACGGATGAACGTGTGCGCGACATCGCGGTCGTCGAGCCGGGCGGCGGGCAAGTCGGTCTCGATCATGCGGTCCCGCACGGTACCGATGGCTTCGACGATCGGCTCCCCATCACGCTCGAGCACGAGCATGCCACGCTGGGCGCCGGCGTTCTCGAGCACGATCTGCATGAGGCGCCGAAGGAGATCGCCGATGCGGAGTTCGCCTGAGATCGCCCGCACCGACTTGAGCAGACTCTCCACGTCGGCGACGGCGATCGCGTCGATCGCCCCCGCGCTCGACACGAAGTAGGTCGGGAAGCCCGCGACCAGCTCGTGCGCCTTCGCGGCCGCACCCCAACTCACGTAGGCTGCGTGCGCCTCCTGAAGGTAGAATCGCGCCAGCGTCTCCCATCGCTGCTGCCGGGCCACCCGGAACGCCTCTTCGGCCGCGAGTGCCATCACGACGGTCTGGTCCGAGGTCCGCGCGTCCTCGATCGCGCGGTTGAGCTCCTTGATGGCGCGATGCGGGTCGCTCTCCATCCGCGCCTGGAGCGCCCGGGCAAAGTGGAGCGCTGGCAGATGATCGGGGCTCGCCTCGACGCGCGCGTCGAGGAAACCTTCGAAGGTCCTGATCTGCGCGAGCGCGGCGCGTGAGGCGTCCACATTACGCACGTCGATGACGTTGGCGAGCCGGATCGCCTCGAACAGGTGGAACCAGTGCTCATGTGTCATCCCGAGCATGGCGTGCCCGATGGGCGCCATGGCAGCTGCGGCCGCGCCGGCGTCGCGCCAGCGTCCGTGGATGACCGCCGTCAACTGCTGCAGGATGCGCACCTTGCAGGCCGCCCACGGCCCGGCGCGCGCGACGCGCATCTCGGTCGCGGCGGACGCCTCGGCGACATCGGCAAGATCGGCGACATCATCGCCGCCGGTCGGGGCGCGGAGTGCACGGATGAACAATTCGAGTGCGTCGCAGGCCACCTCACTGACCATCCGGCGCGCGCGGCGGATGCGGATCACCCGTTGTTGGCGCTCGGCGTCGATCTGCTCCAGGGCGATGCCCGCGACCAGCATGGTGAAGAGCGCCCGCACTTCGGCATAGGCGGCCCAGGTGAGCGCGCTCGACTCCCAGCCCGTCGTCGCCGCCAGGTCGAAACGCGCGACCGTCTCGCGGAAAGACCGGTCGCAGTGCGGCGCGTTGGACACATTCGCGCGCGCGATCCATGAGGGGATGGCGAAGCGATCCGCGAGCATGCTGCCAATGCGCCCATACTCGCCGCGCCGAGCGAACCCCATCGACGTGGTGGGTTCACCGTCCGTGACCGCGTAGGTTGCGAACGCCATGGCTCCGGCGACCGTGACGCCGTGATCGAGCTCGGTAAGGATCGCCAGCGCGGTCGTCGCCACGCACCAATCGCGCCCGCTCATATAGGCGGTGTCGGCCGCCCGCGCGAGCACGTCGAGCAGCACGATCACCTCGGGGTCGGTCGCCTCGGGTCCGTCGACGATCTCCTGAGCGGTGCGGCCTCGCCGCGCCCGGATGATGTCTTCCGACGCGCGTGCCGCCGCCGACGCGACGTTCGACGCGTCGAGCGTGATACCGAACACCGAGAGGATCTCGATGAGCGTGGACATGGCCGATGGGATCGCGCCCTGCGAGACCCACATCTCCATCATGAGGGCGAGGATCGCCACCCGCTGGAGCTTCTCGAGGGGGCCCTCGAGCACGTCAGCGAACGTGCGCTCCGCCGCCGCGAAATCCCCCTGCAACACCTGGCTCTCACCGAGGAGCCGGCGCGCCTCGAAGCGGAGGTCGCGGTGGTCGGGAGCGTCGGCGCCGAGGAACGGCAGCACCGCGCGGCAGTAGCCTTCCGTCGCCGCAGCGGCATTGACGGCGATGGCGCGGGACGCGGCGTTGAGCACCGTCGTGATGACATTGCGCAACTCGGCGGGATCCCGGATCTCGCCGAGCGCGTGGATGCAGTGGCCGGCCATTTCGAAGACCCGGCTCTGCGCATCCCGGCCGGTCATGAGGAGCCGACAAAGCGCGAGGTGGATCCCTGGCAGACGGTCGGGCTCGAGCAGCGAGTAGGCGGTCTGCTGCACGCGATCATGGCGGAACCGGAAGATGATCCGCGACGCATGAGCGTCCAGCAGCGCGTCGCCGCCGGATCCGAGCTCCGTCCATTCGCGCCCGCTCACGAGCACGATCATGCCCGCCTCTGCGGCCGACCAGAGGAGCGCTCCCACCAGATGCGCCGGTTGCTTCGCCAAGTCGGCGAGGGTTCCGAGGTCGAATGTGCTTCCGATGCAGGCGGCAAGTTCAAGGACGGACACCGTGCCGGCATCCAGCCGGCGGATCTGCCGCACCATCAGGTCGACGACGTTCGGGGAGACCTCCAGTCGCGCGATCGACACAAGGTCGCAGTGCCAGAGGCGATCCCGGAAATCGAAGCGTAGCAGCTCCTCCTCGTGCAGCGAACGAAGCAGCCGACGCACGAAGAACGGATTACCCCCCGTCTGCAGGTGGATGTGGTCCGCGAGCCCCTCCGCGACGCCAGTTCCGCACGGAAACGAATCGGCGATCAGTTCCCGCACGTGCGCCCTGGTCAGCGGCGTCAACGCGAGATGTGTGACCGGCGCGTCCGCGCCGTCCAGCCGGCGCATCATCGCGGCGAGCGGATGGCCGTCCGCCACCTCGTTGTCACGGTAGGCACCGATGATCAGGAGGTTCGCGAGCTCGTCGGCCGTCGCCAGCTCCTCGAACAACCGCAGGCTTGCACTGTCGATCCACTGGATGTCGTCCAGGAAGAGCACCAGCGGCGCTGTGCGAGCCATTACGCCGACCATGCTGCGGAAGGCGAGCCGGAAGCGCACGTCCGCGTCCCCGGCGTCCCGCTCGATCCGCACCGCCTGCGCCGGGACCAGCAGCGACAGCGCCGGCACGACGTCGAGCAGGACCGCGAGACCTGCGCCGAGCTCCTCCTGAAGCCCCGTTCCGAGTCGTTCCCGGAGTCGCGGATCCTCTTCGGCGATGGTCTCGATGATGTCACTGAACGCGCGGCGGATGGCACTGTACGGCGTGATGCGCCCGAACTGGTCGAACTTTCCCTCGACGAACAACCCGCGATGCACCGCGAGTGGTCGGTGCGTCTCGCGCACGAGCGCCGACTTGCCGACGCCCGAGTAGCCGGCGAGGAAGATCACCTGGCGATCGCCGTGGGCGACCCGTTCGAAGCGGGTGTTGATCTCAGCCGCCGCCGCCTCGCGCCCGTACAGGCGCGACGAGAGCACGAAGCGTCCGGATTGGTCCGACGGGGAGGGGACGTCCCGGTCGAGCGAGGCGGCTGAGCGCCACGCCGCCGCGACGGCCGCCAAGTCCTCCGCGAGCACGAAGGCATTCTGGTAGCGCGCTTCGGGTGATTTCGCGAGCAGCTTCGCGATGATCCGGTCGAGCGCCATCGGGACATCGGCCCGAGCCGACCGCACGTCCGGCGCGGTCATCGCGACGTGCGCATGGATGGTCCCGACGATATCCCTCCCCTGAAAGGGAAGCGCGCCGGTGAGCATCTCGTAGAGGATCAAGCCGAGTGAATAGTGATCGGCGCGATAGTCGCTTGGCCGATTCATGCGTCCGGTCTGCTCGGGCGACGTGTAGGTGAGCACCGTCGCGTCGATCAAGCCGAGATCGTAGCGTTGCTCTTCCTCGGCCATCCGCGTCGCGCGCTCGAGTCCGATCAGTAGCACGCGATCACCCGGACCGACGAGCACGTGATCGGGCCGCAGCGACCGATGGATGATGTTCCGTTGATGGAGCTCGGCGAGCGCCGTGGCAACGCCGCACGCGACCGTGAAGAACCGGCCGAGATCCCACGGACCCGACTCCTGCGTCAGCGCGGCGACCGTACCGTAGCCGCGCAGGTCCTCCAGCACGAGCGCGGTCCGGCCGTCGCGCAGCGTCAGTCCGCGCGCACGGGGGGCGGATACCCCATCGAGAGCGCGGAGCATCTCCAGTTCGCGATGACTTCGCGCGGCCGACAGCGCGTTGGGGATCGTGGCGTCGTAGGTCCGAAGCGAAACCGCGTCGCCAGTCTCGTCGACGTCGGAAACCATCGTCCAGTGCGGTCCCCGCGCGATGGGTTCTGGCGCAGCGTCGGTGCCGATCATGGAACGAGGTCGCTCAGGACCATGAGGAGCAGGCAGGAAGGAGGTAAGGACCGGTTCGCTAAAGTTCACCTAGTTCTGGAGGGATGTCCAGCCGCACGCCGCCCCTGCAGTGTCACGTGGCATGCTCGTTGCTACCTCTCTCGGTGGGTACCGACTCGCGGCGCCCGGCACGCTGACGAAGGAGAAGAGATGAGCACAGAAGAGCGCACGCCCACCGCGAAAGAACCGAGTGCACTCGACGTCGCGCGAGCGCGCAACGCGGTCCCTGACCCACAGCCCCTACCGCCGGTGGAAGACGATCCGCGTGACGAGCCTGGCGACGCCGGCTCACCACATAAAGGCCAGGCCGGTCACGGGGGCAGCGGCGACGCTGCCGAGTTGAACAGCGTCGGACAAAGTCAGAGCGACCGGGCAGCGGGAAAGAGCAGTTGAGCAGCGCAACTATCACCACGATCAATCCCGCCACTGAAGAAACGCTCACCACCTATACCTTGATGAGTAAGGACGCCGCTTTTAAAAGCGTGGCGGCCTGCCACACCGCGTTTCTGCAGTGGCGAACGACGAGTCACGATGAACGCGCCGGGTATCTTCGGGATATTGCCCGCGCTTTGCGCGCGCACGCTGGTGCACTGGCCGCACTGATGACGGCGGAGACCGGAAAGCTGCTACGCGATGGCCGCACGGAGGTCGAGCTGTGTGCGCAGATCTTCGAGTACACTGCCGACTACGGTCCCGTGCAGCTGGCCGATGAATCGCGAACGCACAGCGGTGGACGTAAGAAGGGCGTGGTCGCGTACTGCCCGATCGGCGTCGTGTACAGCATCCAGCCGTGGAATTTCCCGGTCTACCAGCCGGTCCGTGTCCTTGCCGCCAACTTGATGGCTGGAAACGGCGTGATCCTCAAGCACGCCAGCATCTGCACGGGAAGCGGCCTGATGCTGCGTGACGTCTGTCTCGAGGCGGGCTTGCCGACGGGGCTATTCGATGTCGTGCTGGTGGACCACGACATCTCGGACGCGATCATCGCGCATGAGTTCGTGCGTGGCGTGACGATGACGGGAAGCGACGCGGCTGGACGCCAAATTGGTCAGGCCGCCGCCAAGCATCTGAAAAAGTCGGTGCTCGAGCTGGGATCGAACGACGCCTACCTCGTGCTCGAGGACGCCGATGTTGCACTGGCCGTGAAGACCTGCGTGATCGGGCGCCTCTACAACAATGGCGAAACCTGCGTGTCGGCCAAGCGGTTCGTGGTCACCGCCGCAGTGTACGACGAATTCGTTGGTGCCTTCGTGGAACAGATGCAGGCCATCACGATGGGTAACCCGACTGCCGAGGCCACGCAGCTGGGTCCGGTGGCGAGCAAGGAGCAGTTCGACACCCTGTCCGAGCAGGTGACGCAGAGCATTGCAGGTGGCGCCACGCTGCTCTGCGGTGGCGTGCCCGACAAGTCGGTCGGGTACTTCTTCCCCGCGACCGTCTTAGCCGACTGCCAGCCGGGAACGCCCGCGTACGACGATGAGTTGTTCGGACCGGTCGCCTCGATCATCAGGGCCACCGACGACGTTGATGCCATGCGGATCGCCAACGACAGCCGCTATGGCCTTGGCGGTGGGATCTTCACCCGGAACGAGCAGAAGGCTTTCCTGCTCGCGCGGGACCACTTCGACACAGGCATGGTTCGCATCAACGCCTTCGGCACGGCCGACCCCAACATGCCGTTTGGCGGCGTCAAGGATTCCGGATACGGGCGCGAGCATGGCGGCTTCGGCGTGAAGGAGTTTGTCAACGTCAAAGCGATCTACCTGCGGCAGGCCGTCGAACAATGAAGGCGTGGGGTCACGTGAGGGCGGGAGCACAGATATAATTTGTCGTTGCGGGGCATCATCGACGCCGATTTTCCGCCGCGTGTCGCCGCGTAGCGCGACTGCCGTGCACGGCATCGTTGCCGTTGATCTTCCCGCCACCTGCATCCGCCACGCCGACCGATGACCGAGTTCGATCGCTGGCTGAGATCCGCTGGATTGGACGAGTACGCCGTGCTGCTGGCCGAGCACCGCGTGGACTTCGATGTACTGGCCGAGCTGACCAGCGACGACCTGCGCGATCTGGGCATTCCGCTGGGCGATCGAAAGCGCCTGCTGCGCGCGGCGGCGGCGCTCGTTTCGACCGCGCCATCGACCGCGCCATCGACCGCGCCGTTGGCGGCGCACGCATCCACCGAGCTGGACGCGGAGGTCGTCGAGACACGCGCCGAGCGTCGGCAGGTCACCATCGTCTTCTGCGACATTGTGGACTCGACGGCACTGGCCGGCAGGCTCGATCCCGAGGAGCTGGCCGATGTGATGAAGGGGTACCAGGATCGGTGCGAGGCGGTGGTGTCGAAGTGGGAGGGGCACCTGGCCGAATTCCTGGGTGACGGCGCGGTGGTCTACTTCGGCTGGCCTCTGGCGCACGAGGACGATGCAAACCGTGCCGTGCATGCGGCGCTCGAACTGACGCGCGCGACGGGTGAGCTGATGGGCGGTGGCGAGCGGCTCGCCGCCCGCGCCGGGATCGCGACCGGTCTGGTGGTGGTCGGCGACATCATGGCCGAGTCGCATCATCGGCGCGAAGGCGTGGTCGGGACCACACCAAACCTCGCCGCACGCGTGCAGGGGCTTGCCCCGCGTGGCGGCGTCGCGATCACGCTGCAGACGCGCAAGTTGTTAGGCGAGAGCTTCACACTCGAGCCGGTCGCACCGCAGTTCGTGAAGGGGATTGCCGATCTGGTGGAGTCGTGGCTCGTGACGGGCGTGCGCGATGACCGCAGCCGATTCGACGTACGTGCCGGCGCCGATCGACGCCGCATGGTCGGGCGCGAGGAGGAGCTGGCGCGACTGCTCGGCGAGTGGAATGCGGCGTTCACAGGCAGTGGTCGCGCCGTGCTGATCACCGGCGAGGCGGGCATCGGAAAATCGCGCCTGCTGCAGTCGCTGGTGGAAGGCACGAGCGCCGCCGCGCGCCAGCACATCGCCTTCCAATGCTCGCCGTTCCATCGGCACACATCATTGATCCCGTTTATCGAGTGGCTGAAGCGTTCGGCCGGCATTCAGGTCGCCACCGATGCAGCAACGGCGCTCGCGGGAATCGAGGCGTACCTCGACCAATTGGGCTACGATCTCACGGCCACCGTGCCGCTGATCGCCGCGCTGCTGTCGGTGCCGCTCGACTCGCGTTACGAGGCTCGGCGGCTCAGCCCGCAGCTGCAGCGCGAGCTCACCATCGACCTGCTCCTGGACCTGATCCGCGCGTCGGCCAAGTCGCGACCACTGCTGATGGTGGTCGAAGACCTGTACTGGGCCGACCCCACGACGCTCGAGGTGCTCGCGCGGCTCACCGGTTCGTGCCAGACCTTTCCTGGGCTGATCGTGATGACCACGCGTCCCGGGTTCGTGTCGCCGTTTGCGGGGCATGCGGTCAGCCACATCGTCCTCGACCGGCTGGCAGAGACCGCCACCTTGAACATCGTGGCCGACCTGACCGGAGGCCGTCGCCTCCCTGACGCGGTGCTCCAGTCGGTGGTGGCGACGGCGGGGGGAGTACCGTTGTTCGTCGAGGAGCTGACCAAGTCGCTGCTGGAATCGGGCCGGCTGCGCGAGGCGGGGAACACGTACGAGCTCTCTTCGCAGTTGGCGGACCTGCTGATCCCGGCGACGCTCCACGACCTGCTGGTGTCGCGTCTGGACAGCCTCGGCAGCGGCAAGGTACTCGTGCGCGTGGCCGCGACGGTGGGAATGCGTTTCGGACGCGGCCTGCTGGAGCGGGTAGTGCCGTCGCTCGCTGGTCGCATGGGGGACGATCTGCGTCAGCTGTGCGAGGCGGGCATCCTGGAGGCAACGGCCGGCGATGGTGACGACGAGGGCTTCGTGTTCAGGCACGCGCTGGTGCGCGAGGCGGCGTACCAGTCACAGCTCAAGTCGCGGCGGCGACAGGTGCACCTCGACGTGGCGCAGGTGCTGGAAGCTCACTATCCGAACGTCCTCGCCGCAGAGCCAGAGCTGCTGGCACACCACCATGCGGAGGGCGGGCAGGTCGAGCGCGCTGCCGAGTACCTCCTCAGGGCCGGTCACATGGCCACGCGCACAAGTGCACTCCAAGAAGCGGTGACACACCTGTCGAAAGGACTGGAGCTGGTGCGGACCTCGCCGAACACGTTGCAGCGCGACCGTCTGCAACTGCGACTGCAGGCGGCGTTGGGCACCACGTACATGCAGGCGCGCGGCTGGGCGGCGCCCGAGGTCGAGACGGCATACCTCGCCGCGGCCACGCTCAGCGAGGCTGCGGAGACGACGGCCGAGGAGATCCGCGTGCTGTGGGGGACATGGGTCTATTATCAAGTGCGCGGTCGGCTTGACGATGCAGTGGCTGCCGCCGCGCAGATTCAGGCGCGTGCCGATCGCGACCAGTCTGACGAGTCGCTACTGGTCGCCGACATGATCGGGTTGCAGGTACATCTCTACGCTGGCAATGTGAGAGAGTCGCTGCGCCGCTGCGAGCGGTTCCGACAGCGCTATGACGCCGACCGCTACCGGTCGCTCACGGACCTGTACTCCACCGACTTGGAGCTCGTCTGCGTCGTCCACGAGGCGATCGGGCTTTGGATCATCGGTGAGACGAGCCGTGCGATCGCGACCGCGCAGCAGGCACGAACCTTGGCCACGGCGGGCCAGCACCCATACTCGATCGCATGGAGTCACACGTGGGGTGGCGTGGTGGATCTGTTGGCCGGTAGGACCGCCGAGCTGGCGCCGGCATTGCAGACCGGTGCCGAGATCGCGCGCGAGCATGGATACGCGTACGTAGTCGCGATGGCGCGCACGTTGCGGGGATGGCTTCTGGGCGACACGGGCGACCCGGCGGCCGGGGCGAGCGAGCTGCGCGCGGGCCTGGCTGATTTCCGTGCCACCGGCGCCGAGATCGCCTGCCCCTTCTTCGAGACGCTGGAAGCGGAGCTGCTCCTGCGCGCGGGCCATCCGGCGGAAGCACTGGTCGCGTTGTCGCGGGCGCTGACGCAGATTGAGCTTTGGGGCGAGCGCTGGACGGAGGCGGAGGCCTACCGGCTGCAGGGCAATGCGATCGTGGCACTCACTGCGTCATGCACACCCGAGGCTGAGGCAAGCTATCGGACCGCGCTCGCGATCAGCGAGCGACAGGGGGCACGCGGGTGGCAGCTCCGCGCAACCCGTGACTTCGCGGCGGCACTTCAGCGGAGCGGTCGTGGTGCGGAGGGTCAAGTGCTGCTGGCCCCGCTGCTGGAGTCGTTCGCTGGAACGCCAATAACGCAGGACGTAGCGCAGGCTCGAACGATCCTTGCCGGATTGACGGCAACCTACTGACAGGAGTACATGGCGAGATGCCGCACAGAACAGGGTATGACGTGATCATCGTCGGCGCGCGGTGTGCCGGTAGCTCCACGGCGATGCTGCTCGCGCGGCACGGCCACTCTGTGCTCCTGCTGGATGCAGACAGCTTCCCAAGCGATTTTCAGGCCTCGACGCACATGCTCTGGCAGTCGGGCGCGGCGCGGCTTGCGCGCTGGGGGCTACTCGACCGCCTGCAGGCCACCGGCTGCCCGCCGATTCGCAAGATCACGCTCGATCTGGGCGTGATGTCGATGGAGGGCAATGCTCCGCCGGCGGATGGTATCGACTCGGCGTACTGCCCGCGCCGCATCGTGCTCGACTCCCTGCTGCTCGATGCGGCGCGTGAGGCGGGGGTGGAGTTCGAGTCGGGGGCGCGGGTGCGCGAGCTGGTGACCAGTGACGGACGCGTCTCGGCGGTGAACTGGACCGATGAAGCGGGCGCATCTCAGACAGCGAACTGCCGCATCGTGATCGGCGCCGACGGTGCGAGTTCCACGATCGCGCGTTTGGTGGATGCGCCGATACTGGACGAGCACCCGCGTCACGAAGGGATCATCTGGTCGTACTTCAGCAACGTGCCGAGCGAGGGGATGGAGTTCTACTCGCGGCCGCGCCGCATGCTCATGGTGTATCCGACCAATGACGGTCAGTCGCTGGTCGGCAGTTGCGTGCATCACGAGGACTACCCGGCGTTGGCGAAGGCGGCCGACACCGGGATGCTGGCGGAGTTCGAGGCGCTCGCGCCGTCACTGGCGGCCCGGGTGCAGGCAGGCACGCAGGAAGGCGGCTGGCTGACGCGCTCCACGCGCGGCTTCCGCCGTCAGGCGACCGGTCCGGGATGGGCACTGGTGGGAGACGCCGGGCTGACGATGGACCCGATCACGGCCGCCGGCATCAGCAATGCGTTCCGTGATGCCGACTTGTTGAGTGCGGCGGTGCACGATGGTCTCGCCGTCGGCGCGTCGCTGGACGATGTGGTGGCACGCTTCGGCGCGGAACGGGACGCGGCGTCGGTGCCACTGTACGAATTCGCTCGCGATTCGGGCAAGCTCGAACCACCGCCGCAGCCGATCATGGACCTCTTCGCCGCCATGCCTGGGCAGCAGCAGGCAATCGACGATTACTTCGGCGTGTTCGCGCAGACCGTACCGGTGGCGGAGTTCTTTTCGGAGGCGAACTTCGTGAAGATTCTTTCGCGTGCGAGCCAGACGGCGAGCGTGTAAGGCCGAGAAGACACCGCGGCGCTCCTACGCCGCGGTGCGCCGGTAGAGCAGCGCGGTCACGCTCATCTCGATGCCGATGCCGAGGAGCACGAGGTACTCCTGCGTGATCTGCTCGCGGCAGGTGGCGAGGTTCACGGCTGCCGTCGCCGACACCATGTCGGCGTAGTCGGTGACGGTGCTGATGTAGACCGCCGGGTCGATGTGCGTACGCCAGTAGTCTGCCACCATCTTCGAGGTCTGGTGCGGCACGAGCGCGACATCCTGCGCGGTGATTCCGTTGCGGGCCAGCAGCTGCTGAACCACAGCGACCGGTGCCGGCAAGCCAAACTGCTTCACCGCCATGCCGCCGCGCACGGGGTCGAGTTGCATCATCGCGGCAGAATAGATGGTGTGGCTGTCTGTACGGAACGGCGGCACACTGACCGGCCGCGGTGCCATGTGAAAGGCACCATAGTACTGTGTGTCGGTGTGGTGCTCCCAATCCACCAGCGCGAAGCGTGTCGCATCGTCGGTGCGCGTAACGACCGCTGCACCGGCGCCATCGGAGGCAGCGGTACACACGGCCTCGTGGTAGTCCATGTGTGACGTCCACGCGCTGGCCGAGACCACCAGTGCGGTGGTGATAGTACCCGCAGCAATGAGGTCGTTGGCGAGTTTCAGCCCGTCGATGAATGGCGTGTACTCGGTGTTCAGCGCCATCACGCGACAGTGGCAGGGGAGGCCGAGCTGTGCGTGCACCGCACCAAGTGCACTGGGAGCGACGTACTCGCCCATGGTCGCGGCACCGATCAGCAGGTCGACCTCGGCGATCGCGACGTGCGCCTCCTGCAATGCCTGCGTGGCTGCCGCCACCGCGATGCTTACCACCGTCTGCCCCGGACCCAGCACGCGCCGGTAGGTCAGTCCGTCGAAGATGTCGTGGTTCGGCGGCGGGTTCTGGCGCACCCACGCAAAGACCGGGTCGTCGTTACCGCGGATGATGTCACCAACGGCTGCTCCGGTGCCGGTGATGGCGATGCGTGTGTCGGTCATGGCTTCAGCCCGGTGGACGTCGGTGCGCAGTTGAGTGCGTCCGTCGATTGCTTCCACGCGGGCACCGACAACCCGAGGTGCTGCTGGAGCATCTCCTCGGCGGTCTGGAGTGCGCCTTCCACCCAACCCTGCGCGTGCGAATACGCCTCTCCGCAGATGTACACCGGGTACGGCGGCTTCGGCTGCACGATGCGCTTCGATACGTCGAAGCTTTGCACCCCGACCTGCCAGAAGTTGGCACCACCCCCGAAAGGATCCTCGCCCCAGTCGCGGTAGGCGGCAGAGTACGGCGCCGGCACGGCGGTGGGGTCCTTCACGCCATGCATCTCGAGCAGCTGACGGTGCACCTCATCCACCATGCGCTTCGGGGCAGCCAGTGACGACCACGCGGGCAGCTCGAACTCCTCGCCGACCACGGCGGGATCATCGAGGTGCGGCGTGGCGGTGGAATCGCGCAGGCCGGCCCAGTAGTCCAGATCGGTGCCGTCATCGTAGATCAGGATGACGGCATGCCCGTTGTTGGGATTCACTTTCCAGTAGATGCATTGACGGATCGGCAGGTCGGTGACCGATTTGCCGGCGGTGATCGTGCTCATCAGGCCCGTGCCGGTGTCCACCGGCTTCAGCTCTTCCCACCAGGCGCGCGTGTAGCAGATCGCAAGCTTGAAGAGCGGGATCGGCAGCACCGACTGCACGAGCGCCTGCACGTCGGTGTTGGCGGGATCGAACACAGGCCCACGCTGTTCGAGCAGCTCCAGCGAGCGGCGCGGCATGGCGAGGATCAGATGGCGTGCGGTCACCGTGCTCTCACCGCTGGCGGTGGCGAGGGTGAGGGTCAGCGGCTGCCCCGGCGACTCGGCGTCGAATCCGCAAAGCCGCGTGTTCATGTGGATCACACCGCCCAGTGCAATGACCTGCGCAGCGAGCGTGAGTGGCAGCGCGTCGAATCCGTTCACGACGTGCAGGTACTTCACGAGCGGCCCGTAATCCCCCACGTTCCACGGGAAACCATCGGCGGCGTTCCAGGTGTGCAAGATGCTGTCGTAGCCCGAGCTGTCCTGCGCGAAATCGACGGCTTCGCCGCCGATCGCGCGCATCATCAGGTAGCGCATGGGCAGGGCGTACAGCTTGACGCCGTCGATCTCGCCTTCGCGCGCGATCTTCTCCCAGTCGGCGGCGCTGAGCTTCGTCGAGAGGTCCTGCCAGTTGTCGATGCGAATGCCCACGACGTGTTGGATCACGCCGGAGAGCGCGCGCATCGCCGCGACTGCGGTGAGGTTGCCGAGGTTCTCGGGTGATCGCTCGCCGGGGCCGAGTTGGTATGGCAGGTTGGCGGCGTCGGCGAGTTCGAAAATGCGGAGCAGCTTGCCGCGGAGGTACGCGACGTTCTGCGGCTGCACGTCGAGCAGCGTCTCGGTGTCGAGCGCGAGGTGCTGTACCAGCGACGACGCCCACGCCTGCGTGGGGCAAATGATGCGCATGCCGCCCAGCTCCACGCGCGCGTTGGGGATCGCCGGTGGCACCACGGACAGCAGTCGGCCGCCCAGCCGTCCGCTGCACTCAAAGACTTCCACACGCGGCTTCGTCTCGCCGGGGGCAACATCGGACAACAGCCGCCAAGCGCTGTACAGGCCAGACACTCCGCCACCGATGATCGCGTGGTCCAGCACCTCGACGGATGGCGTGCTCATGACGCCGTTCCGGTTGGGGTGGTGGTCGTTGTCGCCGCGCTGCAGGGCGGCGGCGGCAGCGTGGGCCAGCCGTACGGCGGCGAGGGCGCGGTATCGATGTGTGCGACGATGACCTGCGGACGCCGATTGGCGTCGGCCTGCTGGATCGCGGTGCAGAGCGCGGCCTCGAACTGCTCCGGGCCCTGATCCTTGGTGATGGCCACGGCATCGGCGCCGAAGCCCTCGGCGACCTTCACGAGATCGGGTGCACCCAGTGCGTAATAGTCGCGCCACGATGCGTCGGTCGGAAAGAGGTCAGCCATGCCCTGGCTCACCATGGCGAGGTCATTGTCGTAGAGCACGACGATGATCGCGCCGATGCCCTGCTGAGCGGCCGTGGAAATCTCGCCGCAGTGCATCATGAATGCACCATCGCCCACGATCGCGACGCAGACCTTGTCGGGGGCACCGAGCTTGCCCCCGATCACGGCGCCGACGCCGAAGCCCATCGGTCCCATGCCGAGCGCGGAGTGGTACCGTACCGGCGGATCGATCACCATGTAGTGCAGCGACCAACCCACGCAGTTGCCGGCGTCGATGAACACGTGCCCGTCGGTGACGGTCTCGTTGATGACGCGCACCAGTGCAGCCGGATTGAGCGGCCTGCTGTTCGAGGCGCGGTACTCCGGATTGGCGTACGGCGAGTGGCCACCGGTGATCGACGCCACGAGTTGCCGGCGCGCTTCGGCGTGCTGCAGGTTGGGCTGGTGCAGGCTGGCGATCTCGCAGAGGGCATCGAGGGTCGCCCCTGCCTCGCCCACGATACCGCGTGTGACAGGGTATTCACGGCCGATCACCGACTGGTCGAGGTCCACCTGCACGAAATGCGTCGTGGGGATGAGCAGGCGTGAGTATTGGTCGGTTGCTGCGTCGGACGTGGCCAGTTCACCGAGGTTCGAGCCGATCACCACCATCGTGTCAAAGTGCTCCGGGTCGCTCTCGGGCAGCATGTAGAGTGCCGGCCACCGACAGGCCGTCATGCCGAAGTTGCGCAGTGACATCGGATGGCTCTCGGGGAAGATCCCCTTGGCGTCCGGCGTAGTCATGACCGGAATGGCGAAGCGCTCCACGAGCTGCGTGAAGCGCTGCATGCGCTGCGGGTCGGCCAGCGCGGTCCGGGCACCGTTCCCGAGGAAGAACAGCGGGCGGGCGGAGGCGGCGAGATCCTCGAACGTCTGCCGCACGCGCTCCACGTCGGTGCCGCTGGCCGCAGTGCGGTAGCTGCTGGGCGACGTGGGGAAGGCGATACGGTACGGATTCGCCTTGTCACTACCCGTCACGCAGCTGCCCGCGACGTTGTTCGGCAGGCTGATATGCGCGGCGCGGGCGGGGAGTGCGCGGGCGGTGCGCAGTGCCTGCGTGAACAGTGTCGTGAAGTTCATTTCGTGCGAGATGGTCGCACTGTACTCCACCGCGTTGCGGAACATGACGCTGACATCGAGTTTCGAGTCCACGCCTTCCTGCAGGTAGCCCTGCCCGGAAAACTGTTGCGGGATCTCGCCGGTGACGACCAGCAGGCTGCAGTTGGCCGACTGGGCGTTCGTGGCGGCCGTGACCGCATTCGTGGCCGAAGGGCCGGATGTGGTGAACAGGACGCCGAGTCCACCGGTGACGAGCGCATAGCCGTGTGCGATGTATCCAGCGCCCGTCTCATGCCGACCGATGACGAAGTTGAAGGTTTTCCGGCGTCGCTTCAGCTCGTCCATCACGAAGATCAGCGCCCCGCCAGGCACACCGAACACCGTGGTCGCCCCCTCGAGCTCGAGGTAATCGAGCAACAGTTGCGCGACCGTCCGGTTGTCCCTCGTTGTCATCAGCATTCCTGCCGGCGTGCCGGCGTCTTGGCGCGACATGGCGCAATCCTCGTGTGTGCGGGAGACCAGCGTCACTTCGTCAATACAACGGCTTCCAATCGTAACCGCCCGTCAGCGGCGCGCATCGGAGTCTAGCGCATGACCTCGAGCGACAGCTTGATCTCGACGGTGATGTCGAACGCCAGCGATACGTAGCCGGCCGCCGAGCGCACATGCTTGCCGTGCTCGCTGCCGAATACTTCGACCAGGAGATTCGAGCATCCGTCGATCACTGCCGACTGCTGTGTGAAAGTGGGCGTGCAGTTCACCATTCCCTCCACCTCGATCACGTTCACCACACGGTCCAGCGTACCCAGCGCCTGCTGCGCAACGTACAGCAGGTTGATCCCGGTGAGTCGCGCGGCGGCGATGCCATCGTCGATCGACACACGGTCTCCGAGCTTGCCGGTGTACCGGATCTCGGTACCGAAGAACGGAGCCTGACCGCTCAGCAGCAGCTGGTTGCCGAGCAGTCGGTACGGCAGGTAGTTCGCGACAGCCGTCGGCGGCGGTGGGATGCGGTCGGCGGCAATGATGTTCTGGAAGATCTCGTTGTATCCCATCACCAGGTCGGGTTGCAGGGGAAGGCGACGGTCGGCAGCTGCAGCTTTCGGCAGAGCATCGCGAATGCCGGCAGTTCTCGCAAGGCATCGAATGCCGGTCGCACGCCGATCCAGATCAGGTCAGCGGCACCGAGCTCATGCGCCTGCGCCAGCAGCCGCATCGCCTCGTCGACATCGCCCTGCGCGGTCGCAATCTGCGCCATCAGGACCGGCGATTGGTATCGCTCGGCCGCCTGCGCTGCGAGCTCCGCGCGGCACATGGCGGTACGCGTGGTGTCACCCGATGCGGCGTGCAAGAACCCGAGTGCGGCGACGATTTCGGCGCTCGGCTCGAGCGATCGCGCCTGCTCCAGCGCGACACGCGCGGCGTGCGCTTCGCCCTGAAGCCCGAGCGCGAGACCGAGAAAGAAGTAACCCATGGCGAAGCGGTCGTCGAGCTGCAGCGCCTCGCGACTGTCGGTGATAGCGGCGTCGGGGTTGCGTGCGTAATAGTGCGCGGCGGCGCTGCTGACCACGATCGATCGCGAGAGCGGGTCGAGCGAGCGCGCCACGCCGAGCGCGCGGTGCGCCTCCTCGAAACGGCCCTGTGGTACGAGCACGGTATTCGCGAGCCACTGGTGCGACGTGGGATACTGTGGATCGGCGGCGATGGCGGCTTCAAAGTCGCGCGTTGCACCATCCCAGTCTCGTTCGTATGCGGCCGAGACGCAGGCGCGCGCACAAAGGGCCTCGGCCAACGACGGGTCGAGCGAGAGCGCCAGCTCAGAGGCAGCGCGAGCCTGCGGCATCACGTCGCGCGGTGCCGCGAGGCCGTACAGGCCAAGCGTCGCGAGCGTCTCCGCTTTCGCAGCGGCTGCGTGCCCGAACATCGGATCGATGGCCAGCGCCTCATCGAGATGCGCCAGGCTGCGCTGCATGGCGGCCTCGGTACGCATACCCCACCAGTAGCGCCCTTTCAGATACTGCTCGTACGCCGGCACACTGGAGGTGGGCGGCGCACTCGGAATGTGCGTGGTGAGCGGCGCGCTGTTACCGCCGCGCAGCAGCGCCCGCAATCGCGTGCTCACGGCGCGCGAGAGATCATCTTCGATCGCGAACACGTCGCCGGTGCCGCCGTCGAAGCGCTCAGACCAGATCTCGGTACCGCTGTCACTGTCCACGAGCTTCGCCGTCACGCGCAGTCGATCGCCGGAGCGCCGCACACTTCCCTCGACCAGTCGGCGCACACCGAGGCGCATACCGATCTCGCGTACGTCGAGCCGTGAATCCTTGAACACGAAGGCCGAGGTGCGCGCGATCACCCGCAGCCCGGCGACGCGACCGAGTTCGTGCGTGAGCGCCTCGCTGATGCCGTCAGCCAGAAACGCATCGGCGGCATCGGAGCTCATGCTCGAGAAGGCGAGCACCGCGATCGTGTTCGGCGGTGCGGACTCGCGCGCGGCCACCGGCGTGGTGTCACCGCGCAGGACCGCATCGAGTATCGCGGTGACCTCTTCGCCGCGTTGCGGCCGATCGGCCGGCTGGCGTTCGAGCAGTCGCAAGATCAGCGCCCGGAGCTCGGCTGGCGCGGCGTTGGCGGATGCAGGAAACGTCGGTGCGACACCAGCCAGCTTGCTGCCGAGGGTCGCCATCGCCGTGCGGCCGGGGAACGGCAGGTTGCCGGTGATCATCTCGAACATCAGACAACCCAACGCGTAGAGATCGGTTCGGCCGTCCACTTCTTCGTCCAGCGCCTGCTCGGGGCTCATGTAGGCGGGCGTACCGATCGCGAGGCCGGGCGTTGTGAGCCGGAGGTCCGCTTCGAGCGCGGTGACGCGGGAGCGGGCGATACCGAAGTCGGCAACGATGGCGTGGCCGGCAGAGAGCAGGATATTCTCGGGCTTGATGTCGCGGTGCACCACCTGGCGTCCGTGCGCGTAGGCCAGCGCATCGGCCACCTCGCGCGCAATTACGAGCGCTTCGCGAAGCGGCAGCGCGCCATCGCGCTGCAGCCGGTGGCGCAGTGATTCGCCGTCGACGAACGGCATGACATAGTAGGCGCGTCCGTTGGCCGTGTCGGAGTCGAGCAGCGGCAGGATGTGCGGGTGCTGCAACTGCGCCGTGACCTGGATCTCCTGCGTGAACCGCTCGGCGCCGACTGCGGCCGTGGCATCACTGCTGAGCAGCTTGACCGCGACGCGACGGTCATGCTTGCGATCGTGGGCCAGATAGACGGTGGACATACCACCCCGGCCAAGCTCCCGCTCGATGACGAAGCGGTCTCCCGGAATTCCAAACGGCTCGGGTGACCCTTCGACTCGAAAGTTCATGGGGCGTGGTAGGCGGATGCGGCAGGCCGGGCGATCGAAAAATCGGCTTCCCCATAGTACGGAGTGGGCCTCACACACGCCAGAGCAGACGCGGTTCGCATCACGATTGAGCAATCGCAAGGAGCTTTGCGCGCCGAGCACCAAGATCGACGGCACGACGCGTCTTGCGATGGTGTCCGGCGCACACATGCCCTTCGGTAACCGTGTCGTCGCGAGCGATGGTTTTGCGAATATGCACTACGCCTTTCGTACACTCCATCGACTTGTCCAACGACAGCTTCGCCGACGGTGCGACTGTCAGTGGCATTCAGATCACCGGCACTATGGAGCTCGATCTGATTCGCGTAGCCGGCTTTGGCAACGCAACCGTCGTTCCGGAGCCTGGCACGTACGCGTTGCTGCCCACTGGCCTCACCGCAATCGCCGTCGCCGCGCGTCGTCGTCGGAACACCCGACGGTCCCGCGGGAAGGCGCCGTAGCATCGGCAGCAATATCAGTAGGCAGTTGACGGCGGCCGCGATTCACGCGTGGCCGCCGCTTCGCTCTTCGAGGTCGACGCGGTGTCTTTCGCGAAGCTGCGTCAGCCCTGCAACTGCGTCCACCCTATTGCGCGACAGGCATTCGAAAACGGCCGACGCGCCGACGCAGACGACCCCGCGCGCCGGATCACGGCCTGCCGAGGGCCTCGCAGCTCTGATGGCATCATCGAAGCGTGAACATGATCGTGCGCCACAGACGCGAGGCGTTTTCGACGGCTGCCCTACGGCATAAACAACAGTCTACTGTCGCGCGCAGGACACGATACGACGCGGTCTTCCGACGGTGTGGTGTCGCCACCACTCTCACCGTTTTCCAGAACGAGCACGGCACAAAACCCGCAAATTCGCGCGTGCGCGCGGCCTCCGGTTTTTTCTCTCTGAACGGGAGTCGAACTTCGAAGGGTTTGCCGAGGACACCGTCATTCAGAATCAGTATGCGGGCGTCACCTTCGGTTGAGCGCCCCTGGCGCCGATGGCGAGGGCCGAAGCGTGGTTCTCCGACACCTCTCCGTTGGCTTCTCGCACCTTCTCGGTCTTCGGCGTCGGCGACGTCTTGCAGGAATCGGACCGTCTGCCGCGTGGCGCCGTCGTCGCGTCGCCTGAAGCAATTTGAGCTCTTCGGGATTTCGTGTGGGTGAATGTCGCCCGACACACCCGCGAAGAGTCGCAATTTGTCGACGTGGGGCGTCCGCGGAGCACGCGGGCGCCCCATTTTTCTTGTCAGCACCTTCACCCAGAATGCTGGGATGCGACAATCCCTGACGGCAGTGCGGGATCCGCACCGACCACACGCACCGGCCTCAGGCCGTCGTCACCTCGATCGACTTCCACCTACCCCGCTCGAACCGCCACACACTCAACGCGCACCGCAGCGCATGACCGAGCACGATCGCCAGCCAGATATCACGAGGCACGAGCGGTCGAGTGGCCTGAAGCGCGGTGAGCATGCCGATCGGCAGCGCGAACTGCGAGATCAGCGAAATGAAC
>JBBQXC010000015.1:0-43880 GCA_038210005.1 Gemmatimonadales bacterium
CCTGCGCGGAGAGCTCATCGTCGCTGAGAGCGTGCAACCAGTGCACCAACGTCTCATCCAGCGGCGGTATCTCCGCCGACGAGATGTTGCAGAGATTGTAAACATCGGTCGTGCTTCGATCGTACGGCATGCCCACGCCGAGCGTGGCTCGCGTGTCGAACAGGTACACGTCGGTCAGTGCCGGCCGGAATCGGTCGATTTCCCGCCGCAGTTGCTGCAACAGGTACACCGCAGACGGACCCACCCCGATGATCCCGAGACGAACGAACTCATTCATAGTGTAAAAACCTCGACAGCGATGGCGTCTTTTTTGCGAATGCACGTGACGCGGCCCAACCCCGCGACATGCCTCGCCGTCTCCGCGAACCGGCGCGGCGCAGAGAGTGGCAAACTGTATGCCAGACGAGCACATCTTCAATTTCAGCGAGTGGACCACCTATGATCGTGCGCGGCGTCGATGACGGTTGGACCGTCGTGTTCCACACGACCCATGGCCTGCTGGCGCAGCGAATCGCCAGCTACCTGAAGCAGGCGAGGGACTTACCCTACTGGTTCGAAACGCTGATCGCGATCGGATTGCACGACGATCTGCATCGCGTCTTCGAACGTGGGGAAAGGGAGTACGTTACACAAGCCGGAGCGCCTCGCGACTTCATGCTGGTGCCGCTGAAGGACGACGCGCGCGCGGCCGAGATGCAGGATCGCATCGACGAGGCGTTTCGAAAGCATTCGTGGTTGGGCGTCATGCAGTCGAAACACGCCGACTGCTTGTATCGTAACGAAGACACCACGACTGCCATGCGGGAGTTGCTGGATGCAGAAGCGGCGCGGCGAGAGGCGGTCCTGGCGCGGCTGGGTATCGATCCGTCGTTGGTGCAGACGACCTACGACTGGATGCACTTCTGCGACCGACTCTCACTCATCCTGGGCGGCAACGATGTGCCTGCGATGCACCGTCGACTGGAGATCATCACGACCGACGAAGCAACGCGATTCGAAATCTGGCACGACGACACCGATTGCCTTCGGGTTGCTCCTTGGCCGTTCGTCGCCGACACCGTAGAGCTGCCGTTGGAGTATCGCACGCTGACGCAGCTGTCGTACGCGGATGACGCCGAGCTGGGCGAGGCGCTGAAAGCGTGCCCGGTCGAGCTTCGTACCTTCGTCTTGCGCAGCGGGACAAGTGCAACTGACGGCGGTACGGAGTGATCACCAGCACTCGTTCAATCGAGGATCGACGATCGTGTCCAAGATCGTGGGCTGCAAGAACACTCCTCTACAGGCGGAATTCGGCAGATGCACCGGTGCACCACCGCCCAAGCTACCGTCGGGGTCGGAGACGCGTCAGGCGTGCCGGCGGGCAAACGCCATCGGCCGCGTCGTTCACTCAGACAACGACAACACCGAGGTTGGTGGGCGCTCCAGCAACTGTTTGAGCAGCGGGTGCTGATACTGCCGGCGTACCGTGATCGCCCAGAATTCCTCGTACAGCGTCGGGACGACCGCGTACTCCTGCAGCGTGCCGAGTCGCAGCTCGTCCACCACCACTACGGCCGGAACGAGTGCGACCGCGTTGTTGTCGCGGGCGAGGAGACGGAGCATCGCCATGTCGTCCACTTCGGCCGCGATGTTGACACGCAGTCCGTACTGCTCACAGATCACATCGAAGGCCGTACGGATGGCACTGTCCCGACTGGGCAGCAGCAGCGGCATCTGCGCGAGATCGTCGGGAAACCGGAAGGGCGCCGTGCGACCCGGTGGACCGACGAGGCTGACCTGCTGCCGTGCGATCCGGCGACTCCGCAGGGGACTGTCGGCATCCTCCTGAACTCGGCGATTGGAGAGCACGAGGTCCAGCGTGTGCGCCTGCAGACGCGCCAGCAACTCGCTGATCGATCCGGTGTGGAGCACCAGTTCGACACCATCCTCACCCACCAGCGGCGAAAGGAACCCGCGCTGAAAATTCCGTGAGAGCGTCGCGACCGCGCCGATGCGAAGCACCTGTCGTTGCTCACGGCGACCTTCGCGCAGGGTGGCGAGCAGCTCCGATCCGGCGTCGACGATCGTATCCGCATAGGCCAGCGCAATCCGGCCGGCCTCGGTCAACACGAGCGTCCGCCCCTGTCGCGAGAAAAGGTCCTGGCCAAGCTGGGCCTCGAGCTGTCGGATCTGCGTCGAGAGCGCCGACTGCGCCACGTTCAGCTGACGCGCGGCGCGGGTGAGATTCCCCGCCCTCGCCACGGCCCAGAAGTAGTGCAGATGGTGATAATTGAGCCGAGGACTCTGAACCATAAATGTTCTCTAAAAAGAAACGAACTGTAATAATATATGTATTTTGCGGAACACCACGCTACCCCTACGTTCCACCGTGCACCCCATACCGGAGCGCGCGCATGCATGTCCCGTCGGTCGTTCTCTTGCTCATCCCGCTGACGTACCTGTTGGCGATGCTCCTTCCCAAAAGTGTTCTGGTTGCCCCGCCACACCATGGCTCCGCGCCGACGGTCGCGGCGGGGATCGCGGTGCTGTTGTCGCTCGCCGCGGCGGCACTGTTGCTCAGGCATGGCGCCACCAGCACGATGATGACCGCGGGCGGCGTGCCACTGGCCATTGGTCCCCTCGGGCTCAGCGTCCGACTCGATGGCCTCACGGTCGTCATGCTGCTGCTGGTCAATACCGTCGGCCTGATCATTCTGCGCTTTTCCCGTCGCTACCTGGACGGTGAGGCCATGCAGTCGCGCTACTTCCGGGCGTTCCTCGCAACGCTCGCCGCGGTCTCACTGCTGGTCGTGTCGAACAACCTCGGCGTACTTGCACTGGCGTGGACGGCGTCCAGCATCACGCTGCATCAGCTCCTGCAGTTTTACGGCGATCGGCCGCAGGCCGTCATTGCCGCGCACAAAAAGTTTCTGATGGCCCGCGTGGCCGACGTCGGGATCTTCGGGGCCGTCGCGCTCTTGTGGAATGTGACGGGTACGCTCGAAATGGACACGCTGGTGCAACGCGCGGCCGATTGGTCGGTAATCCCGATGCAAGTGCAGCTGGCGGGCGTACTGTTGGCTGCGGGTGTCATCCTGCGCTCGGCGCAACTGCCCTTCCACGGCTGGCTGATTCAAGTCATGGAGGCGCCGACGCCGGTGTCCGCGCTCCTGCATGCCGGCATCGTGAACATCGGCGGGTTCGTGATGATTCGCCTGGGCGGACTGATGGGAAACATCGATGCCGCGCAGCTGCTGTTGGTGGTGGTGGGTACCACCACGGCCCTGCTCGCCGGGTTGGTCATGACCACGCGCGTGAGTGTCAAGGTGTCACTCGCGTGGTCCACGTGTGCGCAGATGGGCTTCATGCTGCTGGAGTGCGGGCTTGGCGCGTATTCACTCGCGCTGCTGCATCTGGTCGCGCACTCACTCTACAAGGCCCATGCCTTCCTGTCCTCGGGGCGCACGGTCGACGTGCAGGTGCGTCGCTCCCAGGCAGACCGAGAGCGCTTGTCCCTACCGAGCTGGCTGTTGGGTGCGGGCGCCGCACTGCTGCTGATGGCCGCCGGCAGTGCCGCCATGGATCTGCGGCTGGCAAACGAGCCGTCACTGATGGCGCTGGGGTTGATCCTCGCGCTCGCCTTGGCGCCGCTGCTCGCACGTGCGATCACGTCACGTGATCGGTCGGCGATCGCGCTGCTCGGCGCAGCGGTGGCCATCGTCGGGTCGTACGCCGTCGCGCACTGGGCGTCAGGGTTCATCGTCGCGCCGGTACGTGGTGCAGCGAGCGTGGAGCTGATCAAGATCGCCTTTGTTGCGGTGGCGTTTCTCGCCCTGTTCGGGGTGCAAGTCATCATTCTGGCCGTGCCAAGAGGCCGCCTCGCAGGCGCCTTGTATCCCGCCTGCTTCGCCGGCTTCTATCTCGATGAAGTATTCACACGGCTGACGTTCCGCATTTGGCCACCGACACCTGCCACACCGCGCCCCACGCCCGCGCTGCACCGGGAACCGGTGCTCAACCAGGTCATCGCATGAGTGCTACGCTCGAGACATCGTCGCCATCGCTCGCAGTCCGCGAGATGACCGACGCCATTGATGCGGCCTGTGCCCGCGTCGCGCCGGTGTGGCCGCTGGACCGCATGATCGCCGTAAATCCATACTGGGGGTTTCTGGGACTCCCGATCGATGCGGCAGCGGGAGAGCTCGCGGCGCTTACGGGCACCAGGCTGCTCATGCCGCGGTCATGGTTTCGCCGGCAGTGGGAGGCGGGACACTTCGCCGTGCGGCATCTCGATGCGGCGCGCCTGCTCGCCGACGTCAACGACATCACCACGCGCGATCTGATCGCGGCGCTGTCGCGCGACGAGCCGGTACTGACGCCGCGTACGATGATGTCGGACATCGCGGATATCGGTCGAGACCTGCAGCACGAGATGACGTGGAGTGAGTTCATCACGCGCCACATCAGCCAGTCGTGCGCGGCGTTTTTCGACGAAGGTCAGGCCCCATGGGGGCCTCGTCGCGATGCAGGATTGTGGCAGTGCTGGCGCGATCTGGCCATGCGCGATGGCGGTCCGCGCCTGCTCATGGGCGTACGTGGCTTTCGCGAAGTAGTCGCGGCACTTCCCGATGAGCCGCGGGCGCTCATCAACGAGGCGGTCCGCGCTCTGCACATTGCACCCGAGGCGCAGCAGGACTACTTCACGGCGTTGCTCCTCTCGGTGAATGGCTGGGCGTCGGCGTGCGCCTTCCGGCGCTGGGAGGCTCGTCTTGCGCAGTCTGATGACGATCAGCTCGTTCATCTGCTCGCGGTGCGCTTGGCGTGGGAACTGATCCTGTACCGCCTTGGTGACACGGCGGTGCTGCACGGTGCGTGGAATGCAGCGCAGCGATCGTGGCCGCTGGCGACACCGTCGGCCGCCGCCGCGCAGCGCGAGGACTGGCTGCTGCAGCGCGCGTTGGAGGTCGCCTATCAGGAGACGACAACACGCAAGCTGGTGGCGGCGATTCGCACGGCGCCAGTCGTGTCGCCATCGGTGCAGGCGGTGTTCTGCATCGACGTGCGATCGGAAGTGTTCCGACGCGCACTCGAATCAGCCGCGCCGTCAGTCCAGACGCTCGGCTTCGCCGGATTCTTCGGCTTGCCGATCGCGTACAAGCCCGTGTCGGGTGCTGCGCGCGCGCAGCTACCGGGGCTACTGTCTCCGTCGATGCTGGTGCAGGATGTCGATCGCGTGAACGGTCAACCAATCGTGGCTGATCCGGCTACGGGAGTATGGCAGTCGGCGGCGAAGGAGCTTGGCACGCTCGCTGGGTCGGCGTTCTCATACGTCGAGTCGGTGGGCCTCGGCTGGGCAGGCTCGCTCGTGCGCGACGGGTTTGCGCTGGGTGGCCGTTCAGGCGACGTGCTGCGTGAAACCGTGCGTACGCGTGGTGACGTGGTGCCCGTGTTGGAGATGTACTCCGCGCACGGGACACCGATCGACCTTCAAGCGCGTGTCAGTCTTGCCGCCGGTGTGCTGCGTGCAATGAGCCTCGCGAAAGAGTTTGCTCCCATCGTGGCGCTCATCGGTCACGGGGCGTCTACCGAAAACAATCCGCAGGCCGCTGGTCTGCACTGCGGCGCCTGTGGTGGACAGACGGGTGAAGTGAACGCGCGGGCACTGGCGGCGTTGCTGAACGACGAGCCGGTACGTGCTGGGCTCCGTGCCGAGGGGATCGATGTCTCCGGCACGCTATTTCTTGCCGGGCTACACGATACGACCACCGATGACGTGACGCTGTATGACCACGACTGCGTGTCGTCAAGACATCGTAACGAGATCGCCGACTTCCGCGCACAACTCGTGCGTGCCGGACGCCTGGCACGTCGGGAGCGTTCTGCTGCGCTGGGACTTGCCGCTACGCCCGACGCGATGCTCGATGCCGCAATCCGCGCGCGCGCGGTGGACTGGTCCGAAGTACGGCCGGAGTGGGGGCTCGCAGGCAACGCCGCGTTCGTGGTCGCACCGCGTGAACGGACGCGTGGTGTGGACCTTGGCGGGCGTTCGTTTCTGCACGAGTACCGCTGGCAGGACGATGCCGAATTCCGCGTGCTCGAGCTGATCATGACCGCGCCGATGGTGGTCACGCACTGGATCAACATGCAGTACCACGCCTCCACCGTAGATCCGCGGCGGTACGGCAGCGGCAACAAGACACTGCACAACGTGGTTGGGGGTCATCTTGGCGTCATGGAAGGCGCCGGGGGCGACCTGCGGATCGGGCTCGCCTGGCAGTCGGTTCATGATGGCACTACGGAGCGGCATCAGCCCATACGACTGTCGGTGTTCATCGAGGCGCCAGCCGACGCGATCGACGCCATCATCGCCAAGCACGCCGTAGTGCACGACCTCGTCGCGAATGCGTGGCTGTTCCTGCATCGCATCGAGCACGAGAAAGGCGTGGTGTATCGCCGCGTTGCGGATGGATGGTCGCCGGTGGAGTCAGCGGCGATGTAGTGCGAACGTCGCACCAAAAGTCGACTATCTTTCCGGTATGCAAAACCCTCACGTACACGACGTCGGCACCGCAGGCTTTCCAGCGGCCGTGGTCGAGCGTTCGCACCAAGTGCCAGTACTGGTGGATTTCTGGGCCACGTGGTGCGGACCGTGTCGCGCCCTTGGTCCGATCCTCGAAAAGCTGGCCGGCGAATTCAACGGTGGATTCGAGCTGGTCAAAGTGGACACCGACGCCGAGCAGGCGCTCGCGGCGGAGTTCCAGATCCGCTCCATCCCCACCGTGATGCTGTTTCGCGATGGGGCGCGGGTTGCGGGTTTTCCGGGGGCGTTACCCGAAGCGCAGATCCGCCGGTTTCTTGCCGACCATGGCGTGGAGGCGGGATCTCCACAGGCGGTGGTGTGGTCGTCCGATCCCGTCGCGCGACTCCAGCAACTGCGCACGATGGTGGCTGAACATCCGGAACGCGCCTCGCTGCAACTCGATCTCGCCGTGGCCCTGGCCGAGTCGGGGATCGACGACGAGGCAACGATCGCGCTCGAAGCGCTGCCGGTTGCTGTGTACGGCGATCCGAAGGCGAAACGGGCGCGGGCGCGCGTGGCGCTCCGCGCGCTCATTGCTGGGCGCCCGGAGCCTGACGCCGTGCGCACCGGCGGAGACGCCATCCTGCGCGGCGACGCGACGGCCGGGTTCACGCTACTGCTGGAGGCGCTGCGCGACGACAAGACCGACGAACGCAGCCCTGCTCGCTTGGCACTCGTCGAATCGCTTCAACTGGTCGAGGACGAGGAGGCCGTACGCGATGCCCGTCGTCGCATGGCGTCCGTGCTGTTTTAGGAGCTTCTCAATTTCGATGGTCGGGAGGGTACGCGCACGCTCTCGACCAGCCTCAAGCCTTGGGCGGCGCGTCCATGCCACGCCACAGATTCGATGTGGTCAGCTCGTCGCGCCCGCACGACTTGAGATAACAGAACAGCTGCGTGCGATACGCGACGTAGTTCGCGAGCACCAGGCTCACCAGGTGAGACCCGCGCGTTCCGGGCGCGCCGAACAGCTGGACAACGCCTCGCATGTCGTCGTCGCTCATACTGCCCACATGGTCGACATACCAAGCCGCTTGTGCTTCGAGCATCGCATCGAGCCCGGCAAGATCGGCCGCCGCCGCTTCAGCTTGGGCAACACCCCAGGCCGCTCTATCGAAAGCTCCAGCCTTGATCGACGTAACGAGCGCAGGGCCCTGCACTACCAGGTAACGCACCAGCTCGATCGAGCTGCGCTGCCCATCGGTGGGGCGATAGTCAACGGAACCAGCATCGATCTTCGTGATCAAATGGCGCAACACGCTGAGTTCGTGTGTCAGCAGGCCAACGAGTTCTTCTCTGGAGAGAACCATAGGTCGTAAGTGATGGAAGGTGAGGAAGCGGTTCGCCACTGCCCGGTCGGACCGATCGGCACGAAGACACGGCGTCCCCGCTTTGGTCTACGAGCGATACCGTTCAACCAACTGCGCGATGCGCTGCACGGCATGCACGGCCGCGTCATGATTCTGCGAGTAGTTGAGACGGATGCTACTTGTCGTATCGGGACTGAATTCGGTGCCGGGTGTGACCACGACATTCGCCTGCACACGAAGTGCACGTACGAACGCGTGCAACGGAATGCCGAGTGCGGGTAAACGCGGGAAGAGATAGCTACCGCCTTCAGGAGTACGCACGGTTACCCCGGGAACACTCCGCAAGACAGCGATCAACGCGTCGCGGATGGCTTGATGCCGCTTCGCGCGTTCCGCGAGCCATCCGTCGGGTTCTTCGAACCAAGTGCGTAGTACGGCCTGCGAATACCCCGGCGCGCGCAACGACACGATCGCCTGCAACTTCTCGATACGGTCGATCAGATGCGCGGCGCCAAAGGCCACACCCAAACGATAGCCACTCAACGACTCCGTTTTCGACGGACCCATGATGGTCACGATATTCTCGCCCACGATGCCCGACGCGCACAAGTGCGTATATGTCCGGCCATCATACACCAAGCGCGAATACAATTGATCCGCAATCACGGTGACCCCATACTGATTCGCCAACTCCGCGATGCGCCCGATCTCCTGCGGCGAGTATATCACGCCGGTGGGATTGTTGGGATTGGAGAACAAGAACGTGCGGACGCCGGATCTGAATACCGATTCCAGCTGCTCGAGATCTACACCAGCCTTGTTCGTATGCGACAGATAGTCCATCCGAACCGGTACGACTTCCGCACCCAAGAACTCCACGAGTTTGCGGTTCGCGAAGTAGTCTGGACGAACGATCGCCACCCGATCGCCCGCCATGACCGTTGCACCAATGGCGAGAAATAAGGCGCCCTGTGTACCGGGCGTGATGATGAGCTCGTTCGTGGCGGACACCGGATGTCCGGTGAACGACGCCAACTTTTCCGCCACTCGCACGCGCAAATCTGCGCCGCCGCGGTATTCCGTATACGCCTGCGAACCGCCGCGATGCACACCATCGATGAACTCGCTCAGGGCACCCGGCGTTGGTGCGAACGCATTGTCGTTCACATCTCCGTGTGAGAAGTCCACCGGAACGCCCGGCAGCACCTCGCTGCGCAGTACGTCGTCGGATGGTCCGCTGTCGTGACGCACTTGCTGTCCCGGCGCGTGGTCCGTGCCGAGCCTGGCGAACTTCTCTTCAATCGGATGCATACGATGTCTGGTTGGTGGGCGTCTGATCAAAACGGAGGGTAACGTTGACGGTGTGTCTTCGCGAGTATCTGTACCAATGGCGAACCGCCCGACCATTGGCGAGATTACAATTTGCTCGGTGGCTACGACCTCGCGCGGTGCGTCTGCAAACGCAGAAAACCACGTGGCAGCCCGTCGTATTTCGCAGGAGGTCCTTCATGCAGCGCGATCCGAGCGCGGGCAACGCACTTCCGCGTCGCATCACCGGATATCATCGGGATGAGGAACAGCACTGGGTTGCTGATCTGGAGTGCGGGCACACCCAGCATGTCCGGCACGACCCCCCATGGCAGAACAGGCCGTGGGTCGTCACCGAGTCAGGGCGTGCGCACTTTCTGGGAACGCTGCTCGAGTGCGTGAAGTGCGTGCAGGAAGGTCGGACACTACACATTCCGGAGGCGTAGCTCATGTCATCGATGCACCGCACAGTGGAGGGCGATGTGCTGCTCCACCATTTAACGCAGGACGAGTGGATGATCGACGCGGAACTACTGGCGCGCAGCGGGCGCTCGGCGCGCACGCTCGTCAAAGAGGGACCGTTGCGGCTCACGCTGCTCGCGCTCGCCCCAGGCGGAGACTTGCCGGAGCACAGCACCGACGGTCCAGTGAGCATTCACATGTTGCGGGGGGACGCCGTCTTTCGCGCGCTCGACACGGACTACGCACTGGCTACGGGCGACATCCTTGCCTTGGCGCCGAGCGTACGACATGCCGCGAAGTCAGCGCAAGGTTGCACGTTCCTCCTGACTGTCGTACACTATCCTTCGGCCGGATCACCAGCGCCTGCTGCGTAACGGAGCAGCCGTCATCGCCATACGTCGGACAGCGCGATCGCGGGTGAGGGTGCAGAGCGTCGTACCAGTCTCCCGTCGAGGCTATCAGTCGGGAGCCGAATAGCGCACGGTGCCGTTGGCCTGCACCTGCGCTCCCGTGGTGAGCGTTGCCGGCGTAATCTGGCCTTCGGCCATGATGTGTCCGACCGGAATACCACGCACCAGCAGATAGTCGGCAATAATGCGGCGGTGGCAGCGCCACCAAACAGCTTCGGCGCACATGATGGCACAACGCGTTACGGTCGCGAGGGCGAATAGTTCGTCCAGCCCCGCGCGGAACGCTTCAGTTTCCGCGTAGTCCGCATAGTGCCGAAAAGCCATCACGCGCCAAAATGTGTTGGTCGACGCGGGGGCGCCTTTGGGATGATGGCGCCGCCCGCCCAGTGCTCGGAGATGTCGATACGCCATGCCCTCGGCAGCAAGCGCCTCAGGCAATACATCGGCGTTGAACTGGGGCATTGCACGCGAGCGCGGAATCGAACGCACATCCACCACCAGTTCGACATCGACTTGCCGCAACAACACGACCAGCTCGGCAACAGTGCGTGTTGAATGGCCGATGGTGAATATCGGTGTCACCGCCGGTGTCGAATTCCACGTGCTGAAACTATCGGTTCGACTGCGCTTTGGCGTCACGGGATGTCGCCGCTGAGAAGATACTGGTACCTTGAGCCGTCGAGCGGCTGTGTCAACACACCCATCACCAAATGTCGTGCACGCCACCACACAGCACGAAATACCGGTTGTTGCGCCTTTCCGGCTCGATCTGACCGTGAGCGCTCTCCGACGCCTGCCAAGTAATCTGGTAGATGTCTACGCGTTCGATGGGCGCTATGTTCGCGCCTGTGATGACGACGGGAGCTCGACCATTACGTGCGTGACACAGCCGCGCGACGAGGCGCTCTCCGTGCGGATCGAGGGAGACGCCGACCGTGAACGCGTACTCGCTAGAGTGCGGCGCATGCTTGGCACCGACCGTGAGCTCAGTCACTTCTACGGGCAAGCAGAACAGATCAGTTGGCTGGCACCGTTGGTGCATCGGCTTCGTGGCATCAAACCGCCGCGATACCCTGCTCTATGGGAAGCGTGCGTGAATGCGGTGGTATTTCAGCAGATCAGCTTGCACGCGGCGAGTGCAATAATGCGTCGCTTTATCGAGGCGATTGGAGACCACGCGACCTTCGACGGAATTCCACTCGCGATCTTTCCTGAAATCGAGCGCTTTCTCGCTACCTCCGACGACACACTGCGTGCGACCGGACTGAGCGCAGGAAAACTGTCCACGTTGCAGCGGGTGGCGCAGGCTATCAGGGCGGATACACTGAACGAGGACATGCTGGAGGCGCAGTCTACGGCCGAGGCGGCCTCGTTGCTGCGCAGCATCAAGGGCATCGGACCATGGACCGCTGCAGTCATTCTGTTGCGCGGAGTCGGTCGCCTGGATGCGTTTCCCGCAAACGACAGCGGTGTCGCCGCCAATCTCGCGCTCGTTGCCGGTACACCCCTTGATGCCGAAGCGATTGCCGAAGCGCTGGGACCACAACGGGGAATGCTCTACTTCTGCCTGTTGCTCGCTCGCCTGGAAGCGCGGGGGGAAGTGGGACAGGTATCAGATGTCGCACGGGGCACAGATTGACTACGCACGCCAGTAGTTATCGGCGGCGGCTACTGTGCGGAAGTTGATCGCAATGACCTGCGAAGCCGCGGTCAACGCATCGGCGGAATTCGCATAGTCTGGACGCATTTCCTTCAGCGCTTCCGGGTCTGATTCGATGTACTTGACACCGCGACGGCTGAGCGTGATTGCAAGTTCAAAGCCGGTGCGCGGCGTGGCGGTGATCGATGACCGGCGCCATGTATCGGTCATGTCCATCTCCTGATGAAGGTGCGTGACGAGGAAGGCTGACGGACTCGCCGCTATCGACGGAGTCACGACCCGCGCGCCGACCGCGCAACTGAAGCGCGTCGTGCCGGAGAGGAAAAGCCTAGCGTTCGACGATGATGCGATACTGGGTATGGCAGTCCACGCAATTCTCCATGATGGTCCCCATTCGACCCAGTGCGTGTTGGGTCCGCCGCCATCGCGGAGGCCTGCGCCGCCGCCCGCATCCCCGCCGTGTCGCCGCGCGCCGCTGCGTCGACGTAACCTTGAACAGACGTCAACATGCCGCGCGTTTCGGTGAGGACCATATATCGCCCTTGCACCGGCAGCAGCAAGGCGGTCCGATCATCGCGATCCGGCGCGATCGACGCCGACCGAATGGCGTCAGCGTGGGCGCCCCCGACGGGTATGTCCGGCTTCCCGCCGCAGCCCGTCGCCGCGGCGGCAAGCAGTGCAACCAGTGCAACCAGTGCAATGCGGCCAAGGGATACAAGCTGCTGCGCCTGCGGTTCTGCATTGAAGCCAGTGGGGGAAACCAGCGGTTCAACTGGGCGAGTGTCGGGAACATTGGACCGAAAACGCCGTGGCGGTGTATCAACATCATTATTATCGGTCCATCACCCTGGTGTTCGCACCCTCCTGTCCGAGCGACGATGATTATTCAATTGAATACCGACAAACACATCACTGGCGACGAGCAGCTCGCCTCCAGTGTATCCGCAGAACTCGAGCGGTCGCTGGCGCGTTTTTCAGGGCAGATCACGCGTATCGAAGTCCACTTTCAGGATCTCAATGGTGAGCGCGGCGGTGCAAAGGACAAGCGTTGTATGCTCGAAGCTCGATTGGCGGGACATGATCCGGTCGCGGTAACCAATACAGCGGACACGATCAAAGGCGCACTCATCGGTGCGCGTGACAAGCTGGCGCGCGTGCTCGAGAAACACGCCTCACGCCAGCGACCGCCCAAGGGTCGCGACCCGTTCAACCAGATCGCCCCCGGCGATCTGCCCTGATTGCGAGGCATCTGACCGCGCATGTCTCCGCACCGGAGCTGTGCATGATTCACGAGCGCGCTGCGCAAGACTCCGCGAGGCCTCGTGCAGCTCCTCGCTCCGCTGGACCCCTTCGGCGAAAAACCCGAGAAGCTGAGCTGCTACCGCCTGCACGTTGTCTTGACCGCCGGTGATGATGAATCCCGCAACCTTGTTCTGCGTCAGTACGCGGTTCGCAATCGTCACCTGATTCTGCACGCAGTTGAGCCGTTCGACCATCAAGTAGTACAGTGAGCCCGAGTTCCCCCATCGAATAGGGGTAACAAGAAGCATCACGTCGGCCCAGTGCACGTGCAGGCGCGCGCGCTTTTCAAGTAGTAGCCCTCGCAGGGGCGCAACTTCAGCTCGGCCAGTCGGATCGTCTGCGTTTCTGCCCGGCGGTGGTACTTCCAGTTGTGCCACGGGCACACTACGTAGTCGCCATCAAGACACCATCGGCGAGCGGTCCGCCAGCGTGGTTGCAGACGCCAGAGAGCACGCCGAAGGCACCGTTCTGGTGCGTTACCACCACCTTGAGCGTGCCGATTTTCGCAGCTGTCAGCGGTAGCTTCGTGAAACGATCAACGGGACCGAGATCGTACCACATCGACTGCACCGGTTGTGCTGAGGTTGCTCGGATGGGTCACTCCGTATCGATGACGTCATCCCCTCTTGGTGCGTCGCGGGTCATCCCGACGACGCCAAGCCGCCACTGACTCGCGCAAACGTTCGAGTCGCCGAGTGCCAGAAGGTCAAGGACTGCGCGTCCCATGTGTAGGTCTCACACGCGATCACGTCTCGATCAACGCGAAAAACAAAGAAGGAGTTCGGCTCGCCGCGCGCACGGGTAGATACCGCGGTTCCCGCCACCAGCATCGGAGCGTCATAACCAGCGACATACTTGGCAGCGCTGGCGGTATGAATGAGATGTAAGTGCCCCGACAGAAACAGATCGACGTCGAACCGTGCAAACGCTTCGAGTGCACGCTGGGCGCCACGCACGGCGCGCACGCCCGACAATTCGACCGGAGTATCGAAGGGGTGATGCGTCACCACGATGCGCGCAACATGTGCCGGAAGCGCACGACAATACGCCGTCAGCAGGGCCAGCTGACTCGCCCCGATTCTGCCCCCTTTGAACGTGAACGATCGCGCGGTATTGATACCTACGACGGCGATCTCATCGTCACGAAACACCGGTGACAGGTCATCGGTGATATGCCTGCGATAGCGCCCCAGCGGCGACAGAAACCGGCGCACGACATCGTAGAGCGGGACATCATGATTTCCGGGAACCAGGAGTCGCGGAGTCGGCAGGCGATCGATGTAGGCACGCGCCTCGAGGAACTGTTCTCGCGTTGCACGCTGCGTCATATCGCCGGAGACGATCACCAGGTCGGGCGACAGCGTCCACAGCAGGTCGATGAGTGGGTCGAGCGCAGCGGAGATCGTGGTGCCGAAGTGAAGGTCCGAGAGTTGTACGACAGTGCGCATCGTTCACTGCGGCGGTACGAGGATACGCAGCGCCTTCGCCCGTGCACGAAACTGAAGAGGTGTCTCGAGCCGCACGAGTTCGCCGTCGATCGCGACTCGCAGGAATGGACGCTTCGACTCGACGGTGAATTCGCGACTCATCAGCCGCTCGAACCCATCGCTCGCGCGCACGCTACCGACCAACGCGACGATCGCATCCCAGATCAATTGCCAGCGACCACGCGCGCGCGGAATGTATACAGCCAGCATTCCGGTGGTCAGCGATGTTCGTCGCGGTTCCAGAGAGTCGATATTGGTATACTCGTTGTTACCGACGAACAGAGCCGCCGTCCGCCGTAGCAGGGCGATGTTATCGGCGCGAATACGCACGCCGAACTGCTGATAGCGAACAAGTGCCTGTATCGTCGCCGCGATTGCCGAGGGCCATTTGCGGAACCCGGCGCGTTGCTTACGCTCGCGGCGTTCCACGATTTCCGGGTACAACCCGAGTGCGACGTTATTGAGAAAGATCCGATCGTTCACCCCGCCGGCATCGACTTCGCGCACCACGCCACCACGCAACAGCGCAATGGCATCGGCAATCGTTGTTGGAATACCGAGGTCGGCAGCAAAGTGGTTCAAGGTGCCGAGTGGCAGGACCCCCAGCACGGTGGATGTGTCGATGAGGGCGGAGGCAACGGCATTCACTGTACCATCGCCTCCGCCGGAAACGAGCATGGATGGGCTCTCCTGCATCGCTTGACGGATCAGGTCGTTCATCGTTACGTGCTCGTCCGTACATCGCACGCTTGCCTCCGGCACAGCGGTCGAGAGCAACGCCAGCAGTGCTGCGCGATCGTTGTTATCCTTCACTGAACCGGCTCCGCTGTTGATCAACACGATAATAGTTTCGTTCACGAGCTTCGATGACTGACGGTGATCGAGACGAACCGATGGCGTCGACTACACTCAACGTGATGACAATGTTCGGCGCTGGCGCGCTGGTTGTCTTCGTCGTCATCGCGTATGCGGTCACGCACAGTGTTGCGTTGACCGGTTTCGACGCGCGCGACTTCGACAGACGTCAGAGCACGGTGACGGCGGCGGGTAAAAGAATGTTCGAGGGCCTCTCGCTGCTGGGCTCGCCGGCATCGATGACGATACTTGCCGTTGCGGGCGCCGTGTGGCTGCTGTGGAAGCGCCGTGGACTGCTGCTCGCCTCGTGGGTCACCGCCTTCGCCGGCGCGAATCTGCTGGTCGTTGTGCTGAAGCGACTTATCCACCGTGACCGACCTGTAGGCGCCGAGCTGTTCCTTCATGGACCGTCGCTCAGTTTCCCGAGTGGCCATGCTGTGGGAGCCATAGTCGGGTTCGGAATGCTGACCTATCTGTTGTCAGTGTGCTGGATCAACGGCGACCGATACCGAAACCACCTTGTCGTGCTCGCCACGTGTACCGTGGCCCTCATCGGGTTCAGCCGCCTTTATCTTGGCGTGCACTACCTGAGCGATGTGATCGCCGGACTCGCTCTGGGATTGGCATGGTTACTCAGCTGCATCGTCGTCACGGAGCTGGCGTACCGTTCCCGCGTGCGCATCCGCACCTGAGCCCGGTGCGATGGGGAACGCATATGCGTGCCGCATCACATGCCTCACGGTGACGGCCCGTCGCTTGCACAAGCACGGTGTGCGACCCGCCATCGACGCCGCGTCGCGCAACCATCCTGCAGCGTAGGGAGCTTATTCAATGACGACCGATACCAACAAGGAAGCCGTCTCCGTGATGAACGATCTGATCGAGACGTGCCGAGACGGTGAACAGGGATTCTCGTCCGCGGCGGAGCGAGCTGATCGGCCCGATCTCAAGCAGCTGTTTACGACGCTGTCGTCACAGCGCGCCGGCTTCACGCACGAGCTTGAAGTCCAAGTGGAACGCCTCGGTGGAAAGCCGGCGGACATGGGGCACGTGGCCGGCGCGGTCCATCGCGGTTGGATGGCGGTAAAGTCGACCGTGACCAGTGACGACGATGGTGCGATTCTCGACGAGTGCGAACGCGGTGAGGATCATGCGAAGAAGGCGTATGCCGATGCCCTCGGAAAGGCACTGCCGAGCGATCTGCGTCCGCTGATTACGCGGCAGGCCGATGATGTTCGTGCGGCGCACGATCGCGTACGTGATCTCCGCAATCAACAGCAGGAAGCGCACGACGGTCCCTCAGCGTAAATGCTGACGCGGGCCCGCACATCACGACGCGCCTGGGGCCGTGCGACGACGATATTCGTCGTCGCACTGGCCACGCTTTCCTGCGGTACCACCGCGCGCTTCCCTGTCTCCGCCGGGATCGGTCCAACGCCGGAGCTGCCGCCGCCGCGCACGTCACTCATTCCAACCACGAAGATCGCGACCGCCATTGGGTGGCCGGTGGGCACGACTCCAGTCGGTGCGCACGGCACACGCGTCAACGCGTTTGCATCCGGGCTCGAACACCCACGGTTCGTGTATACGTTACCGAATGGCGATGTCCTGGTCACGGAGGCGAACGCGCCGCCGCGCCCCGATGATGCGAAGGGCATTCGTGGGTGGTTCTTCAAGCGCCTTCAGCGCAAAGCCGGAGGTGCAGCGCCAAGTGCCAATCGGATTTCGCTCTTGCGTGATGCGGATGGTGACGGTGTGGCGGAAACGCGATCGGTGTTCATCGGCGGACTGAACGCGCCATTCGGGATCGCCTTGGTCGGTCCTGATCTGTACGTCGCGAATACCGATGCGGTGTTGCACTTCGTCTATCGCGACGGCGCCACGACGATCGGCGGTCAAGGCGACACGCTGGTGAGGCTGCCCGCAGGAACGCTGAACCACCATTGGACAAAGACGATCGTTGCCTCCCCCGATGGGCGCACTTTGTATGTCAGCATCGGGTCGAACAGCAACGCGGCGGAGAATGGGATGGCGGTTGAAGTGGATCGCGCAACCATTTGGGCGATCGATGCGAAGTCCGGCGCACACCGTACGTTTGCGTCTGGCCTGCGTAACGCCGCGGGGCTCGCGATCGAACCGAGCACCGGCACGCTTTGGGCCGCCGTGAATGAGCGGGACGAACTCGGCGGCGACTTGGTGCCCGACTATATGACGGCGGTACGCGATGGCGCGTTCTACGGATGGCCGTACAGCTACTTCGGTCAGCACATCGACACGAGGGTAAAGCCGCAGCGCCCCGATCTGGTCGCGAAAGCGGTCGTACCCGACTACGCGCTTGGCGCGCACACGGCATCGATCGGACTCGTCTCGTCGCGAGGCACATCGCTTCCCACCGTATTCAGCGACGGCATGTTCGTCGGACAACACGGTTCATGGAATCGCAATCCGCGCAGCGGATACAAGGTGATCTTTGTTCCGTTCATCAACGGCAAGCCATCGGGCGAACCGATCGATGTTCTCACCGGCTTTCTCACCAGCGAGAACAAGGCGATGGGTCGGCCTGTTGGTGTCGCCGTCGATGGGCGCGGTGCCCTGCTCGTGGCAGACGATGTCGGGAATGTTGTTTGGCGGGTGTCGAAGCAGCCGTAGCATCCCGAGAGCGCAGCCGTCCGTCAGGCGTCAGCGGCCGCCGAGGAATATCGAAGTTACCTTTCGGGGGTGTGACCCCTTCAAGCAAAGGACTCCGCCTATGCGCGTACTCACTGCCGCGTTCCTGCTTACCGCCGTCGGGTCGCGTCTCGCGACCGCGCAGCCGACCCAACCCGACAGCACGAACGATCCCTATCGTTGGCTGGAAGAGATGACCGGCGCGCGGGCGATGGCGTGGGTCAACACGGAGAACGCCCGCACCAGCGGCATCCTCGAAAAGGATCCGCGCTACGCCGACAATTACGCGTCAGCGCTGGCGCTGGCGCAGGCCAGTGACCGCCTGCCGACGGTGAGCTTCATTGGTGGGCGGCTCTACAACTTCTGGCAGGACGCGCAGCATGTGCGCGGCATCTGGCGTTCTACCACGTTCGCCAGCTACCAGACGACATCGCCCACGTGGACGACGGTGCTCGATCTCGATGCGCTGGCAAAGGCGGAGGAGGCGAACTGGGTGTGGAAGGGTGCCGATTGTGATTCGCCTGGCGAAGCGCGCTGCCTGCTGAATCTCTCCGATGGCGGCGAGGACGCGGTGACGGTGCGCGAGTTCGACCTTACGACCGGCACCTTCGTCACGGCGGGGTTCTACCTCCCGAAGGGCAAGCAGCGGGTGGCGTGGACAGGTGTGGATACGCTGTTGATTGCGCGCGAGTGGCAGGCGGGTGACCTGACGACCTCCGGTTATCCGTTCATCGTCAAGCGGCTGGTGCGCGGTGCGCCGTTGTCGCAGGCGGTGGAGATCTTCCGTGGGTCGGCCAAGGACGGTGGCTACGGGGTGTCCCCCGCGACGCTGGTCGATGGGCAGGGCCGTCGCGCGTCGTTCATCGTACGCCCGCTCACCACGTTCGAGTTCGAACACTACCTCGTGCGCCGCACCGATGTGGTGCGGCTGGCCGTGCCGGCGAAGGCTCAACCCGTGGCGCTGTTTGACGGACAGGTAATTGTGCAGCTCTCCGAAGCGTGGCGAGACGGCGCCACGACCGTTCGTGCCGGTGCCCTCGCGGCGTTCGATCTCGCGGGTGCGACGCGCACGCCTACGGCACTGGCGCCCATGGCGATTTTCGAGCCGGGGCCGCGTGAGTCGGTCGCTGGCGCCGCCGGCACGCGCGGCGCCCTGCTGGTGGACATCAATCGCAATGTCCAGGGCAAGGTGCTCGTGTTCACACGCTCAACACGCGGTGCCTGGACCTCGCGGACCATGCCGTTGCCGGACAACGTGTCCACCAGCGTCACGAGCGCTGACAAGTCGAGCGATCGCGCGTTCATTGGCGTAGCGGGCTTTCTCACCCCGAGCAGCGTGTGGCTTGCCAGCGCCACGACGGCGTCAGCCCGCAGCATCAAGACGCTGCCGCCCAAGTTCGACGCCTCGCGCAGTGTAGTGGCGCAGTATGCAGCCACCTCTACTGACGGGACCAAGATTCCGTACTTCATTGTCCACCCGAAGGACATGCGGCTCGATGGCTCGCACCCGACCATCCTCAACGCCTACGGCGGTTTCGAGGTCTCGCTCACGCCGCGCTACGATCCAACCGTCGGCAAGCTTTGGCTGGAACGTGGTGGTGTGTTCGTACTCGCCAATATCCGCGGCGGTGGTGAATTCGGTCCGGCGTGGCACGAGGCGGGGCTGAAAACCAAACGTCAGATCATTTACGACGACTTTGCAGCCGTGGCGAAAGATCTCATTGCACGCAAGATCACCAGCCCGCGCCATCTGGGCATCGAGGGCGGGTCCAACGGTGGCCTGCTGATGGGGGTCCAGATGACCCAGCATCCAGAGCTGTTCAGTGCGGTCGACATCGCGGTGCCGTTGCTCGACATGTTGCGCTACGAGCAGATCCAGGCTGGGGCGTCATGGGTGGGCGAATACGGCAGCGTGTCTGTGCCCGCCGAACGTGAGTTCCTGGCCAAGATCTCGCCGCAGAACAATCTCAAGGCCGGCGTGCAGTATCCCATGCCGCTCATCTGGACCACGACCAAGGATGACCGCGTGGGTCCGCAACATGCGCGCAAGTTCGCGGCGAAGATGGCGGACCTGAAGCTGCGCTACCTGTTTTATGAAGTGATCGAGGGCGGTCATGGCTCTGGCGCAAACGCGGAGCAGCAGGCGCGCACGTCGGCGCTGGAGTACACGTACTTCATGCGACAGCTGATGCGATGAACGGGTCGGGCGCTGCCTGCTCGGGGTCGCACGTGGAGCATCTCGACGTTCTGATCATCGGCGCTGGGCTCTCCGGCATCAGTGCGGCGTGGCACCTGCAGACGGAGTGCGCGGGGCGGTCGTACGCGATCGTCGAAGCGCGCGAGCGGATGGGCGGCACCTGGGATCTGTTTCGCTATCCCGGCATCCGCTCCGACTCCGACATGTACACGCTGGGCTATCGCTTCCGGCCGTGGCGGAACGCGAAGGCGATTGCCGACGGACCGTCGATCAAAGCGTACATCGAGGAGACGGCGCGTGAGTTCGGCATCGACCGTCGTATCCGCTACGCGCACCGGCTGGTGCGCGCGGCGTGGTCATCGGCCAACGCGCGCTGGACAATCGACCTCGAGGTCGGCGTGGAACAGTCGCCGAAGCAACTCACGTGCGGCTTCCTGTACAGCTGTGCCGGCTACTACGACTACGCGCAGGGCTACACCCCGGAGTGGCCGGGCATGGACTCGTTCACGGGACGTTTGCTGCATCCGCAGCACTGGCCCGAAGATCTCGACTACCGCGGTGCGCGCGTGGTCGTGATCGGCAGCGGTGCGACGGCGGTCACGCTCGTCCCCGCCATGGCCACGGGTGCACATGCGGCCGCGCACGTGACGATGCTGCAGCGATCACCGACGTACATCGCCACGTTGCCGTCCGTAGACACCATCGCCACCGCGTTGCGTCGGTTCCTGCCTGCTCGGCTGGCCTACGCACTCGCGCGCTGGAAGAATGTGGCGCGCAGCATGTTCTACTATCGCATCGCCCGGACGCGTCCCGCAATGTTCAAGAAGGCGCTGCGCGTGGAGGCGGAGCAGCGGCTTGGTGCCGACTTCCCGTACGATGTGCACTTCAGTCCACGCTACGAACCGTGGGATGAGCGACTGTGCCTGGTGCCCGACGGGGATCTGTTCACCGTGCTGCGTGACGGACGCGCCTCGATCGTGACCGCTCAGATCGCGCACTTCGACGAATCGGGCGTCGTGCTGACGTCCGGTGCACGACTCGATGCGGATATCGTGGTCACGGCGACCGGGTTGCGCATGTCACTCCTGACCGGTGTGACGCTGGTCGTCGACGGTGACGTCGTGGAGCTGGGGCGGACGATGATCTACAAAGGGATGATGGTGAGCGATATCCCGAACATGGCCGCCGCGGTGGGATACACGAATGCGTCGTGGACGCTCAAGTGCGACCTTATTGCGCAGCATGTCTGTCGGGTGCTCAACCACATGCACGCGCACGATTTCGTGCAAGTCACGCCACGCCGTGATCCCTCGCTGCAGGAATCGCCGGTGTTCGACTTCACGTCGGGGTATGTGCAGCGCGCGTCGTCGCGATTGCCCAAACAGGGAAACCGGGCGCCGTGGCGGCTGTACCAGAACTATGTGAAGGACCTGTTTGCCCTGCGCCACGGCCGCGTCGACGATCCGGCGCTCGAGTTTCGGACGGCGCCCTAGCGCGCGCGCTGGGTCCTGCAGCTCCGCACGCGATCGCCGCCACGAGTCGGCGGCGGAATCCGCTTCGCGGGCTCAGGCCGCTACGGTTTCACATCCCGGCTGTTGTCCCCCGGTACCCGATCGACCAGCAGGTTGTACGGATCGATGCCAGCACGCGCCGGCTTTCCTTTCACCAGGAAGTCGGCACGCAGCTTGGTGGCCGTACCGACAACTGTGACCTTGTACTGCCCGCCAGGCTGCGGCACCGAGATCACGCTGTCCGTCTTCACATCCCAGAGCGTGATCGTCTCGAAGTAGTCGTCGATCGCATACTTGAGCGAATCAGGCGTAGCCGCCACGATATGCTTCATAAGGTCGAGCGTGGTGGCGTACGGCGGCCCCGCGAAGCGTCCTTCGTCGAGATAGGCGCGGAGGGCGCCGTGCAGCGCGTTCTCGCCGATCAGATCGCGCAGCGCGAACAACGCGAGCGCCCCCTTCTGATACCAGATGTACGCCTGCAGATCGACGCGCGTGAGGGGATCTTCGCCCTTGGTTTCACCGGCGCGTCCACGCAGGTACCGCTCGAGCTCCGCACGCAGGAACTTCTGCGTGAACGCTCGACCGAGCAGGCGGTCGGTCACCACCCGCACCGCGTATTCCGACAGCGATTCCGACAGCATCTGCGCGCCCTCCACATCGGCCGGCATGCGCTGATACGGGAACCATTGGTGCGCGATCTCGTGTGCCGTCACGAAGTACGGGAGTCGGTGTCCTCGACCTCGGTCGAGTCCACGCGCGCCACGAAGCCAACGTCTTCCGAGTACGGCACGGTGTTCGGAAACGACTGGGCGAAGCCGGCGTATCGTGGGAACTCGAGGATGCGCAGCTGCCGGTGAGGATACTCCCCGAACTCATTCGAGTAGAACTCGTGGGATGCTTTCGACGCCTCGAGCATGCGGGCCACGTTGAAGGTGTGGCCCGGATAGTGGTAGACCTCGATGGGCGTGTTTCGCCACATCGTCGTGGTCACGGTCCAGCGCGCCGACAGCACCGAGAAGAAGTTCGGCATCGGCTTGTCCATCACGTAGTGGAAGTAGCGACCCGTTGCTCGTCCACTCTTTCTCGAGAAATCCCGGCGCCATGGCGATCTGGTCGGGATCGGTGCTGACGGTGGCTTCGAAGCTCACGAAGCCACGTGACCGGCCGTCGGAAATGACCGCGGAGCTCAAACGCGAAGAGCAAACCGAACTTCAGGCCTCCACCGGCGCGCGTCCGCCTGCAATGGCCGCCAACCGATGGAAGTCCACGTCCTCGAGATCAGGTTCGACGGACGGGAAGCCATCACCCTGGTCCGACTCGGCGTACACGTGCAGCACGGTGTTGCCGGCCGCCATGCGCGTGGAGATCACCTGATACTGCGACTTGTAGTCGTCCGTCTGCGCGCGGGGAACCGTGCGCCGTCAGATGCAACCACGTACCTCGTCGATGATGCGCTCCGGCTCCCCATGCACCACCACCTGCCCCTTGTCGATGATCGCCATCTACGAGCAGATTGAGGAGGCGATTCCGTTCGATGGGATCAAGTCCAGCCGTGGGCTCGTCAACGATCAGCAGCTTGGGGCTTCCCGCGAGCGCGATCGCAATGCCGAGTCTCTGCTTCATGCCGCCCGAGTAGCCGCCGGCGCTCTTCTTCCGCACGTCGTACAGATTGGCCTGGTGCAACAACGACGCCACCAGATCCTTCCGCTCACCGGCATTGACCACGCCTTCGAGCGTGGCGAAATGATCGAGGATCGCCTCCGCCGGCATGTTCGGATACAGGCCGAACTCCCGGCAAGTCGTCGCTGATGCGCTTCGAACGCATCGGCAAATGGCGCCGGCGTGTCCTGCAGCGCCATCACGGTGATCGAGAATTCGTCGGCACCATGCCCAAGGAGGTAGCGAAGCAATCGAGGCGCACGTTCGCCTCGAAGGCTCTGTTCGTCGACAAAACGGATTTGCTGCATCCATACCGCCGTTCGGTAGTGAAGCAGGACCGACTGACACTCGTGCCATCGGCGTGACGGCCCCGCGATGTCGCTCGTCCCTGTGACAGCCACATCCGCACTGCAGTGCCTGCAAAAATCCCGTCACTCATCAATAAAGATGCGCTTGCCGAAAGCTGGTCGTCGGATCCGATTCTCTGCGCTGGCAGCCGCCCTTTTCGCCATAGCCGTCCCAGCGCGCGCCGACGCCCAGCTGCCCGATCTGGTCCTGAACGTCACCGATACACCTGATCCGGTTCCCGCAACGGGACTGGTGACGTTCGGCGTGGTGATCACGAACCAGGGGCTGGGAACGGCCACTGGCGTGACGTACCAGATGAACGTACCGGTCAATACGCGCTATCAGGGATTTACCACCGGAACCGGGGCGGCATGCCTGGGGATGACCATCGGACAGCTTGGACCGGGCACGGTCACCTGCTCGCACCCTCAGCTGATAGCAGACGCGACGGGGTCGTTCACCGTTCTGCTGCGGATGAATGTGCAAGGCACGACGACGGTCACCTCGGCGACCAGCGCCACGCAAGCTGATGCGGTTCCCGCCGACAACGCCGTCAGCAATACCACGACGGTCGTTGCCGGCGCCGACTTTTCCGTCGCGCTCTCGGCGCCATCGCCACTCGCCTCGGGGTCGACGTTCAACTACGCGCTGAGCGTTACCAACGCGGGGCCCGACGCGGCCACGGCGCTGCGTGTGCAGTTCACGATGCCCTCCGGATTTACGCAACAGGGCTCACTCCCGGCCGGCTGCTCCGTGAGCGCCAACACGATCACGTGTAACATCGCCGGTCCGATCGCCTCGGGCGGCACACTGGTCGTCGGCAACGTTCCCGGCAAGATCACCACCGCGTCGGGAAGCACCATCACCGGTACCGCCAACGTGGCCTTGCAACCCGGTGCACCGGTACTCACGGCACAGGATCCGAACACATCCAACAACACGTCGATCAGCAACATCACCGTGGCGGCAGGCTCGGACGTACGGCTCACCAAAACGCGCAGCGTCAGCGCGCCGTATTTCGTGGGTAGCGGCTTCAATTTTGTGCTCACGGCGGCATACGACGGCGATATTCCCACGGGACTGACGATCACCGACAACGTGCCCACCAACTACACGATCGGTACGGTGGCCTCACCGCAGAACGGGTGGACCTGCACCGTGACGGGACAGCAGGTGCTCTGTACGCGCGCGAGCGGCGGATCGGCGGGCTCGAATCAGTCACTGGGCACGATCACGATTCCGGTGACGATCAATGCAGCGGGCACCGGCATCACCAACAGCGCCACCATCGCGGCCAGCGCACCACTCGACCCGACACCGGCCAACAACACGGCCAGCGACGGCGGCGCCACGTTGCAGAACCCGACAGCTGACCTCTCGCTGTCGAAGACGGGGCCGACTCCGGCGCTGGTCGTGGTGAACGTCCCGTTCAATTGGACGCTGTCCGTCTCGAACAGCGGACCAACCGCGTTCTTCGGCCAATTGGTGATAACGGACAATGTGCCGGCTGGCGTACAAATCAACAGTATCACGACCAATGGCTGGAGCTGCGGCAGTACGCCGGTTACTGGTCCGGTAACGCTCACCTGCACGCGAACCATCACCAGCGGTTCGCCGTTCGCCTCGGGCGCGGCGCCGCTGTCCGTGGTGCTCAACGCGACCGCGCTGTCGTCTGGCACGGTCACCAATACGGCCGACCTGTCGACGGTCAATCCGAACGTCGCCGATCCGAACAGCAGCAACAACAGCGGCACGCACAGCGTCACCTCGAGCACTGGAGGGGCCTCAGCCGACCTCTCGATGGTGAAGACGGTCGATCTCGCGAACGTACCGGCCGGCGAGGTGCTCACGTACGCTCTGGAAGTGGTGAACAGCGGCGCCGTCACGGCGACGAGCATCGCGGTTACCGATACCTTGTCCACGCTGATCAACAACGCCGTCGGACCAACCGGACAGGGATACGTCGGACACACGATCAGCCGACAGGGTGTGGCGTCGGCGGTAAACTGCACGAGTACCTCGACCGGATCCAATGGCCGGATACTCTCGTGCACGATTCCGTCGCTGCCACAGTGTACGGCCTCGGTGGATTGTCCCGTGATCGACGTCGCCATCCGTCCAGGTGGAGACGGCGGTACGCGCACCAACAGGGCGAGCGCGGTATCGGCCAGCGTAGCCGATCCGAATACGGGTAACAACACCGGCAGCGTCTCGAGCACGGTCGACGCGCGCGCAGATGTGACGGTCACCAAGACCGCGTCCGCCAATCCGGCCGCCGCCGGCCAAGCGCTCACCTACGTCGTCGCGGCGCTCAACAACGGACCGAGTCAGGCGCAGGGTGTGGCGATCATCGACGACCTGCCGCTTGGCGTGTTCTTCGTGTCGGCGACGCCGTCGAGTGGCAGTTGCACCAATCCGACGCCGGGCACGGTTACGACCGTCGGCAATCGACGGGTCACATGCACGTTGGGCGCGATCAACAACGGGGCGCAGCGCACGGTCACGATCGTGGTCCGCCCGACCACGTCGACGCGCCTGACGAGCCTACAGAACGACGCCAGCGTGTCCACCACGACGACGGAACCGACATCACCCGGTGCGACCAACAACACCGTCACGCGAACCGTCGCCGTCTCCAACCCGTCGCTCGACCTGCTGGTCAACAAGACAGACTCGGTGGACCCGCTGTCGGTGGGCAGTAACACCGTCTACACCGTCACCGTCGGCAACAACGGTCCGTCGGACGCGGAGAATGTCGTGATCCGGGATACGCTGCCGCCTGCGGGGCTGAGCTACCAGTCGCATACCGTCCCGACCGGTGGCACCTGTTCGACGGTGCCGAGTGTGAACGACGTGGGTGGGGTTCTGACCTGCACAATTCCGCGTCTCGGCGCAGGATCGACTGCCACGCTCACGGTCACCATGACGGGGATTCTGAAAGGCGTCCACACCAATCGCGTGACGGTCGAATCCGACGAGACGTTGGCTGGCTTCGACCCCATCTCGAGCAACAACAGCGCCTTGCAGGCGACGTCCGTACGCACCCGTGCCGACGTGCAGGTGGTGAGTAAGATCGCGTCCCTCTCTTCGGTGGCCGTACGACGTCCGTACAGCTGGGTCATCAAGGTGCGTAACAACACTGGCGCCGGGTTGGCGGAAGCGGATACGGTGCGCGTCACGGACAACCTCCCGACGGGCATGGAGCTCACTGGCACCCCGACCGTGGCGATCATCGCCGGCAGCGCGTCGCTGAGCACCTGCACCGGCGTCGCAGGGCAGACGTCGTTCACCTGTGATCTGGGCACGCTCAGCAGCGGTGGTGAAGTCGACATCACGGTCCCGGTGCGCAATCTCACCGTACCGAGTGGTGGCACGACGACCAACAGCACCAGCGCGACGAGTTTCTCGCAAGACGTGAACTCAGGGAACAACAGCAATTCCGGTGCGACCACGATCGCCGGATCGAGCCTCAGCGGTCTGGTGTTCCGCGACTTCAACAACAACGGCGCCGTCGACGCGGGTGATACCGGCATCGGCAGCGTGCCGATGACGCTGTCCGGTACCGCATTCGACGGTAGTGCGGTGTCACGCACCATCAATACGGCTGGCGTCGGCACATACACGTTCAGCGATCTGCCCGAGGGAACGTACAGCATCCAGCGCGGTGCCCCGGGTGAGCCGTACCTGACGGTGGGGACCCAGACGGCTGGCAGCAGCGGTGGTGTGGCGTCCACGCCGCCGAGCATCACCGCTGTCACGCTGGCGTCGATCACCACCGCCACCGACTATCGCTTTGCGCTGGTGCCACAGGCGCGACTGGGACTGTCGAAGCGCGTAGTCGGTACGCCCACAGTCAACGCTGACGGCAGCCTCACCGCCGTGCTGCGCATTGGTGCCCGCAACTTCAGTCTCGAAGCACTGAATGCCGTTACCATCACCGATCCGCTCACCGGTGCCGCGCCGTTGTTCGGCACCTTCGTGACCGGCGGTGTAGCCGCATCGCTCACGCCGGGCAGCTATACGATCAACGCGGCGCCCAGTATTGTGGGCACCTGCGCCACGGCAACACCAACGGCAGGATTCGACGGCAACACGACGACCCAGCTCGCGCAGATCACCACACTGGCCGTCGCGACCAGCTGCGAGTTCGACGTCACGCTGCGCTATCGGCCTACCGTCCCGCTGCCCGTAGGCAACTACGCCAATCAGGCGACCGGTACCGCCACGGGCGCGCTCTCCGGCCAGCCCGAAAATGACCTCTCGCAAAACGGTGCCAACTCGGACCCCGACGCCGATGGCAACCCGGGCAACAACAACGAGCCGACGCCGTTGAATGCGGTGCTCGCCGCCGACGTCAGCACGGCCGTGACGCTGCCGCCGAGCGTGGCCGCCGGTCAGCCTGTTGCCGCCACGGTGATGTTCCAGAACCTTGGCCCGTACACGGCGCAAACGGTGAACTACACGCTGTCGCTCACGACGAACCTCGCCAACGTCACCTTCAGTAACTTGCCGATCGGGGCGACAGCCACGTACAACGCGAGCACAGGTGTCGTGACGTTCGTCAACATGCCGACGACCCTGACAGCAACACAGATCGCATCGGGTGATGGCAGCACACCGATCGGCGTGGGGTACACTCAGAACGGCGTAGCGAACAGCAGCATCACCAGCGGCATTTCGACCACCAGCAATGAAGGGGCGAACGTCGGTCCCAACACGGCGACCGCGAACGTCACCGGCCCGCTCGTCGCCGATGTGACCACATCACTGGTGTTTCCGGCAACCGCCAACGCGGGTACTCCAGTCACCGGCACGGTCGTGTTCACGAACAACGGTCCGTCGACAGCATCAGGCATGACGTACACGCTGACGCTCTCGAGCGGGCTCACGGGTGTGAGCCTCAGCAACCTGCCAGGTAGTGCCACCGCGACGTACGACGCAATCACGGGCGTCGTGACGGTCACCAGCATGCCTGCCACACTCGCTCTCGGCGCCATCGCCAGCGGCAACGGCACATCCGGCATCGTTGTCAACTACACGCAGAATGCCGTCGCTAACAGCACCGTGAGTAGCGGCATCGGCACGAGCACGAGCCAGGGCGCGAACGTCGCACCCGACAGTGCCACGACCAACCTGACCGGCATTCTGATTGCCGATGTCACCACCACGCTCACCTTCCCCGGCAACGTCGATGCGGGTGATGCGGTGAATGGTACGATGATGTTCCGCAACGACGGTCCGTCGGTAGCCTCGGATGTGACGTACGCGATGACACTGACCCCAGGTCTCACCAACGTGATCTTCGGCAACCTCCCGACGGGGGCGACGGCGACGTACAACCCCGCCACGGGTAGCGTGACGTTCGCCGGTATGCCGACGACGCTCAACGTCAGCAGCATCGCGTCGGGCAACGGTACGAGCGGCATCACGCTCGCGTACACGCAAGCGGGCAATGCCACGAGCACGATCACGAGCGTTATCGGCACCTCCACCAACCAGGGCGCCAACGTCGCGCCCGACAACGCCATCGCGAACACCGGCGGTGCGCTGATCGCGGATGTCCGCGCGCAGGTGAACTTCCCCACCACGGTGGATGCGGGACAGTCGGTGAGCGGGACGGTGCGCTTCAGTAACCTCGGACCCTCGCCGGCAGCGGGGGTGGGCTATACGCTCACGCTCACGCCGGGGCTCACGAATGTGGTGTTCGGCAACCTCCCCACGGGGGCGACGGCGACGTACAACCCGACCACGGGCGTTGTGAGCTTCACCGGCATGCGAGTCACGCTCGGCGTGGGACAGTTGGCATCGGGTAACGGGACGACGGGAATCACCGTCGGCTACATCCAAAACGGGGTCGCCAACAGCACCATCACTGCCACGATCGCGACGACTACAAGCCAGGGCGCGAATCTCGCGCCGGACACTGCATCGGCCACCGTCACCGGTGCGTGGATTGCCGACGTGACGACGACGTTGACCGGGTTCTCCGCTTTTGTGCTACCGGGAGAGGTGCTAAGCGGACGCCTCGAGTATCGCAACGCGGGTCCCTCCACGGCGGCGGCTACGACGTTCGGCCTGCAGCTCTCGCGCAACCTGACGGGTGTGTCGTTCGGCAACCTACCAGCCGGCGTCACCGCGACCTACGACACGAACACGGGGCTAGTGACCTTCACCGGCATGCCGACGACGGTGCCGTCGGGTACGATCGTCTCCGGCGATGGCGTGAATGGATTTCTCCTGAGCTACACACAGCCGGGCTCACTCACCACCATCACCTCGACGATCGGTACGACCACGAGCCAAGGGGCGAACGTGCGACCCGATGCCGCGCGGGCGGACATCAGCGCGCTGTACGGCACCGATCTGGTCATCAGCAAGAGCCTGTCGACCACCGAGGTGGCGCCCGGTGAACGCATTACCTACCGGGTGCGCGTCACGAATGCGGGGCCGTTGGATGTGCCGGATGGTTCGACGCTCATCGAAGACGTGTCAGCCGGACTCTCGTTCGCGGCCGTGGCGTGCTCGTCGGCCACCGCGAACCGGTGTACGTCGCCGCCGCCTCTGTCCGGGTTGCGCACCGGTGTCTCGCTGCCGGCGATCGCCGTGGGCGATTTCTATGAAGTGCTCGTGTCGGCGTTGGTCAACGCGCCGGCAGGCATCGCCGTCTCGAACGCCGCCGAGGTCACGGTGCCGCCTGGCTTCCGCGACGTGAATCCACCCGACAACCGCGCCGTCGTGGGACCGACACCGGTGCTCACATGGCCCGACCTCACGGTGACCAAGACGGCCAGTGGAGCCTTCCGCTCTGGCGGCGCGGCAAGCTACCTGCTCACCGTGATGAACGTCGGTACGGCCACGACCACCGCGCCGATTCGCGTGTCCGATGTACTGAACCCCTCACTCACGTTCCAGCGTGGAACTGGTGCAGGGTGGAACTGCTCGGCGATCCAGCAGGCCGTCACGTGCACGAATGCCGGCCCGCTGGCGCCCGGTGCATCGAGCAGCTTCACGCTGGATGTCGCTATTGCCAGCGCGGCGGCGGGCTCGATCATCAATAGCGCCGATGTCACCACGCCGGGCGACCTGCGACCGCGCAACGACACGAGCACAATCAACACGCCGCTCTTGGCTGGACCTGACCTGACCGTCGTGAAGTCGGTGGACACCGACTCGCTGCGACTGGGCGGAACCGCGACGTATACGCTGCTCGTCACCAATCGCGGAAGCGGACCGACCACCGCTCCCATCGACCTGACCGACGAACTTCCCTCGGGTCTGCTGCCGCTTACGGCAAGCGGTACCGATTTCACGTGCACGATCACCGGTCAGCGCGTGTCGTGTGTGCGTAGCGCGGCACTTGGCGTGGGCGCTACGGTCTCCGTCTCCATCACGGTCTCCGTGAGTACCGCGCTCCCGTTGCAACCCATCACGAACACGGCCTGCGCGCGCACGACTACCGATGCCAACACCGGCAACGATTGTGGTACGGTGACGACACCGGTTGCGGGACGGCGCGATGCGGAACTGCGCAAGGAGGTCGTTGGACAGTTCAGCCTTGGCCAGCCCGGCACGTTCCGGCTGGTGGTACGCAACCGCGGCACGCTGCCGTTGACTGGACCCATCACGCTGAGCGATACCCTGCCGCGCGGGCTGACGTTGGTGTCGGCACAGGGCGCGGGCTGGTCGTGCAGCATCGACGGCGCGGCAGCCACCTGCACGACGCCCGGACCCATCGCCGTTGGTGACAGCGCGGTGGTGACGATCATCGCGACCGTGGGCCCGGACGCGATGCCCGAGTTCACCAACTGCGCCGCGCTGACGGCGCCCGCAGGGACATTACTGGCCAACGCAGGTCGTTCGTGCGTCACCGTGCGTCCGCGCAACGGACCTGACCTGACGCTCGTCAAGACCGTCGACACCGATACGTTGCGCCTGGGCGGGAACGCGACCTGGACGCTGACGACAACCAACCGTGGCGCGGCAGCGACGACGTTGCCGATCACGGTGACCGACACACTGCCCGCGTCGCTCACGCCGCTGACGGCGAGCGGACCGGGCTTCACGTGCACGATCACCGGCCCGGTGGTACAGTGCACGCGCACGGCACCGCTGGCGGTCAATGAATCGGTGGCGATCACGATAACCGTGACGGTGCGTGCCACGGCACCGCTGCAACCGATCACCAACTCGGCCTGCACGCGCACGTCCGATGACGTGAATCCAGCGAATGATTGCGGCACCGTGACCACACCGACATCGGGACGTCGCGAAGCCTCGCTGCGCAAGGAAGCTGTGGGCGAATTCCTCGTGGGCGAAAAGGGCAGCTTCCGGATGTGGGTGAAGAACAGCGGGTCGGTACCGCTGACCGGACCGATCGTCGTCACGGACTCGTTGCCGCGCGGCATGACGTACTCCTCCTCGAACGGCGCGGGCTGGGCGTGCACGAGTACCGACAACGTCGTGCGATGCACCAACGCCGGACCGCTTGCCGTGGGTGACAGCGCCTCGTTCGTGCTGCAGGCCACCATCGGTGCGGACGCACTGCCCGAGGCCACCAACTGTGCCGTGCTGAGCGTAGCCACCGGTGCGATCCTCGCCGGCAATGGACGCTCCTGCGCCACGGTGCGTCCGACGGGCGATTACCGTCTGGTACTCGAGTTGACAACGCCGCGATATCTGCGCGAGCTGGGTGAGTCGCCCGACTTCACGGTGCTGGTACGCAATGTCGGACGGAGTCCGCTCCCCAACGTCGTGATCACCAACCTGTTGCCACGCGGCTTCACGTATGTGTCCGGCACGAGTGCGCGTGGCGGTCGTCCCGATCTCACCTCACGCCAGTCGATCGGCGACCCGAGCGGCCGCACCAGTGCCACGATCGGATGGCCGGTTGGCGACATGTCGCCTGGTCAGGTCATTCGCATCGACTATCGCGCGCTCGTCGGCGCGGGCGCGAACTTCACGGCCGACAACATCACGCTGTCGTCAGCCGTGTCGACGGCGCCGGGACTCCGGGTGCAGTCGAACTCCGCTACGGTGCCCATCAAGTTGCAGCGTGGCCTCTTCGACAGCCGCGGAATGATCTCGGGCAAGGTCTACGTGCAGTGTGACTGCGACGGCATCCTGGCCCAAGGCGAGGGCGACGTGGGTATCCCCGGCGTTCGCGTGGTGATGGAAGACGGGACCGGCGCCATCACCGACGCCGAGGGCAAGTACAACATTCTCAACGTGCGAGCGGGACTGCATGTGGTGAAGGTGGATCGCACCACGCTGCCGGCCGGCGCCACCTTGGTCGTGCTGAACACGCGCAATGCGGGTGACGCCAACTCACGCTTCGTCGATCTGAAGGCCGGGGAACTACACCGCGCCGACTTCGCCGAAGGCTCGCGTTCGGGCGCGGTGTTGGCCGACGTGCTGAAGCGCCGACGGCTGGGCGAGGTGGGAGCGGCGGGCGACAGTTCGCGGATCTCCGCGGCGCTGGTCTCGCCCCTGACGTTCACACCGACCGCGGTGACGCCGCTCACTACGGTCGCGCCGACGACATCGGTGTACACGCCGCTGGCGCTGCCGAACGCACTGCACGATGGCAACTCGGGGCTGCCCACACCGCCCACCCGCGCGGAGGCGCAGCTGACTGGCATGCCGAGCGATTCCGGCACCGGGCGCAGCACCACCGAACTCACGCTCGCGCGCACTGGCGTGGATGGCCAACGCCTCGTGCCCGCGCCGCGTCCGATGATGGCGGCGGGGCTCCTGCAAGGTCGGATCGACGTGCGGCGGCTCAGCCGTGGAGCGCTCGGTCTCACCGGGGTCAGCGATGGCTTCGAGGACGCACTCAACGACCTGATGGTATCGCGCGACAGCGGGAACGTGCGTGCATCCGCGCGCGGCGCACTGCTGCTCAAGGGCGACGTGAAGGGGGCGGGACTGCTCACGCTCTCGTACGATTCCGAGCGCGATCGCGAACGGACGCAGTTCCGCGACATCTCACCCGATCAAGGATTCCCGATCTTCGGTGATGCGTCGCTGCGCGAGTTCGATGCACAAAGCCAGCAACGTCTGTATGCGCGACTCGACCGCGGCGCGTCGTTCGTGCGCTATGGCGACTTCGCCACGCCACGGGCCGATGACCGCCGGTTACTGCTGGCGTATGATCGCAGCATGACGGGGGTCACGTATCATGCAGAAGGCACCCGTGGCGTGTTCAACGGGTTCGCCAGTCGGAACGGCATTCGTCAAACCGTTGACGAGCTGCCGGGGCGTGGTTTGTCCGGCCCGTACTACCTGGCGAAACCAAATGCCGTGGTGAACAGCGAGCGGGTGGAGATTGTCACACGCGATCGCAACCAGCCGGCAATCATCCTGCGCACGCAGCCGATGTCGCGCTTCGAGGAGTACACGGTGGAGCCGTTCACCGGGCGCCTGCTGTTCCGTGCGCCGGTGCCCAGCATGGATGCCAACCTCAACCCGGTCACGATTCGGGTGAGCTACGAAGTCGAGCAGGGTGGCGACCAGTTCAACACATACGGTGGCGACGGTCGTGTCCGCGTCGGTTCGCGACTCGAGCTCGGCGGGTTCGCCGTGCGTGACGAAAATCCGCTGGATCAACAAACGCTGTTCGGCGCCAGTGCCACGGCCATCCTCGGCTCGTCGACCACGGTGCTGGGTGAAGTCGCACGCACGGAAACGGGCGTGCGCGACCTGCAGGGCGATGCGTGGCGCGTGGAACTTCGGCATCAATCGACACGCCTGGAAGGCCGCGTGTTTGCCATGCAAGGCGACACCGCGTTCGCCAACCGCTCGTCGACCTTCGTCGGTGGTCGCACCGAGTTCGGTGCGCGATGGAGTGCCCGCTTGCGCGCCGACACGCGACTGATTGCCGAAGCGTTGCACACCGAAGACACACGCACCGACGGCCGGCGTGATGGCGCGCTGCTCTCCATCGAGCACCGGCTGTCGAAGCGCCTCGTGGGTGAGCTGGGCTATCGTTGGGCCGACGAAAATGGCGCGTCGGTGGCTCCGGTGCTCGGCGCCGGCGCCGGCGGACTATTCGGCAGCGGCGGTGGCAGCAACATCACTCGCAACCTCACGCCATTGTCCTTCAACGCAGCGCGCGTGCGTCTCACGGCGCGCGTCCCCGGCAGCGAGCGCTCGTCGTTGTTCGCGGAGTACGAGTACGGGCTGGACAACGCGAGTGCACGCCGGGGCGCGATCGGCGGCGAGTACCTGTTGTTCGAAAAAACGCGGATGTACCTGCGCCACGAGTGGTTGACTTCATCGCAGGGACCGTACGCCCTGAGCGAAGGACGCGATCAGCAGAACACGGTGTTCGGCATCGATACCGATTACCTGCGCAACGGACAGATCTTCTCGGAGTATCGCGCCCGCGATGCATTCAATGGGCGCGATGCCGAGGCGTCGCTCGGCTTGCGCAACCGGTGGCAGTTGGCACCGGGCGTGCTCGCCAACACTACCTTCGAGCGCGTCTCTCCGCTGGCGGGTGCAGAGACCGGACGCGCCTTCGCAGCCACGGGCGCACTCGAATGGACGAACTCAGCGATATGGAAGGGGACGTCGCGTCTCGAATGGCGCACCACACCGTTGGGCGACAACGTGCTGGCCTCACTGGGCTACGCTCGCAAGCTGAGTCGCGACTGGACTATGCTGGGCCGCACGCTGTGGGATCAGATGACCACCGCGCAGCTACGCGGACGCTCGCAGGTTGGCCTCGCGTGGAGACAGACCGACCGGAATCGCATCAACGCGCTCTTCCGCGTGGAGAATCGCTTGGATCGGACGGATGCGCAGGGTGATCCGACCTCGCGCACAACGGCGAACATCGCGGCGGTCCTCGTCAACATGCAGCCGATGCCGACACTGACGCTGTCCACGCGATATGCCGGCAAGGTATCCGCCGACGCGCGCAATGGCGTGACGGCGCGTACCACGGCCCAGCTGCTCATGGGCCGAGCCATCGTAGACGTGTCGAAGCGCTTCGACCTGGGCGTAATCGGCAGTGCCCTCGGCAACCGCACGTTCAGCGAGCGTCAGTATGGCGTAGGCACCGAGCTGGGCTTCGTGCTGATGCGCAACATGCGCCTGGCTGGCGGCTACAACCTGTTCGGTTTCACCGACCGGGACTTCGAGTCGCTCGGCTACACTCAGCGCGGTCCGTACATGGAGTTCGGATTCAAGTTCGACGAAGGGTCCTTCGCCAAGGAGAAGAAGCAATGATGACCAAGCGGATGTTGGGCTCAACGGTCGTCGTGACAGCGCTGCTGCACTTGGCGAGCGTACCGCTGGCGGCCCAGCCGAAAACGTGGGTCACGCCACGTGCCGGACGCATCAGCGACACGGTGATCGCGCGCGATCTGGCGAGATTCGATTCGCTGGCGCGAGCGGCGCCGTCGGCGAGATCCGCGGCGCTGATCGGACTGGCGCGTGATGCGTACGAACGGAACGATGCCGGCCCGCTCAGTGTGCGGCTGTTGAGCATGTCGTCGCGCCGCGCCAGCGACGCGGCCCCGCGCGCGGTTCGGGGAGAGCTGTGGGCGCTCCTCGACTCGATCGACACGCTTGAGAGGGTGACCGACGCGCAACGCGAGCAGGCGGTCGCACTCGAGGTGGCGCTCCTGCGCGCCGGCTCTCCGTTGCTTGGTGCGCCGTCGTGCTCCGCGTGGGAGCGGGAAGCGATGGCGATCGCGGCGGGTCTGCGGGTGATCCCCCCGCCGGCGGCTCGGGTCGATCCGGTGGTCGCGTCCGCACCGACGATCACGCCTGCAGTACCAGCCGAGATGCGCGGAGTCCCGAGTCTCGTGCACTTCGCACTCGATAAGCATGTCCTGGCGCCGGCCTCTCGGCGGGTTCTCGATGCGCTGGTGGATTCCCTGCAGCAATTCGGCGACGTGCAGGTGACGCTCGAGGGTCATACCGACGTGCGCGGCAGCGTGTCGTACAATCAGGCGCTCTCCAGCCGTCGCGTAGAGGCCGTGCGCCGCTATCTGGAGTCGAAGGGCATCGCGGCCTCGCGCATCCGTACCGTGGCACTGGGCGAGACGCGGCTCGAGAACGATAGGTCCGGCGTGGTCGATCACGCCCGGAATCGGCGAGTGCTGCTGCGCTACTTCGCGCCGGACGGTCGGGAGATTGTCGCGGTGCTGCAGTTGGATGATCTGCAGGTGGAGCGGCGATAGGGTGGGTGGCGGGTAGCGGGCGGTAAGACGCACTCGGTTTCGTGGGAGTGGGACGCAAAAAGCCCCCGCCATTGTGGCGGGGGCTTTTTGTACTGCGCAGCGCGGTATTACGCGACCGTCTTGCGGCGGCGGCTCACGAAGCCGAGCGCCAGCAGGCCAGCGCCCATGAGCGCGTAGGTCGACGGCTCAGGCACGGTGGTGAGCCCACCCGGAACCTGGGCGATGAACGTCTGGTGGAACGGGGTGTCCTTGGTGTAGAGCACAACCCAGGTGTTCGACCAATCCTGTGACCCCGATGCATTCTTGAAACCAGCAGCATCCTTGAAGATGCTCCACGTGTTCTGCTGGGCGATGTCGATGCTGGTACCGGCAACGATATCCAGCGCATTGTCTACCATGGCATTCAGGTTGTCTTTCGTGTTCGCCTGATAGCCGAGGTTTTCAAACTGCTGAAACGTGTACATCACGTAGTTCGTGTACGTGCCCGTCGGTGAGCTGATGAAGCGCGCGTCATCAATGCAGAACACGTACTTGATCGAATTGGCCAAGGACGAGGGAGAGCTGACCGTCGCATCAAAACGTCCGCCGTTGGGGCCGGCGTTGATGCGGCCAGGGGTATTCGTCGTAACGGTCATGCTCGTGATGGCAACCTGCGCCTGCATCACCGCAGGAAGCGCGAAGAGCGCGGCAGCGGCCAGTGCTTGGGTAAAACGCTTCATCAGGGGCAACTCCTTCAATGGGTGGTGGAGACAGCGTGGTGTTCACTGTGTTCGCCTGTGTCCCACATCACCAAGCAATAGCCGTGCCTCGAGATTGAAGGTGTCCAATACCATGTTATAAAACACTTTAGCATATCAGCTCGACGGATCCGCGATTCAATATTGTTGCTCTCACGCAACAAATGATGCTTTCGCGCTGCTCCCTGCAACTACAGCGGTTCCCGACGCATTCTCACGGATCGCAGACCATTCGACATGGTCAGCACAATCGGCCTGCTGCTTTGGCGCTCAATCTCCTCGTTGCCATCGCGTAGCAGTCCGAGCACTTCGCCGCTTGCCTCGTCCTGCACGAGGACGAGCGGCCACGAGGCGTGATCCCACGTCAATCCCAGTCGTCGCCCCCGCCGCTGTATCGCGATGGGCGTACCGGCTCCTTCCCTTCCCGCCGATGCGCTCGATGGCGCATCAGCCGCCCGCTTCCGGCTTGCAATCACCCTGGCACCACGCGACAGCCGGAGCTCGGCGACGTCGGCGTTCAACCACGACAGCGGAAGTGCCATGGAGAACCCCTCGAAGTCGCCCTGATGATCCGTCTGCAAGGCGTCGAAGCGAATACTCCGCATCACGCGCCCCACGGAATCCAGAATGTCCATTCTGTAGGTCCCTCGCCCTTCTACCGGAATGGACGGAGTGGTCGCTACCACCATGGCCGGGTTGATCGTTGCCGTTCCCCGCTGCACCGTACCCCAGATGATGATGCTTGCCTGCTTTGCCCAAAGGCTGGGTGACCCAGCCACCTGAGCCGCGGCCACAAAGCCGAATCTCGCTCGGCTAGTCATGACCCGACCCCAGCCGTACGCGCTGACCCAGGCCGGCGAGCAATAGCTCATCAAATCATACGTTGTCGCCGGGTTCTGCAGGGCCGTACCGTTCCAGCCCCAGGCGTCGGTCCGTCCTGCCCCGTCCGGATACGTCGCGTCGGTTGCGGTTGCGCCGCAACCCGGGGTGTGAGAGCGCCCGAAATTGTGCCCGAGTTCATGGGCAATGACCGACGCCGCACTGCTCTTGTCCCAGTTCACGGAAGCCCGACCGCCAACGTAGGCGAGGCCGGCCAACCCCGACCCGTACGTGGTGGACACCATACCGACGTAGTGCGTGAGTCCACCACCTTCGATAGTTCGCAGTGTCTCCATCTCGCTGAGGATCGTGTTCCAGGCACCGTTGGCGTCGGATGACTGCATCCCCCCGGTTGCCGATGACGTAAAGGTCGACCGCACCGACACGTTCACTTGTCCGATGGGATGGAGTCGACGCAATTCGGCCGTCAGCGCGTCCGCGTTGGCCAACGTCACGTTCCCGGTCAGCCCGTCGATGCTGTTGCGGACCGGCACGAAGCGCACAGAAATCGGCGGCACGGTCCGCACATCAAACGTGCGGAACCCAGTCGCGGGCCACGTGTTGTCGGCGACATCGGCGTCCACAATCGGGGTCGACGGCGCGATGTCCGCCACCACTTGCATGTTGGCCCGCACGTCACCGGCCGCGACCACGGTGTTCCATGAGCCCGCAAGCGAACCTTCGTTGACCGACAGTGGCACTCCCGCGGCCGGAGCAGGAATGGTCAGCGTCTGATACAGCGTGCTCCCTGAAAACAGTCGCACCCGAATCGACGGCGCGAAACTGTTGGCGGCGCTCGCGGTGACGAACACGCGCAGCAGCGCCTCTCGACCGGATACCAACGCCACCGATCCGTCCATCCGTTGCACGGCCTGCGTGAGATACGCCCCCGTAATGCTCACGTTGACGCCGCCGCCACCACCGCTCGTGGCGTAACTGAATGACGTGGTTGCCGTGGCGCCGGTCGCGATGCTCACGGCGTTGCTGCTGGGCGTCGGTACGTACGCACTCCCGCCGGATACCACCGAGGCCGCCGAAACGGTATACGAACCGCTGGGAAGTGAATCGGTGGTGCCGGTGCCCGAGATGCTGCGGCTGCTGGTGCCGGAAAGCGTGTAAGCAGGCACGGCGCCACCGGGGAGTCCCGTTGCGCTGATGGCCAGTCGTCCAAACTGCCCGGTGTACGCCACCGCCGCCGCTTGCGCCACCAGCGACGCGGTCACCGTCACCGTGCGGCTGGTCGGCGTGGGCGTATAGCTGATACCCGCCGCGGAAACCGGTGCCGCCGCCACACTATACGAGCCCGGAGAGAGGTTCGTGATGGTCGTCGTGGCGGTCACGGCTCGGCTATAAGAGTTCGGGCCGGTCACCATCACACTCCCGTTGGTCGCGTTCGGCAGGCCACTCACCGCGACGGCGATCGCACCGGTGCTCAGCGTGTACGTGACCGGAAGGCGCAGCGTATCGCCCGCCAACACCGTCTGATCATACGACGCCGGTGACGGCGCGTAGCTAAAGCCACCACTGCTGATGGTGGCCGCCGCCAGACGCCAACGGCCGGCGGTGGCCGCCGACAGCGTGGTGGAGCTGGTGGGCGTGGTGATCGCGTTACTGGGCGACGTGAGCGTGAGCGCCGCATTGGCGCCACCGGGGACGCCATCCACCGGAATGATGACCACGGCCGGCAGCGCGCCGTAGGTCGCCGTGCTCGCGGCGGTGCCATTGGCCGCCACGGTGAGCGTGCTGGCCGAGAGCGTGCCGCTGTAGCTGCCCAGCGCGGTGCGGACGGTGCGCACGCTCAAGCTGTAGTTCCCCACCGGCAGCGCGTTTAGCGTAGCGGACTGCGTCACGACTTGCGAGTAGCCATTGGGACCGGTGACCAACACGTCACCGGTCGCGCCCGCGGGCAGGCCGGCCATGGTGACCGCGATGCCTCCGATTTGTGAGGCGTAGCTCACCGGCGCCGCCTGTGCCACCAACGACGCCGACACGGTCACCGTGCGGGTCGCGGGCGAGGGCTGATACGACACCCCCGCCACCGTGATCGCGGCGGCGGCAATGGTGTAGCTGCCGGATATCAGGTCAAGCAGCGTTTCTGTCGCGGTGACGGCGCGTGAGTACCCGTTCGGGCCGGTCACCGTCACCTGTGCGCTACTCCCGGCCGGCACACCAGCCACACTCACGGCGATCGCGCCGGTGCTCAGCGCATATGACACGGGGAATTGCACCGTGTCACCAGCCAGCGCTGCGGCGTCCGCTGATGTCGGAGTCGGGGCGTACGAGAATCCCCCGCTGCGAATTGCGGCGGCATTCAACGTCCACGTTCCGCCCACGCCCGACAGCCACGTGCTCGACGTGACCGCGACGGGCGAAGCGCCGGGCGCGGTCACCGTGACGGCACCCGCCACACCAGTGGGCAGACCGGTCAGCACTACGCGCGTCACGGCCGGGAGTGCGCTGTAGTTCACGGTTCCGGCCACGGTGCCGCCAACGGGCACCGTGAGACTCTGTGAACTGGGCGACGGGTCGTACGTGCCGAGTGAGGTGCGAATTCGCTGGGCGATCACCGTGTAGCCGCCGGCGACGAGACCGGGGAGTGACCCAGTCTGGGTGACGGCGCGTGAGAAGCTGTTGGGACCCGTGATAACCACGCTGGCGCTCGCGCCCGACGGCACGCCGGTCACTCCCAGGGTAAGGGTGCCGGGTGGTGCGGCCACGGCGGAGTAGGCCACCGGCGCGGCCGCGGCGATCATGGTCGCGCTGACCTCGACCAGCAGGGACGCTGGCGACGGCTGGTACGTGGTCCCGGCGATCGTAACGGCCGACGACGTGACCGTATAACTGCCGGAAGTCAGTCCGGTGAGTGTTGTCGTGCCGGTGAGATCTCGGGTGAATCCGGCCGGACCGGTTACCGAGATGCTGCCGTCGGTACCTGCCGGCAAGCCGCTGACCGACACAGCAAGTGCGCCGGTGGTCAGCGAATACGGGGCCGAAAACCGCAGGGATGCATCGCGCGAGCGCAACGTACCGGTCTGAGAGGACGCGCTGACTCCATAGGTGTACCCACCAACGGTGACCGGCTGGGCCACCAGGGTCCAGTCGCCGGTGGCGCTCGTTTCAATGGTGTCGGATGTCGTCACCGATTTCGTCACCCCGCCGGGGCCAAACAGCGTGATGTTCGCTGGGGTGCTGCCGGGGAGTCCTGAGACCAGCACCACAATCTGCGAACGGCGCAGCACAAGTCGATACACCAAACGCACCGCGTGCACCGTGCTGGCGGCGGACACGAGTATCTCCTTCGACGCCTCGTCGGGGACCCAGTCCCCGTCGGCGGTACTGATGCTTCCACTGGTCACGCGGTAGCGACCAAAGGGAATGCCGCTCAGCGTCGCGCTTGTGGTGAGGCGGCGCTCGAAGCCGTTGGGGCCCGTGATCAGCACGTCCGCCGCGGTAGCTGCTGGCAGGCCACCCACGTCTACCTCGACAACACCGAAGAGGCCGCTGTCTTTGGCAATGGGTGCCGTGGCTTCCGGTGCTGCGGGAGGCGCGACGTCAATGCTGCAGGCGCCGAGCAGCAAGGTGAGCGACAGCGCGACAGCGAGGCGGAGAGACATGTGGGAACCACAAAATGGCAAAATCAGGGAGCGTCGTCGCATGATACTAGCTGGACGAGCGACCCCGCGCATGGTTTGCGCGTTGTGCCGAAGCTGTGACAGCCGTGGCTGCTGGTACAATAGTCCCGGGGCACGACGCCGACGCTCAGCGCGCGCTGGTCACCCACGCGGTGTACCACAGATCGCGCAGCATCTCGGCCCCGGCACTCAGACGCGCCACCGCAAAGGCCTGCTGCTCCGGCGTCCGCGTTTCCGGTAAGAACGGAGTTGCCTTGTCGATGGCGTAGAGCGTCTCCACCTCGGCGTTCGTCACCATCAGATAGGCCACCACCGCGCGCCGTACATCCGGGAAGGCCTGTGGCGCGTGCACCATGGCCTGGCGCACATCGGTGGCTTTCACGTGGGCCTGCACGAACGCCGACTCGAACCGGCCGTGGAACCGATTGTCGGTGGGGTAGCCCTTCGGATTCACGCCCACCCACCCGTTGTGGTGCTTGGTGGTGTGATGCGGATTGGACCCGTCGGCGACGTAGTGACCCAGGATGCCCGCGTCGTCGATGATGCGCTGTTCGATCCACGCGCGCACCGTGCTGTCCGGGGCAATGCGCCAGAGTCGGAAGTCACCGCGCAGCTTCGCGGTGAGCTCGAGGATGGTGAACGGCAGCAGCCCCATGGTCTGCGGTGCCACACCGGCGGCTCGCACCGAGTCGGCGAACGCCCAGCGATCACGCGCCGCCAGCGCACCGGCGAGCTGCAGCGGTGACACGAGATCGATGTCGATGTAGTGCTCAGGCGAAGTGCCCCCTTCGAGCGCCGGCTCGAGTTGGCGTTCCACCCGATCCTTCCAGCGATCCGGCTCGGGATTGAGATACGACAGCTGCTGCGTCGCATCGCGAAAAAACCGGGGCATGTCCTCCGGTAACGCCTGCGCCGCCGTGAGGCCGATCAGGCGATGGCCGTGATCCCCCCACGCGCTCAGCGCTGCGGGGATACACAGCGCGACGGCGAGACCGATAGCACGTGCGGTGCGACCGACTCGACACCAGCGCTTGAACTGCTCATAAGTCATCATGTACACAAGGGTTATTGCCGCGGGCCGAACAGCTCCGCCTCGTTCACCACCAGCGGCGGCAGCGCGGCCGCCGGCGTCCACGTGATCGTTCCGTGAAAGATCTCCGGAAACTCCGACGCCGCCGTCCACCGCTCGATCGTGCGCCCGGCCTCGTCTACCAGCCATACCTCACCCACGCCGTGCGCGAGATACGCGGGACGCTTGCGGTGCCGATCGCGCTTGCGGGTAGACGGGCTCAGCACCTCGCCCACGAGGAGCGGTGCCGGCATGTCACGCCACGGCAGGTTGAGGTACTCGGGTGACGGGTATATCGCGATGTCTGGTTCAAGCCAGGTGGTTTCGCTGATGAACACGCCGCCGGGTGTCAGAAATCGCCACCCGGTATGAGCCCGACACCAGTTCGCCAACGTCACGAGGAGCCGGGCAGCGACGCCCTGATGGCCAGTAGATGGCAGTGGCGTCACCAGCAGTTCCCCGTGCAGGATCTCGTAGCGGTTGCCGTCGTCGGGCAACTGCTCCAGATCAGCCACAGTCCACAGGGTCCGGTCGGGAATTCCGCGCAGTGCAGGCATAGCCATAGTGTCGGCTCGGCGACAGGGAGAGCGCAAGGGGCGAACATCCGCCGAGGGTAACACCGTGACCTCGCAACGCCC
>JBBQXC010000016.1:0-43413 GCA_038210005.1 Gemmatimonadales bacterium
GACCCATGCAAAGAGCGCTGGGTAGGTGCCGCGCGTCATCCCGGCGCGCACGACGTTGCCATGTCCATCGCGCAGCGATGCCAACATCCGGGACAGTGTTTCGTGAAACATCGTGGGCGTGCTGTCCTGCGACGCGGCGGCGAGGCCGCGACGCGTCTCACGCATCCAGTCGGTCTTGGCTACGTCGAAATACGGATAGAAGTGCTGCATCACCGTCGACGGCTCAGCCACGGCCGCAAGACGGACATATCTGTCATTGGCAGAGTAGCCGAAGTTCGGTGTTTTGCGTGGAAGCGCCTGGCGTTTCGCCACGTCGTCCGGCACGCTGGCGTAAAGCGCGAGCGGAATGAGCGCGGATACGCCGGCGCCGAGGTCCACGCGCAACGGCGCGGCCTCCGGGTCGTTGGCGCCCGTCGGCAACTGGCCGTTACGAATCTGCTGAATGAGCCGGTTACTGTAGTACGGGGCGGGCGTGTTGGGGTAGATCGACGACGGTAAGCCGACCCCGGAATGCGACCACCACGCGACACCGAGTAGGGTGGTGTCAGCCGGCTTGGTAATCGGCAGTCGCGGCGCTGGCGCGTTGGACGGAAAGATGCGCACCTGTGGCGCGACGCTGGCAAACATCGCGGAGAGCGTCGACACCACACTGGCCGAATCCGCGGCACGCGTGGAGGCCGCATCGAGGGTGCGCATGCCGCCGATGAGGAACACCGTCCAATTGGTTGACACGACCGAGTCTGAGGGATGAAAGAATCGGACGTACCCCGCGAGACGCGTGAGCGCCATCATGGCATCGAGGGATGGGGTGCTGGCCACGCTGGGCAGCGCGAGGGTGGCGGCTGAGTCGACGCCGGCAAAGACGCGCATGTCCTCGAATCCGGGGTGTGCCAGCAAGGTATCCGACGAGACCGCGAGCGCGGGCTGCGTCTCGTTGCCCCCGGTGACATCGATGCGTACGTCGTCGATCCAGTTCGTGCCGCGTCGGTTGACGATCCACCCCACGTTCACGTACGTGGCGGTGGTCGGCACCGTAATGCCGAGCGTATCGAGGCTCCAGATGCCGTAGCTGCGGGTCAGCGCGCGCGCCTCGCTGTTGGCATAGGCCACCGTATTCTCAAGCGCGCCCTCGGCCGCGATATACAGATAGCCGCCGGTGCGTACACCGTCGCTTTGCCGCCACGCGCTGAGACGCAGGGTCCGACCGCGGAACGGCGCGGCGTCGAGTCGCTGCGTGATGGCGACAAATGACGAGGGTTCACTTACTCGCGCTCGAATCCGCGCGCTGGTCTTTCCGCCACGGGCGCGGGCCGAGTCGATGACGACGGCGTACTCCTTCGCAGCCGGTCCCGTGACGTGCCATTGTCGAGGTGCAGGGGGCGTCGGCGTGCTCTGCGCGATCGCGCGCGCGGCCGGAGGCGCGAGCACCACGATCGCAAGCATAGCAAACGCGCGACGGGTGGTACGGACGAACGGTTGGTCGCGGTGAACGGCGGGGAGAGGCGTCATCGTCAATGGCATTGGAGAGCTTGCGCGGAACCAGAAACGCGCGGAGAGCATGCAGCCGGGCGTCCGCCCGACGTTATACGACCTATTGCCGGAAAGTTCCGTCCTAGCCGACTCGCTACGGCCCTATGCCTTCGCGCCGCACGCTCGCGACAGTTTCTCGACTGTGGCATACTCGCCGCCGCGCGGACCGTTCTGCGCCCCGTGGCGACACCAACCGAGTGGCGTGCCCTGATGATGCGCATCGCTCGCTCCGATCAAGACGCGTCCGGCTGGCACACCAAGCAAGAGGGCGACGGTCGCAGCTGATCCGTGCCACGACGCGCACCTGCCGCAAACCGCTTCCGCCGTTCGTCCGGCGACTCGGCGATGGCGCGCCAGCGAATTCAGCGTCGGTCGTCTCACCAAAAGTGCGACGATGCACAACGGGACCCAACGCCCGCACCAACTGGCTGGCGAACCCACCGCGTGATCGATGGACCTCGACGCGCACGCACTCGTTCCCGCTCGACCTTCGAGGCAGTTCCTAACGCACCGCGACGAACCCGCGCGCTTTCACCAGCACTGTGTCGAATGTTGCCACCGACTCGCAGTCGGCAGCGCGCGCGTGCTCCCGGATGAGATAGTCGGCGAAGTCGCCCCCCCCGGCCGCATACGCGTCAAGCGCGCGTGAGAGCTGATCGACCGCTCGAAAGCGCAGATCTCGCGCGCGAAAGAGTTGTCGCAGCAGCGCGGCAACGTCGGTCTGTGCTACGCGGTAGCTGGCGCGCAACACCCACACCGTTTCGCAGACCACGATGTCCGAGACGAACAGCGACTCGTCCGCGGCGATGACGCGATCGATCAGTGCGGCCGCCAACGCCGTCTGTGCGGCGTCGTCTCTGACCAAATAGCGCACAAGGACGTTGGTATCGAGCGCGATCACGAACCAACCGCGCCGCTCGCGATCGCCTCGGCCATCTGTTCGATGGTGACGTGTCGTCCGCCACTGCTGATACTTTCCCGCAGTGATGCCAAGTCCACCGTGTGCGCTTCGACCGTAACGGTGGAGTCCTCGTGGATGACAAACCAAGCACATCAACGGGTCTTTTCCCCCACGGTCACGTCGAAGGCCGCCGTCTCCACCACGCCGTTGCGCCGCACCTGCACGAACACGCGGTAGGCGCCGGCGCTGGGGAACGCAAACGGGAACGACAACCCGCTTGCACCCGCCGTGTGCATCGCGTGAGCACTGTCCGACATGGCCGAACTGCTCGCTTCGGCTGTGGCCATCACGCCAGCGATCTGCGCACTGTCGAGCAACGCCGTGTCACCACGCTCGCGCCGCAGCAACTGCGCTTGAGCGGTCATACTCGCGGTGCCCATGGGATGCAGGTGCATGAACACGCGGGCATCGCGACGTAGTACCATCGCGTGTCCACCCATACCCATGTACGGCGCCAGCGTCGATGGAGAGCCGTCGGCGTTCGTGACAGTGGCGACCAGTCGCAGATCACGCCCGATATCTGCACGCGCATCAGCCACAAGCACGACGCTGCCCCCGCTCGGCAGTCGGTACGCCGCGCCGAGCGCGACTGGCGTCACGGCGCTCCATGCGTCGTCGGTGTCTAACGCAGGCACGACGGCCGAGCCCAGCGCGGCTGGCACCGAGCCTTCTTCGCCAGGCACGACCGGCGCGACCGGTATGTCGATCGTATCCACCAGCGTGCGCTGCGCGCCGTTCTGCAACAACAGGTCACCGAACAGGTAGTATCGCCCCGCAGGCAACGCCGGCACGCGCGTCACGAACGTATCGGCATGTACGCGCAGCGGATGCAGGTGCGCAAGCGCGCTTTCGGTTTCCGCGCCGTCGGCACGGATCAGAAACAGGTGCATCAGCTTGCCGTGATCAGGCATGAGCGGCGCGAAACGATTCGTCAGCCACAGCGAGTCGGTGATCGCCATGGTGAGGACGCGCTCGGCGTCCACCAATCGCACCGCGGCCTGCATGGCAATCGGCTTCAGCAAACGACGCTGGTATGCACGCTCCTCCACGTCCCACCACTTCGATCCACCGAAGAGCGCGAGGGCAAGGAGCGCCGCCCCCGACGCCATCGCGATACGTGCGCCACGCACGCGCGCCGGTGTAGGCGATTGGCCGGGGGGGAGCGGTCCTTCGCGCACCGAGGCGCCAATGATCGTCAGCATTCCCGCCACCAGCAGCGTGCCCAGCGCAACGAGCGCGGCGGCCATGCCGCGCTCCATACCCAGCGTGCGCGTCGCACTCGTTTGCATCGGCACCACCACGGTTCCGCTGCCCGCCGGTCCGTCTACCGCGACGTACACCGAGTAAACACTGGCGGTCATGATCCACAGGTCGTGCGCCCACACCCCGGGATCGCCCGGTACCAGCGCGGCGTCTTCGGCTGGCGGCGCGCCCTTGGTGCCCACGTTCCATTGCGCTGCACGCACCGTCACCCGCGTGGGTGTTCCGCTCAGCACGCGCACCGTGATCGGCACCTGCGCGGGCACGACGCCGGGCGGATTGATCAGCACACGCACCGGATAGCCCCCCGCCTGACCCTCGAACACCACCTGATTGGTTCCGATGTGCGCCGACAACAGCACGACTGCCAGCACGCAACTGCCGAGTAGTGTGAGGCGCGTACCAATGCGCGACAGCAGCGCGCCGAGACGCAGCACAGCGGGCGTATGAACGCCGGTCACCGACGCACCGACCGAAGCCAGTTGCCCCAGGCGAGCCCCGTGCGCGCCGACAACACCGCCAGCACAGCAGCGATACCGACGGCGCGCAGCGTCTGCATTGTCGGCTCGTCTGCAAACTGGCGCATAGGCCGCAGCCAGTCGGGCGGCATCTGGTAGGGAATATTGTCCGTGTTGAAGAACCAGTTCCGCGACGCATCGCTCACCAGGAAGTTCGCGAACGGCCATTGTGTGGCCGCATGGACGGCAAGAAACAGCACACCCAACGCCGCAGCTTGCAACCAAGCGTTGCGCTGCCGAATGCGCGGCATGAGCAGGTCGATGCAGATCGCCGGCACCAGCAACAGCAGCGGGAAATCCAACGGGACCATGTGCGTGACCGCCGTGCGGATCGGTCCGAGCTTGGGCGACCCTTCGAACAACGGCAGCACCCACAACTGCACGCACATCACCAGCGTGTACACAAGCGCAGTGGCGATGGCACCAAAGCGGAGGCGCGTGCTCCGGGCCGCGGCGATCAACGCGAACGGAAACACGAGCGATGACACGATGTAGAAGCTCCCAAGGTGCATCGCTTCGCGATCATGATATTCGGTCGTGAAGACGGACAGCATGGCGAGCACCAATCCGCCGGCGTACGCCACGATATAGGGCGCGGCCCCTGCCGTCCCGGCGTGCGCTCCCGCGCGATCGGCCTCGCGCCCCTGCTCCGCCACCGCCATGATCAGCGCACCACCAAGAATGGTGATGAAGCCGAGGGCCAGCAGCGCGTGCGGCGGACTGATGATTTTTACATCGAGGCCGTACGCGGCGTGCCACCAGTCATCGAACGGCGCGGAGGTGACCATCGCGATCGCGCCCCAGATGCACAGCCATCCACCGAGTGGACCGTTGAACAGGCGCCACACGGTCACGCCGTCGACCGGTGTTGGCTTTGAGAAAAACGAGCGCCGTAACACCTCGAAGCCAGAGGCCAACCCGGCTACGGCGCCGCCGGTGTAGATCGCGAGGTGGGCCGGCGTCCAGAACGTGTCACGACCAATCGTCATGTGCCACGAGATGTCCCAGATCAGACCCACGATCACGCTGGTCGCCGCGAACACGACCGCCATCAACTGCCACCGCACCACCGACGTCGGTGCCTGCGTCGCGACCTTCGCGCGGTCCTCGGTCGCCAGGAAAAGAGAAGCCGAATCCATGTTCGTGTCCACTATCGAGGGGCGCGGATACCGCGCGATTGCAGCAGCACGCGCACGGAGTCACGAGGCAGCGGGTTCACGCGGCCCGCTCGCGTGGAGACCGGTGTGGCCATCAGCAGTGCGTCATACAGCGCTTCCTCCGTGGCTTCCGTTACCGCTTGAAACAGCGCCGACATGGCATCGTTCCCGAGCTCGTCGTTCGTCGAGATCGTAGCATCTGGCGAACGGCGCACGCGCGGCGACGTGGAGAAGCTGATCACGTAGTCGCCCGATCCGTTCGAGGCGCTCGATCCCGTGCGCGCGAGTCCCATGACCGCTCGGGCGCCCAACCGCTCCAGATTGCGCGACAGAATCGGCGCATCCGTTGCAACGACGATCATGCACGAGCCGTCGCCTCGCTCGGCGCTCTGATCTCCCGGCGGACTGCCCGCCGCCCGCTCCACGTCGCGCTGAAAGGCGTAGCGGCCCAGCAGCTGTCCGACCGGCACGCCGGCCAGCTGCAGCACCCCGCCGTAGTTGCCCTGCACGATCACTCCCACCGTGTAGCCGCCAAGCGACGCCGGCAGCTTCCGCGACGACGTCCCGATGCCGCCCTTCCAGCCGAACATCACGGTGCCGTGTCCCGCACCCACACTGCCTTCGGTCACCCGGCCCGTGTCGGCGGCGGCTAGCGCGCGATACACGGCGGCGGCGATCCCCGGCCGTGACCGGGTCGCGTTCAACTGTCCGTCATTGGTTTCGCCCACCACCGGATTGATCGACCGCACGTTGGCGTTCTCCGGTTTCGCCAACATGTACTGGGCGAGCGCGTCACCCGCCTGCCAGATGCACAGCGTACAGGTGAGCAGCACCGGCGTTTCGAGTTCTCCCAGTTCTCGCAGCTGGGTCACGCCCAGCAGCTTGCCGAAGCCGTTGCCCACGTGAAGCGCGGCCGGTACGCGATCACGATACAGGTCGCCCCCGTGCGGGATGATCGCGGTCACCCCGGTCCGGATCGAGTCGCCGAGCGTGATCGTTTCGTGGCCTACGCGCACGCCCGGCACATCGGTGATGGCGTTATTGGGGCCCGGTGTGAAGACGCCTGGAGACAGCCCCATCGCGCGGGCCCGCATCGGCGGAGCCGTCTGGGCGCCGAGGGGAGCGGTGACGGCCAGCGTGGCGAGGCCCAATATCACCAAACGAGCACGCGAAGGAACGCGCAAAGCAGAAGGCTGCATCATCGGAGTCGTGAAGGCGGACTGACGGGGAGGACCGTGATCCCTGCATATTGCGCGCATGTCGCTTCGCCCGCTCTACGGACATGCCGCCCTGCGGCATCGGCTCACGGCGGCGGCCGCCGATGACCGGCTGCCTGCCAGTATCATGCTGCAAGGTCGCCGCGGTGTCGGCAAGCAGCGCCTCGGTCTTTGGCTTGGACAGTACCTGCTCTGTGAGCGGGCACTGCCGGAGCGACTGGACGAACCCTGTGGCGATTGCCAGCACTGCCGGTACGCCGTGCGCGGCATGCACCCCGACCTGCACTGGTTCTTTCCGCGCCCCCGCCTGAAAGACGGCGACACGTCTCCCGATGACGTGAAGGCCGACTACAGCGAGGCGATCGGTGAGCGGATGGAGGCTGAAGGCCTTTGGGCGCCGTCGCTGGGTACCGAGGGCCTGCACGTGGCCACCGTTCGCGCGCTGGTGCATCAGGCTTCGCTGCGACCGGCGATGGCGCGACGGGCGGTGTTCGTGGTGGGCGACGCCGAACGGATGGTCTCGCAGGAGGGTGCTGATGCGGCGGCCAACGCGTTCCTCAAGTTGCTGGAGGAGCCGCCGCCGGGCACGACGATCATTCTGACCACCAGCGAACCGGGCAACCTCCTGCCCACCATCAAGTCGCGTGTGGTCGCCATTCGTGTCCCGACACTCGGCCGCGCTGACATCGACGCGTTCCTCAATGACGCGGTGGTGGAGCGTAAGCTCGCCCGGGTGCCGCGCGACGAAGCCATCGCGCGGATGAACGGCGCGCCCGGCGAGCTGTTCGCTGGCGAATCGATGGCGGCAGCGTTCACCGCGGCCAAGCGCATTCTCGACGCCGCACTGCAGCCGTCAACGCCGGACGGTGTCGCCGAACGGATCAAGGCCGCAGCACGTCAGGGTGTCGCCGGCGCGCGTGGTTCGTTCACCGATACCCTTGAGGCGTTAACGCATCTATTGCATGCACGCGCCAAACAGATGGTCGATGTCGGACGTGAAGCAGATGCGCGACGTACCGCATCGGCGGTAGTGATTGTTGAATTCGCGAAGGCCAAAGCGCAGGGCAACGTGAGCCCGCAGCTGCTTGGCGCCTCGCTGCTCTCCTCTCTTCATCGGACCCTCCGCCCGTGACTCCAGACAAGCCGGACGTGCCCGGGCGCGAGTTTTCGCACCTGGATGCGGCAGGAAATTTCACCATGGTGGATGTCGCCGAGAAGCCGATTTCGGTCCGTTCGGCGCTGGCCAGCGGCTCGATTCGAATGGAGGTGAGCACACTCAAAGCCATACGCGACAACACCTTAAAGAAAGGCGATGTGATTCCGGTTGCACGGCTGGCCGGAATTCAGGCGGCCAAGCGGACGGCCGACCTCATCCCGCTCTGCCACCCACTCCCTTTGTCGGGCATTGATGTCCAGGTTAACGTTGATGAGTCCCTACCGGGCCTTCGGGTCGAGGGATTTGTCAGAACCACCGCGCAAACCGGGGTGGAGATGGAAGCGTTGACTGCAGTCTCCGTGTCGTTGTTGACGATTTACGACATGGCGAAGGCAATCGACCGGACGATGGTGATCTCCGAGATCGTGCTGCGCGAAAAGCGCGGCGGCACGAAGGGGGACTTCACCAGAGATCCGTAAGTGTCCTGCTGATCAAGAGGTGTCATGACCGTTTCGACCGATAAAGTACCGAGCCGTGATGCGTTGGCTCGCCGACGACGGATGCATCGTCGTCATGCAAAACGTCGTTTGACGAATGTGTTCGTAGCGGCAATTGTGGTGTTTACGCTCGCCGTGATGGTGACCCCCGACGCGTCCAGGCGGGTGGTGGTGCCGACGATTCCCAGCACGGGGATGACGGCAGCAGTGGCGGCAGTCTCCAACGCTGCCAGCCTGCCGATCCAACCGCTCTGGCGGCCCGCCGGCGAAGTGCTCAAGCGCTCGAAGGCCGTCGCGGCCCCGACGCTGCCGTTTGGCCTTGACCCGAAGGAACGCGAGCGTCGTGAGTCGCTCAGTCGCTGGCATCGCATCTACACATACAGCGCGAAGTATCGCATCAAGCCTGAACTCGCCCGCCGTATCTATGATGCGGCCACGACGGCGGGGATCGAGCCGGAACTCGGCTTCCGCCTGGTTCGTGTGGAGAGTGTCTTCGACACGCGCGCCGTGAGTTCTGCCGGGGCATTAGGACTGACCCAGCTCATGCCAGGCACCGCCCGCGAGTTCGAGCCCAACGTCACGAAGGAGCAGTTGCTCGACCACGACGTGAACCTCCGGATCGGATTCAAGTACCTGCGCGGCCTGATTCGCGAGTACAAGGGCGATCTCAAGCTCGCCCTCCTTGTGTACAACCGTGGTCCGGTGGCGGTACAGCGGTCCCTCAGCATGGGGCTGAGCCCGGCCAACGGCTACGAGAGCATCATTACGAAGGGGTACCGCGGGCGGGGATATCTTGACTAACGACGAAGTAGGGAGTCGGGAGTAAGGGGTAAGGAAAACTACTTTTTGGGCGGCGTCTTCTTTTTAGAGGGCGCCGTTGTCTTTTGGGCGACGGGTTTCCGCTTCGCCGGGGTCTTCTTCGCCGTGGACTTCTTGGCCGTGGCCTTCTTCACCGTGGCCTTCTTGGCGGTGGACGTTCTGGCCGACGATGTGCGCGATACCGTGGCGGTCCCGCTGCGGACTCGCAGCGCCTGTCCGGCGATCACGCGTGTCCCCTTGATGCCGTTCAGCGATTGGAGACGGGGCACCGTGGTGCCGTAGCGTCTGGCGATCGTGCCGAGCGACTCACCACGCTTCACCACGTGAATGCCGCGCGAGGTCAGCGTGGTGGACGACGCGCCCCCGTAGCGTTCAATGCCCGGATCGGGAATCTCGCGAGCGAAGTCGATCGCCAGGTCGCTCGGAATCCGGAGCGACTGGCCAGCCACGAGTCGCCCCTTCTTCGTCGTCTTGATGGTCGGATTGAACCAGCGAAGCTGCTTCAGCGTCACGCCGTGCGTGTCGGCGAAGCCGGCTGGCGTGGTCGTGCTCTTGCCGACCGATGCCACGCGAAACCCGCGTCGTACGTCTTGGGGGATGCTGTCGAGCGCGACTCGTGTGCGGTCGGCCATCCCGACCGGCACCCGCGCCCAGATGCTGGCGTCGGGCGGCGTCATGCCACGGAGCACCGCTGGGTTGAGATCGCGCACCTCCGCTTTGGTGGCGCCGCTGGCGGCGGCGATGTGCGCGAGGCTCGTGCCGGGAGAGACCAGCACCGAGTCATAGCCGTACAGCGGCAGCGAATCGATCACGAGGCCGTAGCGTGCCGGCATCTTGGCCACCAGCGCCGCCGCGATGATCTGCGGCACGTAGTTCTTGGTCTCGGCGCGCAGATAGTCCTGCTCCGCCAGCGCAAAGAAACGATCCTCACCTTCCGCGCCATCCATCTCACTCGCGAAGCGCGTGAGTCCGCGAGCTACCCGACCGGGGCCGCCGTTGTACGCTGCGGCCGCCAGGTAGAGCGAGCCGAATTGCTTCTGGAGCGAACTCAGGAATCGAATGGCGCCGTCGGTAGAGCGGGCGGGGTCGCGGCGCTCGTCCATCCACCAGTCCACACGCATGCCGACATCGCGGGCCGTACTACTCATGAACTGCCACATCCCCACCGCCGCCGCTCGCGAGTATGCGTGCGGATCGTAGCCGCTTTCGATGAGCGCGAGATACATAAGGTCTTCCGGCATCCCGCTTGCCCGAAGCTTGGCCCGGATCATCGGCTCGTAGCGCGTCCCTCTCGAGAGACGAGCTAGAAACCGTTCCTTCGCGCTGTTCGAGAAGAGCCCGACGTAGTGTTCGACCCGATCGTGCGTCTCGTATGACCGCACGTCGATATCCCAGATCGGATCGTCGGTCGCGCTGGCGGAGTCGACGGGGCGCAGCACCGCGCTGTCACCAAAGACGGCAACCACAGTGCTCACCACTTCATCGGGTGTGGCACGGTCGGCGATTGGCGCAGTCGCCGCGGCCGCGGCCGAAACCGGCTTGGCCGTCGCGGCTGCGGGCGTCGGCGTGGTGACCGGGGCAACCGAACCGGCATGGCCGCACGCTCCGGTCGCGAGCAACCACAGGACCGGGGCGGAACGAAGAGGAAGTTTCACGCGAGGAACCTAACGAGAGCCGGAGCGAATGGGTGACCGGTCGGACCCCTCGCCCCTCGTGACGTTCCGTCAGCCCGGTGACGTGCAGGCCACGGACGGCATCTGATCGAGCAGAGGCGATGCCAACCGGTTGGCAGCATGCAGCGCGGCGCGCGCCGCAGCCACCAATTGATCGTTCTCGACGATCGCTGCTCCAACGATACGCGTCACATCGCCGCCGTGCTGCGCGAAAACGGCCACCATCATCACGGTGGTATCGAACGCGCGCACCGGCTTCACACCGATCAACTCAAACGTCAGCGCGCCGCCCGTCGCCTGCGTAATGGCGTGCAGCGATGCGAGCGCCGCCAGGCGGAGATCACCGCCCGGACAGGCCGAGCCTTCCTGGCGACACACGATCCGTTGGGCCTCAGCGGGTCCCTCGAACTCCACCGAGACACGCGACGTAGCCACAGGTCCGCGCTCGAGGCGGCAGCTCAACAGCCGCAGACGCTGGGCGGTGGCGGTGGTGCTCGGTTGAGTCGTCGTGAGGCTGCTGGCGAGCAGCTTGGGGAGGAACATGTCTGGCCGTCGGGGCGGAAGTGGGGTCGTCACAAGGCTGACGACCCATGTCGAGCGCCGTCACGGCGTGATGTGACGTACATCGCACGTGAGAGAAATCGTTGGCATCGGCCCGCTACCCCGAGATCGGATAGGCGCAAATCAGGGCGATCGCCTGCCCCATGAGCACGTCGCCGGGATAGTGCACACCCAACATCACGCGCGAGAACCCGACCAGCAGCGCCAGCAACAACAGCGGCACGGTCAGCACCGGCAAGGCATTCGCGAGGCCCACGGCCAGCGCCATGGCCGCACAGGCGTGCCCAGAGGGAAACGAGAACTGATCGGGGATCAGCACCAGTGCGCCCGAGGATTCGCCGAGCGAAGGTCTCGGCCTCCCCACCGATCGTTTGATGAGCTGGACCACGAAATGCGATAGCCCCAGCAAGCACAGCGTGCGCCACGCCATGGCCATCGACCCGCCTGGGATCATTGCCGGCGTGAGTGCGAGACCGATACTGGCGCGTGCACCGCCGAGGTGCGTCAGCGTGGTCCAGAATCGCCGGAGTGAGCGGGCCGTACTGGAGGTCAGGGCAAGACGGGCGAACAAGGCGCGATCACGCGCATCGAGATGGCTCAGCCAGTGGCTCATGAACGAACAGATTCGTCATCGCTCGTGACGGAGCGCCGACGAGACCATCACCATCCGGACACGGGGGCGTAACGCCTCTCACCGCGATCTCACGCGTGCCCGAACGCTCACGGCGACATGGAAGCGTCATGAGCCGATCGCCCCGATCGGTGCGCACGAGCACCGGCATTGGCAACGCGATTCGGCCAGTTGTCACCGAAGAGACTCCATCCGCGCAACTTGTCTTCCTGAACGATGAGCCGATCCATCTGCGTCAGACGTCAGACACCAAACCGGCTTCGAGCGCAAAGCGGGTGAGCCCCGCCACACTGTGAATCTCGAGCTTTCGCATCAGACTCTCGCGATGCGCTTCCACGGTGCGACGACTGATGCCCAGCTCCGCGGCGATGGCCTTGTTGGTGAGACCGCGCGCGACGCCACCCAGCACATCACGCTCGCGAGGTGTGAGCTGCTCGAGTTGCAGCTGCGGCGCCGACACCGTGGCTGCCTCGCTGGCGGTGAGCCGCTTCACCACAGCGGGACTGAAAAACGTGCCACCCGCAAACACGGCGTGGATCGCCGCCCGCAACTCTTCGCCGGCAGAATCCTTCAGCAGATAGCCGTGCGTGCCGATGCGCATGCCTTCACGTACGTACTCGCTCTGGTCGTGCATGCTCAGCATCAGAATACGCGCCGACGGTAACGCGGCGCGAATGCGGGCCGCCGCATGCAATCCGGTCTCTTCGGGCATCGTGATATCGAGCACCACGACATCCGGCTCGAACTGCTGGGCGAGCTCCACGGCGATGCGTCCGTTGGCCGCTTCTGCGACGACTTCGATTCCCGGATCGGCATCGAGCACGTAGCGGAGACCTTCGCGCACGAGCGCGTGATCATCAGCGATGAGCACGCGAATGCGAACGCGCTCGGTCTCCTGCCCGGCTTCAGGTGGTTGCTTCACGACATGCTCAGGAAAGAGTCAGGAACGAGTCAGGAACGAGTCAGGAACGAGTCACGGGGTTTGGCCCGCCAACATCCACGCGAGGCGCGTTGATCCGTACCTCGGCGCCTTTGCTGCGATTGGCGATCACGACCTCGCCGCCGATCGCGAAGATCCGCTCACGCATGCCCGTGAGGCCCATGCGATGCTCAGTGTCGCGGATACGACCGTTGCGTCCAACCGGAAAGCCGTTGCCGTCGTCACGCACCCTCAACACGAGCCCGTTGTCATCGACCGTCACCAGCACATCGACCTGCGTCGCGTGGGCATGGCGCACCACATTCGACAGCGCCTCCTGCAGTGCACGGAACAGCGCCAGATCGGCATCCGGATGCAGCGGCGGAAATGTGGTCGGTGCATCGAACGTGGCGCGAATCCCACTGCGCTCGGTGAAATCGGTCACCAGCGAATGGAGGGCCGGTCGCAGCCCCAGATCGTCGAGCAACGTGGGGCGCAAATCGCTGGTGACCTGCCGAATGCTGGCGATGCCGGTATCCACCAGCGACAGCAGGCGATCGAGGCGTGGCGCCGTTCCCTCGACCACGAGCGGACGCAATGCCTCGAGCTGCATCTTCACCGCCGAGAAGACCTGGGCCGTTTCATCGTGTAGTTCGCGCGAGAGGCGGCGGCGCTCGTCCTCGTGCTGGCGTACCATGCGGGCGGAGAGCTGCTCGAGCGCCTTGGTACGCGTGGCGAGCTGCCGGTCGAGCGCCGACTGCTCGAGCGCTGCGCCCACCTGCTGGCCGAGCGTGAGCAGAAAGTCGTCATCGAGCGCGGTGAACGGATTGCGCACGTCGCCGGCCATGACCAGCGCGCCCACGAGACGCGATCCCGTTCCGACCGGCAACGCGGCGATGAACGGCTGCCGTCCTTCAGCCTCCACGACCTGCGGTCGCCGCGAGATGCGCATCCGGCTGAGCGCATCGAGCACGGCTTTTTCGGGGCGCGCGTTGTCCCACGACGAGCAGGTACCGGCACCGCGCACGAATCGCCCGCGAGTGGCCGGTGCGGCTGAAGCCGGTGCGGCAGAAGGCGGTGCGGAAGCACCCGGTGCGGGGTCGTCGAGCCTGTGGTCGGCGAACTCGTCATCGCGCCATGCCGTGAGCACACCGTCAAGCACGTCGGATGCACGAGCGTCATCGCCACCGTCTGCATCGAAGAGATACATCGCGGTGCCGCGCACGCCGGGCAATGCGAGCGGACGCGACAACAGCGCATCGAGCGGATCGGTGCTGCGATCACGGCGCTGCAGGTCACCCGAAAGCGCCGAGAGCGCGCGCACACCGCGTCCGAGATCGTCGAGCACCAACAGCACCAAGCCGAAGCCGACCAGCAACTCGAACGAGATGTCGAGGTAGTAGCCCCACGGCGTCCACGCGCCCTGCGCGCGCAGGAACGGATAGTCGAGGTGGTGGAGTCCCCACAGGAAAAACGAAATCGCCAGCAGGCGTGCGCCGGTGGAACTCGCGATCCGGTGATGGCGCCAGAACACCCAACCGGTCCACATCGTCGCACCGCTCAGGAACAGCACCGCCGGTAACGCGGCCCACAGGAAATGATCGAGCTGATAGATCGCGACGTACGACCAGAGCGCCGGAAAGAGTGCCAGCAGCAGATACACCGGCCGTGCCCTGGGTTGTCGCAGGAACACGATGGCCGACCAGAGCAGCGCGAGAGCCGTCCAACCGGTGGTGACCTGATGCCAGTACAACCAGACGCGCTCACCGGTGAGCAGGAAGCTTAGAATACAGAGCAGTCGCGCCACGTACACGCTCCACGCGACCGCGAACCAGCCGAACCACGGACGCCGATAGCGCACATACAAATGCGCACACAGCGCGGCGAGCCCGGTCGTGATCGCGCCCTGCAGCAGCGTCGCCGCCAACTCCGTGGCGAGTAGCGGCGGCGGTGTCTGGATCATGTCGCCCTGCACGAACGCGAGCAGCGGAAGGCCGAGCAACGCCGTGATCACAAGGCCCGCGCGTGGCTAGACATCGGTGGCCGGACCGACGGTGCCGATGACCGGCGTCATGTCGTCTTGCTCCACGTGATAGATCGTGCGCGACGGGAAGGCAAAGCTCGACCCGTTGTCACTGACGATGCGCATGAACGTGAGCAGCATCTCGTGGCGAATACCAAGGAAAACGAGAAAGTCCGTGGTCAGGAACCAGGAAACCACGTTGATGCGGATCGCCGAATCTGTGAAGCCTACGACATGCACGCGCACCACATCCGCAAACACCAGCGGATGCGCGCGCAGCGCCGCTTCGAGGGCGTCACGGATACGTTCGAGCTGTTCCGGTGTCGTGCTGTACGTGAGATCGATATCGGTGCGCAGCAGAATGCGATCGCGTTCACCGAAGGTTTCGATACGCTCATCGGCCAGTCGTCCGTTCGGAATGCGCACGACGGTGCGATCGATGGTTCGCACACTCGTGGAGCGCAGTCCGATACGCTCCACGGCGCCTTCCGTCGCGCCGGCGCGCACCCAGTCGCCCACGCGGAACGCCTTGTCGGCGGCCAGCGACACACTGCCGAACAAATGCTCCACGGTTTTCTGCGCTGCGAGGGCAACGGCGATACCACCGATCCCGAGACCGGCCAGCAGCGTGCCCACCGGATACCCGAACTGCGCCAGCGCGACCAGCAGCGCGATGATCGCCAGCGTCACGCGCAAGAAATTGCCCAGCAGAGGCACGAGAGTGCGCGCCTGCGTGCCCTGCCCCGTGGCCCACGCGGCATTCGCCACTCGCTCCTGCGCGAGGCGGATGATGCGCAGCAGCCCCCAGAAGATCGAAATGAGCACGAACCCGCGCGTGAGCGACGTGACGAAGCCCGCCACGCGCGTGTTGAGGTCGAGCACGGACAGTAGCGGACCGATCGCCAACGACGCTGCCCACAAGCGGAACGGGCCGCGCAGATGTTCGAGCAGCAGATCGTCCCATTCCGTCACGGTGCGTCGTGCAATGCGGCCCAACAGATTGCGCAACACGGCACCGAGTCCCCACGCCACCAGCAGGACGACGGGAATCGCCAGCCCGAGACCGATCCACTGCCAGTAATACACATTGAGCGGCCCTTCACGCATCAGCGTTTGCGGGAGCCGCTCGCGCAGCCACGGCGCTCCCAGATTCTCGAACCACCCGTCGATCAATCCGACAGTGGCCTGCGAGAATACCCACCGCACCGGGCCTCCCGATGACGGTGGCGAGAGGCGCACCATCCGGACCAGATCCTCACGACCGTTCGCCGACGAGATCACGCCGATGCGGTCGCCACCGATGTCACCATCGGTGGTATCGCCGGAGACCGCGCCCGACACCGTGCGCACCTCGATCGCCAAGCGCTGATCGAGGACGGTTTTGAGGCGCCGAGCCAACTGTGCGGACCGATCACGCTCGGCGGCGGGCACCGCGAGGTACGCCGCCGCGCCGTCCCAGTCGCTGGCCTCCGCGAGGCGCAGGAACGACTGTAGCGCCGCCCGGGGCGAGGCCGTGGACACGATTGGAGCGCTGTCCGCGCTGGAAGCCCGTGACGGGAGCCCGAACTGCGCCCGCGCCTGATGCGGGAGGGACAGACCGGCGGCGAGGAAGCCCATCGCCGCGGAAAAGAGGATACGAACGCGCATGGTCAAAGATAGCCGGGTAACCAGCGAGTGCCCCGGGTGGGACTCGAACCCACGACCTATGGCTTAAAAGGCCACTGCTCTACCAACTGAGCTACCGGAGCGCCGACCTGCCATGAAGCAAGCCAGACTGTCAATTTAGCGAAATGACGCCCCGCGAGAACAGGGGAGCGACGCGCAAAAGCGATTTATCGCAGCCGCAGCGTGAGCCGATGCCCCGCGCCCTCGCGCAAAGGCTCCCATCCATAGTCGAGCGTGACGCGATCGATGCTGATCCCGCCGCCCGCCGCAATGGGACGCTCCTCGCGCAGCTGCGGTCGTCGCCCACCCACGCGACCAGTAAAGGCCACGCCTTCGATAGGCACGTAGCTCAGCTCCACGCCGCCGCGGGGGAAGAGCGCTCCGTCGCGTCGCACATCGAGCTCCGCGGTTCCCGACAGATCAAGCCATTTGCCGAAGCCCCGCGGCGCGGTCGCGATGCCGAGTGCGAGCTGGGCGGGCAACGACTCACGGCGCCCGGCCACCTCGAGGCGCGGCCCCAGATGCTGCACGGCGATCCCCACCGTGCTGTTCAGAAACTGCAGCGACTTCGAGGCGCCGATGTCGAACACGACCCCACCGGCGCGATCATCGCTCACGCGCTCCTCCACGTACTTCGCGCCCACGCCCCAACGCAGCTGCTTCCAGGAAAGCGACGCGGCGAGGGTTGCCGCGAGACTGCTGGTGCCCGCGCCGTTCTCACGCGTAAGCACCTCACTCGGCGCAGGGAACGTGCCGTAGCGCGCACCCGCATCGAGTAACTGCACGCCGACGCCAATGCCCAGCGGTCCGATCGAGGAGCTGCTGGCAAACTGCCCCGCCGTGGCGCCGCTCGCGTAGCGCTCCGCGCCAAAGGCCAACGCAGTGGCCGTACCCACCAAGGCGGGATTGCCGAACACGGCATCGACGTCACGAAGAGCAACCTGCGCTCCGCCCAACGACAGCAAGCGCGCGGTGGCAGGCAACTTGAGAATGAGCGGGGCGTAGCGCTCGCGGTGATCCGTGGTCGACGCCTGGGCCCGCGCGACTGACGCGACCGCGACGGTAGCCAGTGTGCACGCCAGCCCAGACACGAGCACAGCGTGGCGACGAGCGGCATTGGGTACGCGGCTCATCGCGCCGCTCCGATCATCTGTGCGGTAAACTCGGGACGCATGTTGGAAAAACCGATGTTGTCGAGAATGATGGTGCCCGCGACGCTGCGATCGAATCGCCATTGCACCCGCGTGATGCGGGCGGGATCGAAGCCAGGCGTGGCGCGAGTGAAGTCGGCCAGTGGGATCACGTACGTCTGCAGCACGATCTCGTACACGTTGGCAAAGCGCTGCTTATCGCGGCCCGCACGTCGATACACGTACGATTCGAGTGGACGGCGGATCACCCCATAGGCCGACAACGGAAGCGATGCCGAACGGCCGTCCAGGTCGGTCACCACCATCGAGAGATCGATCGGCACCGTATCCGGCTTCACATCTTTGGACGACGGCTTCTTGGGTGCCGCTTGCTTCGGCGCGGCCTTCGAGAGCGAGTCCGCCTTCTTCGCGGTATCGCGCGCCGCCGCACGCGGACCGGGTTTGGCCTCGGTGGGCGACAGCGAGAACACCAGCGACGATGCGGCCCCGAGGTTCCACGACGCGCGCAACGAATCGCTCACCACCATGGCGAACGACGCCGGCGTGCCGATCTTGGTGGTATCGGTACCAGCGATGCGGTTGTTCCAGCCGAGGGTCACCGCGTTGTGCGCCTGCGTTGCGCCGCGCGACCGGAACGGCACCGGAGACTCCTTCCATACGGCCACCGAGTCGCCAGACAGCACCACGCCCGGCACCGACCCGGACGTCACATCCACATCCTCTTCGAAGTCGGCGGCGGTATGGAATCCGCTCTCCTGAAAGCGTGTCGTGTACATGGTCTTCGGCAACCACTGTCCTACCACGCGGTGATCGCGGAACATCGGCAGATACTCGCGCTTGTCGTGCAACGTGGCTTCGAGGAAGGCCGAGATGTACACCTCGGCGAACTTCCGTTGATCGGCTTGCGAGATGAGGCCGCGGGTATCGAGCGAGCGCGCGCTGCGCGGCCCACCATCGAGAGTGCCCCACGTCGTGTTCCACTGTCCGTGGTTGGCGCGGTACACGAACACCGCCGATTTGAACCACGGCTTCCCGTCGGTGAAGCGGATGCGCTCGTACTGCGCCAGCCCGTTGAACGTGGACACGTCGCCGTCGTGCGACCCGTGAATCAGCAAGTAGTTGTAGTTGGACACCGGCGTCGGCTTGTCGGCCGGACGGTACTGCCCATCCACCGGTGCGATCGCGACAAGCGACTTGATGTCGAAGTTGAAATCGAACTTCACCGTGGCGTCGTCGGGATAATACGGCAGCCGATTGAACGCACCGGCCACGGTGACCGCTTCACCACCACGCGAGTGCCCCATGAGCGCGATGTTGTGCATATCCACCTTGCCCTGCAGCGGCGAACCGGTGGAGTCGTTGAAGCGTCTCCACGACTGCAAGTGCTTGAGCAGCATCCAGCCACGAGCGTCGTTCTCACCGCGGATGTTGCCATTCAGAAAGTTCTCGTCGACCGACGCCACGATGAAGCCGCGCGAGGCGAGCAACTCACCGAGATACTGGTAGCCCGGATCGGAGAACTGCTTCATGTCGTGATTGCCGTGCACCACAAGCACGAGCGGAAAGGGGCCCGGCGCATCGGGATACCAGACCCGCCCGTTCACCGGCATTTTGGTGAAGTCGAAACCCCAATATTTCTTGCGGATCTGCGCCTGCCTGGGATCGGGTGCCGACGCAAATTTGGCACCGTTCACGACCGCCGTTTTGAGCGTGACCGAGTCGCGATACATCGCGCGCTGCTTGTCGGTGCCACTGCCGTAGTACAGCGTTTTCACTGCGAAGCCGCCCTTCTGCGACGGATCGGTCGCCGCCAGCAATTGCCTGGACAACACGGTGTCCGAATCGTCATGCGCCAACTTGAGCGGAGCCGCACAGGCGCCTGCCATGAGCGTTATCGCCAACGTGCATCCGATCGTGCGCGCACACGAGGCGCGCCGTCCTGCTGTTTTCCAGCGTCGCATGATGGCCGAGAAGAGGTGAGATTTGCCAAGCGGACCGGCACCACGCTCTATGTACCTCGACGCGGTACGCTAGCGCAACGACGCCGCCGCTGGAACACGATGCAGTTGCAGGTAGTCCCGAAGTAGTGCATCCCAAACGCCATCCCACGATTTCGACGCGGCAAACGCACTCGCATGGCGCGCCGCCTCACGAACACGCGCCCGGTCGTCGACGAGGGTGATGATGGTTTGCGCAAAGGCGGCCACGTCGCCGGCGGGCACAAGCCACCCCCCCCCTGACTGCAACTGCTCGCGCGTCGGCCCAACATCCGCGCCGATGACCGGTAGACCGGAGGCCATTGCCTCGAGCATGACATTTCCGAACGTATCCGTCACACTCGGAAAGAGAAATACGTCACCGCAGGCGTACGCCTCGCTGAGCGCGGCCCCCTGCAGCTTTCCGGTGAGCACGGTGCCCGCCGGCGCCCGCCGGCGAACTTCCGCCTCGTACGGACCGTCTCCGACGACAAGCCACCGTACGCGCCCCGGTCGTTCCCGCTCTACGAGCGCCAGCGCCTCGAGGGCGACGTCCAACCCTTTCTCGGCGGCCAATCGTCCTACATAAGACAGCACCAAGGTGTCATTGGTTTGCACGAGCCGATCACGGAGGGTAGACGAGCGATGGTGCGGGGAAAAGCGTTCGCGGTCGACGCCGCGCGACCAGACCGCTGTGCGCTCGAACCCCTGCGACGTGACCTCGTCGACGATGGATTGGGTCGGACAGTACGTTCGCAGTCCGCCATTGTGAAACCACCGCATGAAGCGCCAGCCGGGACGCGCCAGCATCCCTAGTCGATAATGTTCGGCATAGGCCACAAAGCTCGTGTGATACGACGAGACGAAGGGGATGTCGCCGACCAGCGCCGCGCGTCGTCCAGCGAGGCCCATACCGAATTCCGTGGCCGCGTGCACGATGGTCGGTGCGAACTCCTCGAGTGCCGCCTGCACACGCGACGACGATGGCCAGGACAGTCGAAGCTGGGGATACGCCCAAAACGAGCTGCTTCGAAAGCGTTCGACGGTGGAATGTTCGTGCTCCTCGGGGTCGGACGGCGCGAACACGCGCACCGCACCGCCGCGAGCCTCCACGGCGGCCACCAAGCGCTCCAAGGTCCGCGCGACCCCATTCACTTGTGGCGCGTAGGTATCGGTAAAGAGAGCGAGCCGGAGCCCTTCCGCGCGCGGCGTCGGCGCCATCGCTCAGGACCCGCGAACAGTGCGATACAGCGCAAACAGCCGGTCGAATACGGTATCCCACGCATGCTCAGCGTCGGCGTACGCGCGACCACGAGCACCAAGCTCGGAAAGATCCTGCCTGAAGAGCTTCATGGCTTCCTCGGCCAGTGACGCCGCGCGGTGCCGCTCGTAGATCCGACCGGCGCCGCTCCCGGTGACATGCTCGACGACGGCCCCGTTGTTGACGCTCAGAATCGGGGTGCCGCTCGCCAGCGCTTCAATCGCCGAGAGCCCGAAGGTTTCGATTGGTCCGGCGGCCACGTATACGTCGAGCGATGCGAGCAGGTCGGCCAGCGCTTCACGATCCTTGAGAAACGGGACGAAGAACACGCGGTGACCGTACGGATGCGCGCGCAACGCCGCTTCCATCGGACCCGCCCCGACCAACGCGAGCCGCGCTCCACAGCGACGCTCGACCTCGCGCCAGCCGTCGAGTACCACGTGCAATTCCTTTTCACGGGCAAAGCGTCCGACGTAGGCGGCCAATGGTGCCTGCGGAAGACCGAAGCGCGCCCGCGTCTCCTCGGCCCGCTGACGCCGCAGCGGCGTGAAGCACTCGACGTCGACCCCAAGCGGCACCTTCACCACGCGATCGATGCCGACACGCGCCAACTCCGTGGCCGAATAGTCGGAGGCGACGATCGTGAGCGCGAAGAGTCGATCGAGCCGACGGAGGTACTGCGTCGACGCGTGGTAGAGTAGGCGCTGCAGCGGATTCCCCTCGCCCTGATCAGGGGCGAACATGCGCGGCACGTTGGTGTGCGCGAAGCACACCAACGGTACGTGCGCGGCGCGAGTCGCGTGATTCACGATCCACGGTACGATGAACGGGCTGCCGATCTCGATCACGTCGGGACGCTCGTGTTGCACAATGCGCGACACGGTGCGCGTCGCCGACATGAAACGGTACGGCCGTTGACCGGGAATCGGCGGTCCGGCCAGCCGATACAAGCGCACGCCGTCGGCGTCGGTGATCCGGTCACGCACGCCCGGTACCACCAACGTGTGCTGCAACCAGGGTCTCTGCGCGACGTAGTTCGCCTTCTCCAAGAGATAAGTGCGAATTCCGCCGCTCGTTTCACCGAACCACTCGGTCACATCGAGCACGCCAAGACCCGCATCGGCTCGCGGATGTGCTGGTAGCGGAAGCCGAGCAATCGACCGCGGCGGGCCGACCATACTCTCCGCCGTCAATCTCTCGGACAACGCCTGCGCACGCTGCAGCAGCAACCCGGACCTCCTAGGTATCGACGAGACGATGGCCGGCTCTCCGAAGAGAGCCGGCCATCGCGCCTTGCCAGACCAACGTCAGTCGAATCAGTTCATGCCTGACAGCGCGGCCACAGTAGCGGCACCGGCCGGCGTCTCGATGACGAAGGTCACGCGACGATTGAGTTCGGCTCCATTCGCAGTGCCCTGTGCGCCGGGACGAACCAAGCGCGTCTTGCCATAACCTACGGTGCGCAGCGCCGAACCATCGAGGCCCTTGGTCACGAGGTAGTCACGAACTGCGTCGGCCCGCTCACGCGACAGGCGGAGATTGTAGTCGGCCGATCCGGCCGGATCGGCAAAACCCTCGATCGTAATCGTGGCACCCTTGTAGTGCTGATTCACCACTTGCGCGAACTTCTCGAGTGCCGCCTGATCGTCCGGGCGCACCGACGCATCATCGAACGCGAAGTGCACGGGCATCGCGAACTTCACCTGCCCTTCCATCGCCGTGATCTTGGCGCCAAAATCGGTACGCATCGTGGTGAGGTCATTGCGCAGCGCGTTGAGATCGGTGCGCAGACCGTTCACATCCGTACGCAGGGCGTCGTCACCTGCCGTACGCTCCGTCTTCTCAGAACTCAGCGCGACGCGCTGCTCTTCGAGACCCTTCCGCACGAAGCCTTTCGTCGCACACGCGCCCAACGTGCTCGCCGCCAGAACCACCATGGCTACATACTTTGCCTGTCGCATGAATTCTCCTGTTCCTGTCGTGTGGTAGAGCTCGAGTCTCGACGGATATCCGTCGGGCTCGCGAGACATGCTTCATGCACAACGCGAACCACGATATGAAGCTCGCCATACCACACGACATCCGATGTGCGTCGTATCACGCATTTCGTACCAAATGTGCCTGCGCGTGCGCCGTGTCACGCTCCGTGTGCAACGCGCGCCGCGCACCGTCGTCAGACCGGCGCTTTCGCCAGCCACTCGCCGCCATCGATCACGAAGATCGAACCGGTGATCCAATCGCCTGCCGGCGAGGCGAGAAAGGCCACCATGTTCGCGATGTCGCGCGGTGATCCCCATCGACCGAGTGGGATTCCTTTCTTCGCATAGGCCGCCATGCGCGCATCCGCGGCGGCGAACACGTCCGGTACGCCGCTGTCTGCGGGCGGTGTGAACGCCTTGCGCACCCCTTCCGTGGGAATCGGGCCCGGTGCAATCGCATTCACACGAATGCGCTGCGGTGCCCACTCCACGGCCAGCGTACGCGTGAGCGCATCCACACCGGCTTTGGCGGCGGTGGCGTGCGCCATCATGGGCCATCCGCGATAGTGCAGGGTCATGGACGTGCTCACGATGCGACCGCCGCCTTGCGCCGCCATGATCGGATACACGGCCTGCGAGCAGTAGAAGGTGCCGTAGAGATCGATCTCGACGACACTTTTCCACGCATTCGGCGACAGCGTGGCGCTTGGCGCGTAGAAGTTGCCGGCCGCATTGTTCACGAGCACGTCGATACGCCCCAGCTGCTGCGCGATGCCGTCAACCGCCGCCTTCACCTGCTCCGGGTCGCGCACATCGAGTTGCACGGCCGTCACCTTTCCGCCACGCGACTCGATGTCGGCCCGGGCCGCTTCGAGATTGGCCGGCTTCCGACTGGCCATCACGACATGTGCGCCAAGCTCCGCGAGCAACTGCGAGATGCCCAGTCCAATACCCGTGCCACCGCCGGTGACGAGAGCCACCTGTCCGTCCAGCAATCCCGGGCGGAAGATCGAAGCGTTGCTCGTCAGATCGGATCCACCAGTCGCGTCATTCATGCACTCGCTCCGTGAGAAGGGACTGAGAAAGGTTATCGACGTTGTCGCTGGCCACCGGGTCGAGCAGTAGGGCCACCTGCTCGTCGAGACAGAAGCTGCGACGATGATGGGGTGTGAGGCCACGGGCGTCGAGCGCCGCGCGGTGCTCGGCCGTGCCGTAGCCGCTGTTCCGTTCCCATGCGTAGCCCTCGTAGCGTTCGGCGAGCGCATGCATGAGTCGGTCACGCGTGACCTTGGCGACGATCGACGCGCACGCGATCGCATAGCACTTGGCGTCGCCCTTCACCACCGCCGTGTGCACCAGCCCAAGCGTGCGCAACGGCTTGCCATCGACGAGCACGTGATGCGGTTCGCAGCCCAGCCGCTCGGGGACACGGGCCAGCGCACGCCGCATGGCGAGGACCGTGGCGTGATAGATGTTGATGCGATCGATCTCGCGCGCGCTGGCGGCGCCTAACGACACGACGACGGCCCGCTCGCGGATGCGGGCGGCAAGGACCACGCGGGTGGCCGCGTTCAGCTTCTTGGAATCATCCACGCCGGCGATGGCTCGGCGGTCGGGCGGCATGACGATGGCGCATGCGACAACGGGGCCCGCAAGCGGGCCCCGTCCGACCTCATCCACACCCACCAGGAGCGGTCCGTGTTGCGCACGCAGGGTGCGCTCGATCGGGGTCCACCGAGCCACGAGGGCCGGCTTTCTGGTAAGGTGTGAATCGCGTGGGTGTTACGCGCCCCGGGGGGCGCGAACGACCTTACGCTCCTTGATACGCGCGGCCTTACCCGTCACGTCACGGAGGTAGTACAGCTTCGCACGGCGCACCGCGCCACGGCGAACCACGACGATCTCGGCAACCATCGGGCTGTGGATCGGGAAGATACGCTCGACGCCGACACCGTTCGAAATCTTACGCACGGTGAACGTCTCGCTGACACCACCGCCACGACGCGCGATGCAGACGCCTTCGAACGCCTGAACGCGTTCCTTGTCGCCTTCCTTCACGCGCACGTTGACACGCACGGTATCACCCGGGCGGAACGGCGTTACGGCCTTCATCCACTCTTTCTGCGTTTCGATAAACGGATGCATAGTTCTCTCCGGGGCCAAACCGCGCCCGGTCCAGGTGCTGCAGATCCGGCGGTACGACGTCGATCTGCCTGAAGCCGAAGCCCGTGCAGCGAACGACACCAACACCAACGGTGCGAGAGGCCATGACGCGGAATGGGAGCGATGTCTCCCGATCCGGAACCGACGTGGCATCGCCGCCCGGTATATTCCGGGGAGCTGAAAAACAGTCTCGAAAGACCGGTACAACACTAGAGCTTTCGAAGATACCCAAGGAATTGCCGCTGGCGCTAGTGCCACGCCTGCCGGTAGAGTTGGGCAGACGCCCGGATCGGCCCATGCCTCGTGTCGTCGGCCCAGCCACCCGCTTCCACCAGTGCCACCTCTCTCGTGACTTCTCCGCTCGAGCCCGACCGCACGACCGCGCCGCTGACGTATCCCGTCACGCGGAAGGACGACCAGGTGGACGACTACCACGGCAGGCTCGTCCCCGACCCATTTCGATGGCTGGAAGACGACACCTCGGTGGAAACCAAGGAATGGGTGGATGCCCAGAATCGCGTCACCTTCGGGTATCTCGACCAAATTCCGTATCGCGGCGCCCTGCGGGCCCGGCTCATCGAGTTGGTGAACTACCCCCGGTACTCGGCCCCGGTGGTGAAGAAGCAGTGGTACCTCTTCACCAAGAACGACGGCCTCCAGAATCAGGCGGTCTACTACATCCAGGAAGGGGCCACCGGCATTCCCGCCGTCCTGATCGACCCGAACACCCTCTCGGCCGACGGCACGACCCGCGTGGCCGGGTTGACGTTCAACAAGGCCGGCACACGAATCGCCTACATGCTGAGCCAGGCCGGGTCCGACTGGCAGCAGATCCGCGTGATCGATGTCGCCACCCGTGAAACCCTGCCCGATATCGTGGAGTGGGTGAAGGTGTCCGGGCTCGCGTGGCACGGCGACGGCTTCTTCTACAGTCGATATCCGGAGCCGGCGAACACCGACGCCGCGTTCTCTTCGATGAACGAGGACCATCAGGTCTTCTTTCACACGCTCGGCACGCCGCAATCGGCCGACCGTCTGGTTTATCGGGACAGCGCCAATCCGCTGCGCTTCCACACCGTCGGCACCACGGAAGACGAGCGTTTTGCCGTGCTCTCGGTGAGCGATCGCGGTCAGGGCAAGGATGGTAACGCACTGCACGTCATGCACCTCGACGCGCCGGACGGTACGTTCACGCCGCTGTGGACGACGTTCGATGACCAGATGGACGTGCTCGACAACGTGGGCGATCAGCTGTTGGTGCTCACGAATCGACACAGCCCGAATCAGCGCGTGGTGCGCATCGCTCCAGCGTCACCCGACGAAGCGAACTGGGTCACGGTCATCCCCGAGCGTAATCAACCGGTGAGCAGCATGTCCACCGCCGGCGGCCGTCTCTTCGCCACGTACTTGCAGGACGTCACGACCCGCGCGTCCGTGTACACGATCGATGGCGCGCTGGAGCGCGAGATCGCGCTGCCCGGCATCGGCACGGCCGGCGGCTTCGACGGCGAGCACGATGCGACGTCCGTGTTCTACAGCTTCACGTCGTTTACGGCGCCCATCACCGTGTATCAGTACGACATCGCATCGGGGCTCAGCACGCAGCTCCGCGAGGTGACGCTGCCGTTCGACCCTGCCCAGTTCGAGACGAAACAAGTATTCGTTCCCAGCAAGGATGGCACCAAGGTGCCCGCATTCATCGTGGCCAAAAGAGGCCTCGTGCTCGACGGCGCCAACCCCACCATGCTCTACGCGTACGGCGGATTCAACGTGTCGCTGCCGCCCAACTTCAGCGCGATGCGCGTGGCGTTCCTCGAGCAGGGTGGCGTGTACGTGCAAGCGAACTTGCGCGGCGGCAACGAGTACGGTGAAGCGTGGCACCAGGCCGGCATGAAGGAGAAGAAGCAGAATGTCTTCGATGACTTCGTGGCGGTGGCCGAATGGCTGTTCGCGAATGGGTACACGTGCAGCGCGAAGCTGGCGATCGCCGGCGGTTCGAACGGCGGTTTGCTGGTCGGAGCGATCATGACGCAGCGGCCCACATTGGCGCACGTGGCGCTACCGGCGGTCGGCGTGATGGACATGCTACGCTTTCACAAGTTCACGATCGGCTGGAACTGGATCGCCGACTACGGGTCGAGCGACGACGCCGACGCGTTCGAATATCTTTCTGCGTACTCACCGCTGCACACGCTGAAGGACGGGACGGCGTATCCGGCCACACTCATTACCACCGCCGATCACGATGATCGCGTGGTACCGGCGCACTCGTTCAAGTTCGCCGCGCGATTGCAGGAAGCGCATCGCGGTCCGCATCCGGTACTCATTCGTATCGAGACGCAGTCCGGGCACGGCAGTTCGTCACTCACGAAGCAGATCGCGGAAATGGCCGACGAGTACGCCTTCATATTCGAGAATCTCGGCGTGAATCCGGAGTCGCTCTGACCGCAGCCCGCATTGCCGCGCTGGTGCTGCTTGCGGCGGGCGCGGCGCTCGGCATCGGACTCGGCACCGGCGCGCCCACGCTTGCGCGACTCGCGCGCTTCGAAACGACGGCGATCGAAGGCATGCCGATCGTGGGCAACAAGGCCGCGTTCCGGTTCTTTGATATGCCGGACAGTGTCGCTGTGTACGGCACGCAGTACTTCCTGCCGTCGCGCGGTACGATCATCATGTTGCACGGCCTCGGCGCGCACGACGCGATCGCCATGCAGGCGGGCGACTCGCTACGGCGCGTCACGGGCATGAACATCCTCTTTCTCGACCTCCGCGGGAACGGTCGGTCGGGAGGTGCGCGTGGGCGTATCGGCCACGACGCGCAGTACGCCGACGATCTCGCGGGCGTCGTGCGTGATCTGAAACGCGCGAATCCGTCGGGCCCGGTGTTGCTGGCCGGCGTGCGTCAGGGTGCCGGCACGGTGCTGGCCTTCGCCGCACGCCTGCGCGACCCGAAACAGCCACGAGTACAAGGCATCGCCCTGGTGGATCCGATCCTGACCCTCGATTCGCTACAGGCGGCCGGCACGCAGGACGGCGGCGCCTTTCAGTGGCACGCGAGACGCTTGGCGACCCAACAGCTGCTGAACGCCGCGGGCCTGCCCTTCGCCGACCGACTTCCGGTGGCGTATCAGCGCGCGCAGAGACCCGATGGCCCGACGGCGCGCACCTACAGCTGGCGGGCGATACGCACGTTGCTCCCGAACGACCCGTGGGCCATCGCCAACGACGTTCCTCTGCCCGTGCTGCTGATCACCCGTCAATCGCCGGCCACCGCTCTTCTGCGGCGCACCGACCAGCACGAGGTGGAATCGCTGCCGGCCAATGCATCACTGTTTACGCCGATCACTTGGCGTATCTTCGAGCGCTGGACGGCGCAATTCTCCGCCGACGCCGCGATCCCCACGAATATTCTCCCGTACGTGCCGATACCGCTGACCGACACGACGCGATAGCTCGGGCGTGCGCTGCGCTCACTTCGACGGAAACGGTCGAGGCTTCGGCAAGTCGTCGGCGAAGCGCCACGGGGCCGCCCCCTCGCGCGTGAGCGTCACGTTGGCCAGCCGTGCGCGCACCATCGCGATCGGCATGGGTCCGCCCTGCAGCACCGCGTCGTGAAACTCGCGGTCGGTCATCGTCTTCGACATCACGAGTTCCTTGTATAGGGCGCGCAACTGCAGTCCGCCCAGCATGTACGCAGCCTGATAGATCGGCGAGTACGAACCGTTGAACGACCGACGCACTTCACCCTCAGCGTTCGCGCGCTCGAACGGCACTTTGTCCACCACGTACTCGATCGCCTGCTCCGGCGTCATCTTGCCGAGGTGGAAGCTGAGGGAGAACACGATCCGCGCGCTGCGATGCATGCGCCACGCGAGCGCACCGAGTCGGTCCTCAGGCGTGACGTGGAAGTCGCGGTCCCACAGGAACATCTCCCAGTACAACGACTGTCCTTCGTTCCAGAACGGCGTGGAGAACAGACGCCGGTGCGCGTTGTAGCGCGCCGACATGAAGCCCTGCAAGTGATGACCGGGGTTGAGCTCGTGGAACACGACCGCGCGGGAGAAGTGCGGATTGTTACCGCGCAGACTCATCAGCTTTTCTTCGTCGGTCATGTCCGCGGTGGGGTATGACACGAGAATGAGATCACCGCCGAGGAAAAACGGCGACACGCGCTGGCGCTCGGGGGCCATCATTTCCATGCGCCAGTCTTCCCGGGCCAGCGCAGGGATCGTGACCCAGTCGTGCTGGGCGAAGAACGCGTCGGCTTCGTTGGCGAGATCGCGAATGAGGTCGGGCTGCTTGCCCGGCTCGACGTACATGTTCTTCACCTGCTCCATCGCCGCCTTCCAGTCGTCACCCATGCCCATCTCGCGCGCCGCCTTCTTGGCTTCGGCCAGACTGAAGGCATACTCTTTCTCGGCGATCGCAATCAGCTCGTCGGCCGTGTACGGAATCATTGCGTGGCGCAGATCGACCGCGAGCCCCTCGGCACCGATGGGATCACCGATGATCGGCTCGTTGGCCGCCGCCGCGTTGCGCGGCGCTTGCGCCGCGCCGGCACCGCCCGGCCCTCCGCCGCCGCTGGCGACAACCGGCGTCGGCTGAATACCGACCACGCGCGTGCGAATGGTGGTGGCGTAGCGACGCATGGCCTCGTCGAGTTTCTGATACGGATTCGCGACCCACCACGAGAAGAGCGGATCATACCCGTTGTAGTAGCGATACCATACGCTCACGGTGTTGCGAATCTGGTCGAGCTGATCGGCGGCCCGGTTGCCCACGGTGCGCGACACCTTGGGAGCCGGTGCTCGCGGCGGCCGCGTGGCACCATTCGCGCTGTCGCCGGCGGCGCGCGGCGATGCCGGTTCGAGCACGGCGCGCAGGCTATCTACCATCTTGGTGACATCGGCGAGCGTGCGGGCCGACGCCTGCGCATCGATGGTCTTGAGGTCACGTCGTTCATCCTGCAGCGCCAGCACGCGATCGGCGAACGGGAGCAGCGGCAACATTTCCTTGCGCTGTATCTCCGCGCGGTCCATCAGTTCGAGTTGATAGCGCAGGTGATTCTCGAGCAGCACGTAGTCGGCCTTGCCTTCCTGCGACATCTTGTCGAACGCGAGCGCGCCCAACCGACTGCGCCACGTCGTAGTGAAGGCGCGGATGCGCGTGCGTTGCGCCGGGGAATCGGGCGCGTCGTACCGTCGCTGGAGCACCTGCTGATCGGACGCAAAGCGCGAGATCACATCGGCCAGTTCGCTGGTGCGCGACGACACGAGCGCGCTCAGCGTGGGCACACTCGCCGCCGGGTCGGCCGGGAAGTTCTGCCGCGTGGTGGTCTTCACGCCGCCGGGCTGCGCGGACAGCACCAGCGGAATGGCGAACAACGACGTAGCGGTCAACACGGCACGCGACGAACGAATCACAAAGGACTCCAGCGGTTCGGGGGGAGCACAGCACGTCGTCTTCGCGCCAGCGAAAGCCTTCTTCATAATACGATGGTGACGCTCCTATCGCGCGTCGGCCGGAACCGTTCGACTGGGATGCGTCAAAACGGCGCGCGCGCCGCGACCACCGCGACCTTTGCCGCGATGGTCAGCGGGCAGCGGGCAGCGCAATCGATCGTGCAAGCTACTTGCGCCACCGCGGATATCATCCGTACGATAGCGCAACTGACCTATTGGTTCGCCATCGACGATAGGTACTCATCTTCGCGGGAGGCTTCAGATGGGACCGAGCCGGATTTACGGGACATGGACCGACACGGTCCTGCAGTCGCTCGAGATCGCTACGCAGTCGACGTCGTTGGGGCTTGGCCCCCCTCCGGTGGCACGACTGCTGGCCATTTTGTACAGCGCGGCCTTTGAAGCCTGGGCACCATATACGGCATCCGCGAAAGGACCGGTGAACGGTGCGGCCTTGCGGAGGCCGGCGGCGGAGCGCACCGATGCTCGAAAGGCTGAAGCCATCAGCTTCGCGTTCTACGTCGCCGGCACCCGAATGTTTTCCGGCAATCCTGCGGCCCCGGCATCGCCAACCGACCCGCATGTGCTCGCGCTCTTCAACGCCACGATGGCAAAGCTCGGATACAATCCGACTGGTCCGGCCGGCGCAACGACTCCGGCAGGCATTGGCAAGAAGGCGGCAGCCGACACGCTCGCCAGCTACGCTACGGATGGATCGAATCAGGCAAATGGTTACGCCGACACGATTGATTATGCCGGCACGAAACAGCTCAACAAGATTCCTGCGGCGCCGTTCCGACGTTCATCACGCAGCGACCTTGTCGATCCGTCCCGCTGGCAGCCGCTGACGTACTTCGATCCGGCCCGCGAGCGAACGCGCACACCGGGATTCATCACGCCGCAATGGAAGGACGCGAAGCGTTTCGCGCTTACGAGTGCCGACCAGTTCCGCCCGAAGGCCCCAGCGCCGTGGCCCAGCCAGACGTTCGTCGATCAGGCCCGTCATGTCATGGAGATCCAGCGCAATCTGACGATCCGTCAAAAAGTGATTGCAGAGTTCTGGGCCGATGGTCCGAAATCCTGGCTGCCGCCCGGCCACTGGTGCGCGTTGGCACTGTACGTTTCCGAACGTGGGTTTGTGGTGCCGCAGAGCGACGGATCTCCGCTCAACAAGCCGTTCGGCATCGACCAGGACGCGAAGATGTTCTTCGCGTTGACGAACGCCATCGCCGATGCGGCGATCGCGACGTGGGAGGCGAAGCTGTTTTACGACTACGCACGGCCAATCAGCGCAATCCGCTGGCTGTTCCAAGGCCACGTCATCGAAGGGTGGCGCGGTCCGGGTCGCGGTATCGGACCCATTGCCGGTGAGAGCTGGACGCCGTTTCAGCGATCGACATTTCCCACGCCACCGTTCTCCGAGTACACGTCGGGGCACAGCGCCTTCAGCATGGCGGCAGCCACCGTCCTCAGATCATTCACTGGTTCAGATAAATTCGGCGGCGCCTTCATCCAGTCACTATCACTGGCTGCTGAGCCTGAGCTCTCCGAGTTGCCGATCGTGCTGGAATGGCCAAGCTTCACAGAAGCAGCGATCGAAGCCGGAGAATCACGAATGTTCGGCGGCATTCATTTCCATGAAGGGAATGCCGAAGGTCTGGAACTTGGCCGGAAAGTCGGAGAACTGGCCTGGACCAAGGCGCAGACTTTCTACTAGGTCACGTTGCCCGTACCGCACTTCACTGATGGCGTTTCCTATCCCGCGATCGTTTCCAACGCCTCCCAGCGGGCCATCATGGCTGGGATCGCCGATTCCAGTTCAGCCACGCGGGCTCGCACCACGGCGAGCGCCGCCGGGTCGCGGACCACGGCAGGGTCGGCCAGCGAGCCATAGCCGTGCTCCAGCTCCCGTTCACTCGCGCTGATGCGATCGGGAAGCGCCGCCAACTCTTGGGCTTCCTTGTACGACAATTTGCGCTTCTTCGACTTCGCGGCACTGGGAACATCCACGCGTTTCGGTGGGGCCGCCGTCACGACCAGCGGTGCCGGTCGCTGACGGAGCCAGTCGGAATAGCCCCCGACGTACTCGCGCACGACGCCCTTTCCTTCGAACACCAGCGTGCTCGAGACCACGGCATCGAGAAAGGCGCGGTCGTGCGACACCAGCAGCAACGTGCCGCTGAACGCGGTCAACAGGGCTTCGAGCACATCGAGCGTTTCGATGTCGAGGTCGTTGGTGGGTTCGTCGAGCACGAGCACGTTGAACGAGCGCGTGAACAGCCGTGCGAGCAGCAAGCGGTTGCGCTCACCGCCGCTGAGCGCGCGCACCGGCGTCCGCGCGCGATCGGGCGTGAACAGGAAGTCTTGCAGATAACCGTTCACATGCCGCTCTTGCCCGCCGACGGTTACGAAGTCGGCGCCGTCAGCGATGCTGTCGAACACACTGCGCTCAGGGTCGAGCTGCTCGCGCCGCTGATCGAAGTATGCGATTTCGAGATTCGTGCCGTGACGAATGCGGCCGCTCTGCGGCGTGAGTTCGCCAAGGAGCAACTTGATGAGCGTGGTCTTGCCGCAGCCGTTCGGCCCCACCAAGCCCACGCGATCACCGCGCATGATCGTCGTGGTCAGCTCCGACACAATCGGCCGGGCACCGTGGGAAAAACTGATCGCGTTCGCTTCGAGCACCATGCGTCCGGAACGCTCGGCGTCCTGGGTTTGGGCGCGTGTCGTGCCCACGCGCTCACGCCGTTGCGACCGCTCCACGCGCAACGCCTCGAGACCGCGCACACGCCCTTCGTTGCGCGTCCGTCTCGCCTGAATCCCGGTGCGGATCCACACCTCTTCCTTCGCCAGTCGCTTATCGAACTCTTCCCACGACTTCGCCTCCGACGCCAGCATGTCGTCCTTCCGCTCGAGGTACGTGTCGTAGTCGGTGCCGAAGTCCACGAGGCGGCCGCGATCGAGTTCCACGATGCGCGTGGCCACGCGGCGCAGGAACGCGCGATCGTGCGTCACGAAGATCAGCGTCAGCCCGCGCGACGTGAGGTACTCTTCCATCCACTCGATCGCTTCGATGTCGAGATGGTTGGTGGGCTCGTCGAGCAGAATCAGGTCGGGCTCGCACACCAGCGCGCGCGCGAGCAAGGCTTGCCGCGTGCGTCCACCCGAGGCCTGTTCAATGCGGGCCTCGGGGTCGAGCGCGAGATGCTCGAGCACTGTCTCCACGCGGATGTGCAGCTGCCACGCGTCGGCCGAGTCGAGGGCGCGATGCAGTCGGTCCAGTTCACGGAGCGCAGCCTCCGTGTGGTCCACGCTCACGCGAAGCGACGCCGCGTGATACGCGGTGAGCAGGCGGCCGCGATCGCCCAGCCCCTCCGCCACCACCTCGAACATCGAGCCGGTCAGCGCCAGCGGCATCTCCTGATCCAGGCGGGCCATCGTCACGCCCCCGAGCTTCACCACCGCACCGCTGTCGGGCGTCTGGGTGCCATCGAGCACCTTCATGAACGTGCTCTTGCCGGCGCCATTCCGGCCCAGCAGACAGACGCGCTCCCCCCGCTCGATGGCGAAATCGGCGTGGTTGAGCACGGGGGGACCCCCGAAGGCGACACTGACGTCCTGCAACGATACGAGCGACATGCCGCACATTAGCTTGCAGGCATGGCCAATGCGACGGACACGTCCCGTTCAGATTCCCGATCTGTGCTCTTGTACGACGGCGATTGCGGATTCTGTGCCGGCAGCGTGCAGTTCGTGCTGCGGCACGAGCCGGCGTCGGTGCGGCCGCGTCTCGCCTTCGCGCCGCTGCAGGGACAGTTCGGCACCCTCATCCGCGAACGGTTCCCCGAGTTGGCCGGCGTCGACTCGGTGGTGTGGTACGACCCCGCTATTCCCGCCGTACGCGTCCGGAGCGCCGCCGCGCTGGCCGTCACGGCTCATCTGGGCGGCCCCTGGGCCGTTGCCGCGACGCTCGGGCGCCTCGTGCCCCGTGCGCTGCGTGACGCGATCTACGACCAGATCGCCCGCCGGCGCTTCGAGCTTGCCGCCCCCGCCTGCCTGCTGCCCACACCGGACGAGCGGAGCCGGTTTCTGCCCTGAAACGGGCTCTGGCGCTCGTCGGCAGCGACCGCGACACTTGCGCCATGTCTCTTCCTCTCCCCGAGTACGATGGGCTCGATGGACTGGGCCTGGCCGACCTGGTGCGCCGTCGTGAACTGAGCGCGGCCGAGGTGACCGAGGCGGCTCTCGCCCGCATGGCCGCCCGCAATCCACGGCTCAACGCGGTGGTCCGTCCGCTCGAGGCCATGGCACGCACCATGGCTGCCAAGGTCGATCTCGACGCGCCCTTCGCTGGCGTGCCGATGCTGATCAAGGACCTGATGACAACCATCGCGGGCGTCCCCACCAGCGACGGAACGCGGGTGCTGCAGGCCATCACGCGTGATCACGACAGCGAACTCGTGGCCCGCTATCGCGGCGCAGGTGTGGTGTTCATCGGCAAGGCCAACACGCCGGAACTCGGTCTCACGCCGTATACCGAGAGCGAGGCGTTGGGACCAGCGCGCAATCCGTGGGATCCCACCAAAACCCCCGGCGGCTCGAGCGGTGGCTCCGGCGCCGCCGTGGCCGCGCGCATCGTACCCATCGCGCACGGGGGCGACGGGGGTGGTTCCCTGCGCATTCCCGCGTCGTGCAATGGCGTGTTCGCCATCAAGCCCACGCGCGGTCGCATGCCCACCGGCCCCGACATCGGTGACGCGTGGCGCGGCTTCGTGCAAGAGCATGTGATCACGCGCAGCGTGCGTGATTCCGCCGCGATGCTCGATGCCACGGCCGGCGAAGACACCGGCGCGCCTGTTGCTTGCCCGCCGCAGGAGCGACCGTATCTGGAGGAGGTCACGCGCGAACCCGGTCGTCTGCGTATCGCCGTGACAACCACACCGTTTTTCGGCGACACGGTGCATCCCGACTGCGTGGCAGCACTGGAAGACGCGGCCGCCCTGCTGGAATCGCTGGGGCATGACGTGGTGCGCGCCGAACCGGTGGTCGATGGCCAACGGCTGGCGCAGGCCTTTCTTACCGTCGTGGCGGCAGAGGCACGCGCGGACATCGAGTATATCGGTCAGCAACTCAAACGCGCGCCGCGATCCGACGACGTGGAGCTCACGACGTGGGCCCTCGGACTCGTGGGCAAAGCGGCCAGCGCATCCGACTACGCGACGTCGGTGCGCCTACTGCAGGTTGCCGGACGCACGGTCGGCCGATTCTTCACCAACGTCGATGTGCTCGTCACGCCCACACTCGGCGCGCCACCGTTCACCATCGGTGCAATGCAGCCGTCGGCGGCCGAGCGTGCAATGCTACGCGTGGTCGCCGGATTGGGGCTTGGTGGTGTGCTGAAAGCGGCCGGTCTGCTCAATGAGACCGCGAAGAAAGTGTACGGCTTCATTCCGTACACGCCGCTGTTCAATGTCACCGGACAGCCCGCGATGTCAGTACCGTTGCATTGGAGCGCGGCGGGACTGCCGATCGGTACGCAACTGGTGTCGCGCTTCGGCGACGAGGCCACGCTCTTCCGCGTGGCCGGTCAATTGGAACGCGCCCGCCCGTGGGCAGGGCGCATTCCTCCGCTGGTGTAGCAAAACTCCAAATACATAATCGTTTGTGCTGTTCTTCGCGTCTCTTCGCGATCTTCGCGGACTTCGCGCGAACCGTCGTGCTTGCCGCTGCGCCGGAGCCGTCGGATAGCCAGCTGGTTCGCGCGAAGCTCGCGGAGCACGCGAAGGAACGCGAAGAACAGCAAAAACTGGATGAGAAATTACATCTTGTTCGCGGACTTCAACTTGGCACCGACAAGCCTACCGACTCCACCCAATGTGGTTTGCGCGGCATTGAGGCCCAGACGGAAATCCTTGTCGCTGAAGGTGGACCATACGTCGGTGGGCTGATGCCAATGCGGATTCCATCCGCTGCCCGTCTGCGTGCCGCGCTCGTTCTCGCGCAGACTGATCGCGGGAATGATGTCCTGGAACGGACCGGAGTCGGTGTTCGTCATGTGCGGACCAACCTGCGCCGGATAGTCGGTGGCGTACTTCGAGTTGGCCTGATGCAACGCCCACGCCAGCTCTGACGACGCCTTCCACATCTTCGAGCTGATCTGGAACTCGATGTTCACGTCGGCTTCTGGACGCTGCTCCTTGGCGATCGTGCCATCGGCCTTCGGCATGCCGTGGTCCCACATCATCATGTCGTGTTGAATCATGCCGAGCCACTTGGGTTCCGGATACTTCCCCGATCCCTTGGGCTCTTCGATGCCCTGCAGCTTTTGACGCTGCTCGATGTACGCACGCGCGCCGTTCAGTCCCGTCTCCTCGTTGTTCCAGAGTACGAAGCGAATGGAGCGCTCCGTCTGCACGTCGGGGCTGCTGAACACCCGAGCGAGTTCCATGACCAGCGCCGTGCCCGAGCCGTCGTCATTTACCGCTTCGCCCCAACCAATGCCGTCCATGTGAGCACCCACGATGTACATCTCTTCCGGATGCGTGGAGCCGATCTTGGTGCAATACACTTCCTGACGCTCGCCCGGCGTGCTGGGCTCCGCATTCAGTGCACGCAACCGCGCGTCCGGCTGCAGCAGCGAATCATTGTTCACCCCGGTTCGCGTGCGAATACCACGATTGCGACCACCACCCGAGGCTTGGGTAGCCGGCGGACCGACACGGCGCAGCGGCGGCTGTCCGGCCGCCGGTGGCGTAGCCGCAGGCGGCGGAGTAGCAGGTCGCTCGGCCAGCGTGGGCGGCTCGTAGCGATAGATGATGCGCTCGGTGTTCGTGCAGCCGTAGCTCTCGAGCTGCGCCTCGATCCAGTCCACCGCGTCGCGGTTGCGCTTGGTACCCTGACGCCGGTCGCCGAACTGCGTGAGTCCCTTCAGCGTGGTCTTGTACTTCTCGAGGTCGAGACGCGCGACCATGAGGGCGACTGGATCGGCCGAGTCGATCGGCGCGACCGAGGTGGGCAGCACCTGCTTCTGGGCGTGCAGCGGCGAGGCTGCCATTCCCGACGCCAGTGCCGCGACGACCGCCGAAACGGACAGAGAGGAAATCGTGCGCATCGGACTCATGATGGGGCGAGTGGAAAGGAAAACGTGGCGGGACCTTCAAACCATTCTGACGGGCCGCGGCATCCAAGCGTTGAGGTCTCTTCTCCATTCTTTCGTGAGCCCCATGCTTATCGTCCCCTCAAGCTCCGCTCGGTCGGCGCTGCGCGCAACCGTTTTGGGCGCCGCCCGCTTCGGCACCCGACTTCGCGCATTTGTCGCGCTGACGGTGGTGCTGCCATCAGCGCTCGCCGCGCAGACCGAACGCCGCACCCTCACTGGGTCGCACCTGGCTCTCTACAACGTGGCCGGTGACGTGCGCATTGTCCGCGGCGATCGCCGGGATGTGCAATTCGAGATCACCAAGCGGGGACGGGACGCCGACCGTTTACGGGTAGAGACCGGGACCGTGCGCGGGTTGCCCACGCTACGCGTGATCTACCCCGACGACAACGTGGTCTATCGCGGCGGTCCCGAGCGGCGCTGGAGTGGCAGCACGGAAACGCGAATGCGTGACGACGGCACGTGGGGTGGCGACGGATGGCGTGGCCGAGACGGGCGGCGCATGCGGGTGAAGAGCTCGGGCGGCGGACTCGAGGCGTGGGCCGACATCCGCGTGCTGGTGCCCGACGGCACGGCAGTCGATAGCTATCTGCTGGTGGGCGAAATGCGTGCGACGGACGTAGACAGCGATCTGCGACTCGACGTGGCGTCGGCGCGCGTCACGGCCACTGATACGCGCGGAACGCTCGTCGTCGACGCGGGCTCCGGCGGTGTCGCGCTTCGCGGCACGCGTGGTCGCCGCCTGTCGGTCGACAATGGATCGGGGAGCGTCTCACTCGAGCGCGTGTCGAGTGACGAGTGCACCGTGGATACCGGCTCCGGTGGCGTGTCGGCCAGCGACCTGTCGTGCAAGCGGCTTACGGTGGATGTCGGATCGGGCAGTGTGCGGCTCGGGAGCGTGTCGGCCGCCGACGTCTCGGTGGACGCGGGAAGCGGTGGCGTGTCGCTCGACATGATCTCGTCGCCGTCGTCGGTAAGCGTCGACGCCGGTTCCGGTGGCGTTACGCTGACGCTGCCTGGCGACTTCGGCGCCGAGGTCGATATCGAGACTGGCAGCGGCAGCATCACCACCGACTTCGCCGTACGCACGCGAACCGTGGAACGACACCATTTGCGCGGCACGATCGGCAATGGCGCGGGACGCGTGTTGGTGGAAACCGGATCCGGATCCGTCCGCCTGCGCCGGTCAGGCATGTAGTTGAGCGTCCGCGCCATGGGCGCCACCAAGGAAATGCTGGCCGCCTACACGCTACTGGCGGCAGTCAGCGCGGTGATGTTCCACAAGAGGGCGTGGCGCATGCGGCGGGTGTGACGACTGGAGTGACGGCGCCGGCGCTGCCTGGCGACAGCGCCGCGCGAAGATTCCCCGCCAGCGTGCCGCGATTGCCGAAGTCCCAGCCGCCGCCGTATCGCAAGTCGGCGATCACAAACTGCGGACTCTTGGGCGTCGCGTTCGGGCGTGCCACGATCACGAGCGTGTCCGTCCACTTCACTGTGGGTGGCTGCATCGCATTGGTGAACGCCATCACGGCGAACGTGGTGTCAGCGCGCGTGGTGACAGTGCGGATCGCGAACGACGTATTCCCTTCGAAGAGGCTGCTGAACATGTCACCTTCCACGAACGGTGGCTTTTCACTCGGCGCGCGACGAACCGCGTTGTCGCGTTCGTGCCGCGCCTCGGTAAGCAGGCGCACCAGACTGGAATCGAGATAGGGACGCAGCGCGTCGAGCGCAAGCGAGTCGGGAACACCGCGTACACCGAGGCCGTCGACCAGCGTGTAGAACTGCGCCGCGGTTTCAGACGGTGATGACGGTGCCCACGGCCGGCATGCGGCAGCGACGCCCACTACGAGTATCGCCACGCGTCGATACGCACCACGAAACGGCCGCGGTGCCACCGTACGCCTCATACCGCGAACCGGGCAGTCGCCAGCTTCAACTCTTTGCGCTGCAGTTCGCCGCGCAACAGCAACAACGTGAACACCGCCTGCATCGTCATCGTGATCACGGAGAGATACCATACCTGTTTGATCTGAAAGCCGGGACGATGTGACAGCCAATACACCGGCACGGCAAAGGTGAGCAGTCGCGTGGCGCTGGCGACCAGCGAGGGCACAGTATTGCCGAGCGCCTGAAACATGCCTCCGCACGTGAAGTTCAATCCGGTCGCGACGAAGTTCCACGAGATCACGCCAAGAAACTGCGTCGCCACCGCGATCACCGCGGCTTCATTCGTAAAGCCCTGCACCAGCAGCTCCGGGCGCCACTGACAGAGCAGCGTGAGCAAGGCCATGGGGATACTACCCGTGATCGCGGCCCACCTGAACGTCTCGCGCACGCGATCGAGATGACCGGCTCCCATGTTCTGCCCGGCCATCGGGGCCGCTGAAAATGCGACCGCCATGGCGGGCAGGAAGAGCGACTGCATGAGACGGGAGCCGATGCCATAGCCGGCCTGCGCTTCCGCACCGAACGGTTTGATCGCGGTATAGATCACCGCGGTGAACAGAAACATCAACGCGAACTCTGCACCCGGTGGCACGCCGATCTTCAGCATGCGCTTCAGCACATCGATGCGTACCGACAGCAGTGCGCGCTGGAACGTGACGTAGTGTTCGAGCCGGATGAAGTACACCGAGATGGCGATGACGCCGATGGCAATGGCCAGCGAACTCGCCAGCCCAGCGCCGGCCACGCCGAGCGGGCGTCCGGTGCCCCACCCCGCAATGAAGATCGGGGCGAAGATGATGTTGAGCACGACCGTGAGCATTTGCACCAACATGCCGGGCTTCACGATGCCCGTGCCGCGCAATGCACTGCCCATGGAGACCAGCGCGAACTGCAGCGAAAGTCCCGGGATATACCAGCGCAGATACGACGTGCCGGCCGCCACCGTATCGGCATTGGAGCCGAGCGCGCTCATGTAGTGACCACAGAGCGCATAGCCGCCCACCAGCGTCGCAACACCGCACACGAAAGCCCACAGCACGCTCTGATTGAACACCAGATTGGCGTCGGGTTGGTCCTTTCGACCGACCGCATGCGCAATCAGCGCCATCGTGCTCACGCCGAGAATCTGCGTGAACGACATGATGATGAACTGCACGTTGCCGGCCGCGCTCACGCCGGCCACAGCGGCATCGCCCAGTCGCGCGACGAAAAACAGGTCGACGAGAAAATAGAGCGTCTGAAAGAGCATCCCCAGCGCCATCGGTACGGCGAGGCGCAGGATATGACGGGGGACGGAGCCCGTCGTGAGATCGTTCACTTGGCCAGCCACTCCCAGATGATGCGTGAGCAGTCTGCCGCGAGCGCGTCGGCGACCTTGGGATCCGTGATATTGCGCGTGAGAATCGCGATCGCGTACGGCGCCCTCCCCGGCGGGTACACCAACCCCGCGTCGTGTCGTGTCGCGGTGATGCTACCGGTCTTGTGCGCTACGCGTGTCCCTGCCGGCAGCCCGGCCGGGATCTGCGAATTGAACGCCTGCTGCTCCAGAATGTGGAGCATGTCCGCCGTTGCGGTGCTGTCGCCGACCCGTCGCGACTGCAGGGCAATGAACAGCACCACCAGGTCGCTGGCCGACGTGACGTTGTTCAGGCCCTTCCGGAACGCCGGCGTGTCCTCCACACCGCGCAGCACCACGGTATTCTTCGCCCCCAGTTCACGCGCCAGCGCTGTGATCTTCGTGGGCTCCAGCAGCGTGATCAGCGTATTCGTCGCGAGGTTGCTGGAGTGTGTGATCATGCGCTCGGCCAGCCAGCGCAATGCCACCTCCTGCCCCACCCGCGCATACACCGTGCTGTCGCTGTCGTCGGCCGGATCGAGCACGTACGTGGAGCTGTCCGCGATGGAGCGGAACTGATTGGTGAGCCGGATCGTCTGATCGGGACGCAGCCGCCCCTTGGCGAACGCGTCGTAGAGCGCGAACAGCACCGGCACCTTCATCATGCTCGCCGCGTGGTACACGGTGTCGGCGTACAGATCGACCGCGAGGCCGCGTTCGACGTCACGCATGGAAATCGACACCTGCGCACCGGGCACCTTGGCGATGCGCGCCTGGATCTGCTGCCGCACCGACAGCGGCTTCCGCGCGCTGATCAGGCCACAGCCGGTGCCGACGACGAATACCAGCGCTACCGCCAGCGTGACCACGAATCGAAAGGACGAAAGTCGCATGGTGGGAAGGCTGTCACGTCGTGCGGCCGTACGCAATCACCGGCGGCCATCACCAGTGGCGATTAGCAGTAACCTCTCTTGCCCAAATCGCCATTGCGTGCTGATTTCCTTGCCTATGCGCATTTATCCCCTGCCTCGTCCGGCTCCTCGGCGTCTCCTCGCCGTCTGCCTTCCACTGCTGCTCGCCTGTTCGCCCAAGGGTGACAGCAAGCCGGTGATCGGGCTGATCACGAAGACCGCGTCGAACCCGTTCTTCGTCAAGATGAAAGAAGGGGCCGAGCAGGCGGCCGCGGCACAGGGGGCCACACTGATTGCCGCCGCAGGGCGCACGGATGGCGACAACGCGGGTCAGGTCACCGCCATCGAGAATCTCATGGCCGCCGGCGCCAAGGCCATTCTGATTTCCGCCAGCGACTCCAAAGCCATTGTGCCCGCCATCAAGAAAGCGCGTGACGCCGGCATCCTGGTGATTGCCCTCGACAGCCCGACCGACCCGGTGGACGCCACCGACGCCCTGTTCGCGACCGATAACTATCGCGCCGGTCAGCTCATCGGCCAGTATGCCAAAGCGCGCCTTGGCGCGACGCCGCCCAAGATCGCGACGTTGGATCTTATTCCCGGAAATCCCACAGGCGCGCAACGCCACAACGGCTTCCTGAGCGGCTTCGGGCTCCCGTCGTACGAGAAGACGCGCAACGAACTCGCCCAGCCGCCGGAAGTGGTGTGCATGACCGACGCAATGGGTGATCAGGCCAAGGGACAGACGGCCATGGAGAACTGCTTGCAGGCGCATCCAGATATCAATGTGGTGTACACGGTGAACGAGCCGTCGGCCGCGGGCGCCTTCAATGCCTTACAGAATGCCGGCAAGGAGAAGGGCGTACTGATCGTGTCTGTCGACGGCAGCTGCCGCGGCGTACAAAACGTCGTGAGCGGCGCGCTCACGGCCACCGCGCAACAGTATCCGCTGCGCATGGCCGAATTGGGTGTCGAAGCGGCGATGGCCTTCATCAAGACCGGCAAGAAGGCGTCGGGGTACGTGGATACCGGCGTGCAACTCATCGCCAGAGACAGCGTGGCCGGCGTTTCCAGCCTCGGCGCGGAGAAGGCACTCGGACTCTGTTGGGGAGACAAATGACTGTTCGGCGGCTGGCCTTTGCCGGTCCGCTCGTTGCCCTGTTGGTCGCGTGCACCTTCTTCGCGCTGCAATCCCCGCGATTCCTGACCGGCGCGAATCTCTCACTGGTGCTGAGCCAAGTGATGGTGGTTGGCGTGCTCGCCATCGGACAAACGTTGGTCATCCTCACCGGTGGCATCGACCTCGCCTGCGGCATGATCATGGCGCTCGGGTCGGTCTCGATGAGCATGCTGGCCGTGAAGCACGGATGGCATCCGGCGCTGGCGATCGCCGGCGGCATGGGTGTCACCACGCTCGCCGGGATGATCAACGGACTGCTCGTTACGCGCATCAAACTGCCGCCGTTCATCGTGACCCT